>JBQCJR010000479.1:0-5618 GCA_051952595.1 Kofleriaceae bacterium
GCGCGGGCGACATCTCGCCGATCTCGTCGAGCAGCACCGTGCCGCCCGCCGCGACCTCGAGCAGCCCGTGCTTGGTCTGCAGCGCGCCCGTGAACGCGCCCCGCTCGTGGCCGAACAGCTCGCTCTCAAGCAACGCGGGCGATAGCCCGGCGCAGTTGAGCCGCAGCAGCGGCCCGTGTGCGCGCCGCGACAGCCGATGGATCCGCTCGGCGATCACGTCCTTGCCGACGCCGGTCTCGCCGAGCAGCAACACGCTCACCGGCGTCGGCGCGATCTTCGCGACGAGCTCGTCGACCTCTGCCATCGCCAGGTTCGTCACGGCCCGACCGCGTCAGTCGGCTCGCTCGGCGGTGATGAACTTGTAGAAGTCCTTGATATCCACACTGAGCAAGAAGTAGTTGCGGTGATTGTCGGCCATGCTGATCGCCCAGCCGAAGTGGAAGAACTGGAACGCCGCCGCCCCGGCGCCCAGCGCGAGCTCGGTCTCGTAGCCGTGGTCGGGATCCGAGAGCACCGTCGCGTGGCCGTAGATCGCGAAGTAGCGCGACAGGTTGGTGAAGCTGCGGGTGTTCCACGACGCGCGAAACGCGAACGACAGCGCCAGGCGGACCCGAGCGCCCCGGCCGAGCGCGATCCCGAGCGGCAGCGACGACGACGCGGTGAGGTCCGCCGGTGCCTTCGCGTTCAGCGCGGCGACCACCTCGCTGACCACCGGCATCGTCCACTGGAAGCCCAGGCTCGCGACCTTGAACGGCCGCTCCACCAGCACGAGCTCCTTGTCGTCGATCTTCTGGAGGACCTTCAGCTTCACCTGCTTGTCGAGGTACTTTTTCAGATCGACCGCGAGCGCGACCTCGCAGCCCTCGCGGTAGCGCACCGGGACCTCGTCGATCGTGGCGCGCTCGTCGCCGGGCGTCTCGAGCACGTACTTGAACTCGGTGAGATCGGGACAATCGCCCACCCCGCCCCCGTCCGCCCTGACCACGATCGACGACCCTTGGTCGACGACCTCGCTCACCTTGTGCGGCCGGCTGTGGTCGGTCTCCTCGAGCACGAACAGCTCGCCGACCAGCCGGATGCCGAACTGGAACTTCTCCTCGATGTACAGATTGGCCGGTTGGCCCTCGGCATCGGGGCCGCTGTGCAGCGCCGCGTACGGGCTGACGAACTTCGAGATCACGCCCTTGCTGATCAGCATGCGGTGCAGCCGCTGCTTGTGCAGCTCCTGGAGCTTGTCGGCGTCGTCCGCCTTGCCGAACGTGCCCGCCTTGAGCGCCTCGCCCCAGTGGACGTTGCCGTCCCGCGCGCCGTCCTTCGCCTTGCAGAACGAGAACAGCACCTCGGCGCCGTCGACGAACAGGCCGTGGGACGGCCGCTGGCTCGGGTCCACGAACAGCCCCGGCGCCGTCGCGCACGCGGGCTTGCCCGCCGCGTCGTCCGCCTTGGGCTTCGGCGCACACGACTCGCCGAACTGCTGGCGGAGATAGAGCTCCTGCGCGCACAGGAAGTCCGCGGACAGCTTGCCGCGCACGTCCACGTCGAAGTAGCTCACGCGCGGGCGCTCGTGCAGATCCTTCCAGCGCAGCAGGTCGCGCGACGCCGTCGGATCGATCTCGGTCGCCAGCACCGAGGCCGTCCCGTGCTTCCGCGGGCCCTGGAACAGCGCCATCGAGAAGTTGCGGAACATCCCGGGTGTCACGGCGCCCAGGCCCGCGCGCTCGAACCGCAGGGCCACGCGCTCGAGCTCCAGCCCGTCGGCGCGGCTCGGCAGCAGCGCGTCGTTCCGGATCGCGACCTCGAGCGTCTTGTCGGTCTGATCGGGATTCTTGCCCTTGTAGATCGCGACGAGCCGATACGGGCTCGCGTGCGCGGACGCGCCGAGCGCGGCGATCACACACGGCACCAGGACGCCTCGCACGGCCCTCACGACGCCCCCTCCGGCTTGACCAGACCGGCCGCCAGCGACCACAGCACCACCAGCGCGCCCGCGAGCCCCGGATAGACGATCCGGGTGGCGGACGCCGCTTCGAGCGCGCCCCAGAAGAACGGCCCGCCGATCGCGTACGTCCACACCACGAACGAGACACACGCGATCGCGATCTGCGTCGCCTTGCGCGGCACGTCGCCGCCGAGCTTGATCAGGTACAGCGCCGTCAGCCCGAGGCACGCGAGGTAGACCGCGATCTCCACCGCGATCGGCAGCCCGTCCTTGGTGCCGTGCGCCGGGAACGCGCCGCGGATCGCCATGTATGCGCCGATGATCTCGACCGGCACGTACTTGGCGACCCGCTCCAGGTAGTCCTCGAGCTTCGGGCCGTTGGGTGGGGCGGCGTCCTTGAAGGTTTCGAGCGGTGACGAGCTGGCGACGAGGCGCGGCATGGCGCCGACACGAAGCAACCGGCGAGCCACGTCCAGTCGCGCGAAGTCACGTGGTGATTTGTCCAGTCCAGCGGATCGCGCGACCCACGCTGTCCAGTCGATTTGACAGGCACCTTGACTTCCGCGCGACCTCGCTGAGATCGTGGATCTCGGCGGTGTTCTCGGGAGACCAGGTTGGCAACGAGGCCGAGGGCGTGCTCGCGGCGGACACCCGCGTCGACGGCTTCCGGATCCGCGGGCTGCTCGGCGAGGGCGCGATGGGCCAGGTCTACCTCGCCCAGGACGTGACGCTCGGCCGCCGCGTCGCGCTCAAGCTGTTCAAGCGCGCGGTGATCCAGGCGCACGGGCTCGACCGGTTCCTCGACGAGGCCAGGACCACCGCGAGCTTCAGCCACCCCAACATCGTGACCTTGCACGCCGTCGGCGAGTTCGAGGGCCGGCCGTTCCTCGCGCTCGAGTACGTCGATGGCGAGTCGCTGCGGGCGCGGATCCGCGGCGGCCCGCTCTCGGTTCGCGAGGCGCTGCGCGCCGTGCGCGCGGTCGCCGAGGCCATGGACGTGGCGCACCGCCGCGACCTGGTGCACGCCGACCTCAAGCCCGAGAACATCGTCATCCCACACGACGGCCGGGTGCGCGTCGTCGACTTCGGGCTCGCCAGGCTCGTCGGCACCGGCACCGACGCCGCGTCGGGCACCCCCGCCTACATGGCCCCGGAGCGCTGGCGCCTCGCACCACCCACCGGCGCGATCGACGTGTGGGCGCTCGGGATCATCCTGTACGAGCTGATCACCGGCGCGCTCCCCTTCACCGATCACGCGCTGCGCGCGTTCGCGTTCGGCACCCACGAGATCGCGCTGCCGGCCGAGCCCACCGGCGAGTGGCTCGCCGTGGTCCGGGCCTGCCTCACCCGGGACCCGGCCGCCCGCCCCACCGCGGACGAGCTCGCGCGCAGGGTCTCGGCGCTGCTCGACCCGAGCGTGGCCCGACTCGACGACGCGAGCTGCCCGTTCCCCGGGCTCGCCGCGTTCGAGCGCACCGACGCCGATTACTACTTCGGGCGCGAGGCCGAGCTCGACGCGTTGCTCGAGCAGCTCCGCACGCGCGCCCTGGTCCCGATCGTCGGCCCGTCCGGGATCGGCAAGAGCTCGTTCGTGTACGCCGGCCTGCTGCCGCGCCTCGAGGAGCTGGCCACCTGGACGGTGCTCCACCTCCGCCCGGGCACGTCGCCGTTCGAGAGCCTCGCGCAGGTGCTCGCGCCCGAGGACCCGGCCGGGCTCGCCGCGTCGCTGCGCGCCCACCCCGCCCGCCTGTCGCTCGCGCTCGCCGACGCGTGCGCCCGCCGCGGCACGCGCGTGCTCGTGTTCGTCGACCAGTTCGAGGAGGCGTTCACGCTCGCCGCCGCGGAGGCGATCGCGTTCTGCGACTGCCTCGCGCTCGCCGCGATGGCCGACGAGCCGTGGCGGATCGTGCTCACCATCCGCGACGACTTCGTCGGCCGGCTCGCCGAGCCGCTCCACATGCGCCGGCACCTCGGCGCCGTGCTGGTGCTGCCCCCGCTCGGCCTGTCCGATCTGCGGACCGCGATCACCGGCCCGCTCGCCAACGTCGGCTACGGCGTCGACGCCCCCGAGCTCGTCGCGCGGATCGTCGACGACGTTGCCGGTCAGCCCGCCGGCCTGCCGCTGCTCCAGTTCGCGTGCCGCGCGCTGTGGGACCGCCGCGACCTCGCGACCCGGACCCTATCGACCCGCGAGTACGACGCGATCGGCGGCGCGAGCGGCGCCCTGGCCACCCACGCGCAGCGGTTCATGGCCCAGCTGTCGTCGGACCAGGTCCGGCTCGTGCGCGGCGTGCTGCTCGAGCTCGTGCACGCCGATGGCACCCGCCGGCCTCGCTGGCGCAGCGAGCTCGCCGAGGCGATGGGGGCCGGCGCCGGCGTGGTCATCGATCGCCTGCTCGAGCACCGCCTGCTCGTGTCCAGCCGCGAGGCCGAGCACGACGACGCGCGGATCGAGCTCGCGCACGAGGCGCTCGCCACGGCGTGGCCCCAGCTCGCGCGCTGGCTCGACGAGACCTACGAGCAGCGCCTGCTCGTGCACGAGCTCGATCAGGCCTCCACCCTGTGGAGCAAGCGCGGCCCCCGCGACGACGAGACCTGGTCCGGCGCGGCGCTCGAGGAGGCGATCCGCAAGGTGACCACGTGGAACGTCGCGCTGCCCACGCGGGCGCGGCGGTTCCTCGACGCCGGCGCGCGGCGCGCCCGCCACGCCCGTCGCCGGCGCCGCTGGATCATCGGCGGCGTGGTCGGCGTGCTCGGCGCGACCACGATCGTCGCGGCCGTCGCGGCGATCACCGCGTTCCGCCAGCAAGCCGAGGTCCGCCTCGCCGCCGCCGACATGGGGATCTTCGAGCTGGAGCTCGAGCCGTTCGACTGGGATCCCGTCCAGCAGCGCCGGATCTCGCCCGCCGAGCTGCCGCCGTTCGCGTGGCGGCTCCGCGCCGTCCATCCCGACGATCCGCGCAGCCCCGGCCGCATCTACGCCGAGGGCCGCCAAGGCGACGTGCGGCGAGGCACGCCCGGCTGGCGCGACGGCGTGCTCGTCGAGACCGTGGAGGCCCGCTCCGGGCCCGCGTTCCTCGAGGTCGACCAGCGCGGCGGCGATTGCCCCAGCAGCCGGCTCTACCTCCAGCACGTGCCCGGGTACACCCAGCGGACCACGCCGCCGCGGCGGATCCGGATCCCGATCCCGACCTGCCAGGCGTCGCGGGCCGACATGGTCCAGATCCCCGAGGGAGAGTTCTACCGCCACGTCAATCGCGAGAACGGCTCGGCGCCGCGCGACGAGCTCGCCCGGCTGCCCGCGTTCGCGATCGATCGCACCGAGGTGACCCGCAACGCGTTCGAGATCTACGAGCAGCTGACGGAGCTGACCGGCGGCGACACCGCCGCGCCCGGCGACTATCTCGCTCTCGAGGGCCCCGGCCGCGGCTGGTCGCCGATCGTCGGCGTGACGTTCTTCACCGCGACCCGCTACTGCCAGTACCTCGGCAAGACCCTGCCGACGATCGATCAGTGGCAGAAGGCGTTTCGCGGCGGGCTCGTGCTCGACGGCCGGCCGAACCCCGATCCGCGGCGCCTCACGCCGTGGCTCGCCGCTGCCTCCGAGCGCCCCGCGAACCTGCGGCCGCCCGAGCGCAACGGCACGCCCTCCGTCGTCGGCGCGTACCCCGAGGACACC
>JBQCJR010000480.1:0-11783 GCA_051952595.1 Kofleriaceae bacterium
AGGACCTGCACCTGCGCCGATCGCGTCGCCGCGCACCGCGCCGCCCGGTCCACCGCCGCGTGCGGCCGCGGCACCCGCACCGGCGGCACACGCCTCCGCGGCACACGCGCCCGCGGCACACGCACCCGCGGCGCCCGCAACCGCGACATCCTCAACCGCCGTCGCGGCCCCCGCGCCGGCGGCACCCGCAACCGCCGTCGCGGCCCCCGCACCGGCGGCACTCGCAACCACCGTCGCGGGACACGCGCCCGCGGCGCACGCGTCCGGAGCCGCGGCAGGTGGACCCGCGGCACACGCGTCCGGAGCCGCGGCAGGTGGACCCGCGGCACACGCGTCAACGATCGCCACGCCCGCGCCGGCGGTCGCCGCGTTCGCACCGACGGATGCGCCCACGTCGACAGATGCGCCCGCAGCTGCTGCTGCGGCGCCGCCGCGCCGCGCGCACTCCGATTCGATCACCGACGCGTTCGAGCAGGTGATCGAGCTCGCGAAGTCGCCGTCGTCGAACGACGGCGTGTCGACCGCCGAGGATCTCGCCGCGGTGCGCGGCGTGTTCAACGAGGTGGCGGTCGTCCACGTCGCGCAGGTCCGCGACGTCATGCTCGAGCTGCGCTACGGCGACGCCGACCCCGCGTGGATGGAATCGACGCGGCCCGCGCTGAGCTCGCTGCGCGCGATGGCCGCCCAGATGGAGCTCGCCGATCTGTGCGCGGCGCTCGACGAGTTCTGCGCCGCCGTCGAGCTCGCGGTCACCGAGCGGACCCGGATCGCCGGCGACGGCAAGGCCGAGCTGCTCCGCCGCTACCAGCGCCTGATCGAGCTGATCCCGCAGGCGTTCGAGCTCGACGCCGAGCGCGATCGCCGCGAGCCGGTAATCGTCGAGGCGCTGCTGTGCCAGATCGATGGCGTCGAGCGCCCGACGATCGAGAAGCTGTTCGCGGTCGGGCTCAACCGGCTCGACGCGCTGATGAGCGCGAACACCGACGACGTGGTCGCGGTGTCCGGGATCCGGCGCGAGCTCGCCGCCGCGATCGTCGAGCAGTTCCGCTCGTACCGCGCGACCGCCGCCGCCGCCGTGTCGGTGCGCGATGCGGCGGCCGAGCGCCGCGAGCTCGGCGACCTGCTGATCATGCTCAGCCTGCTGAACGACGACTTCAACCACGCCGCGAACGGCTGGACCGAGGACGCGCGGACCAAGAAGCGCGCGCTGCGCAAGGAGCGCGAGCAGACCTATCAGAAGATCGTGGTGGCCCTGGCGCGGCTCGGCGAGCGCGACCAGCTGGCCAAGCTCGAGCGGCTCTCGTTCCAGGATCGGATCGCGATGCTCGATCGCTACCTGTCTGCTCAACCGCCCGGGCGACCCTAGGAGAACCGATGGCAGGTCAATCTCGTGACGAGGTGCTGAAACGGATCCATCGCGGCGAAAAGCTGGATCGAGCCGATCTGCGCGGCGTCGATCTATCGCGCGCGCGGCTGGTCAAGGGGGCGTTCGAGCGCGCGGACCTCGACGGCGCGAACCTGGAGGCCGCGGATCTCTCCGGCGCGTCGCTGCGCCGGGCGACGCTGCGCGAGGCGTACCTGGTGGGGGTCAACCTCACCGGCGCGAACCTCGAGAACGCCGATCTGGAGGGCGCCAAGCTCGAGCGCGCGAACCTCTCCGGCGCGAACCTCAACCGCGCGAACCTCGAGGGCGCGGTGCTCACCGGCGCGAACCTGACAGGCGCCCAGCTCAGCTACGCGCAGCTCGCCACCGCCAAGCTCGGCGGCGCGAACCTCACCGATGCGGTGCTCACCCACGCCGAGCTCGACGAGGCCTACCTCGGCGGCGCGTCCGGTGCGCGCGCCCGGTTCGGCAACGCGAGCCTGGTCGGCGCGAACCTCGAGGAGGCCAAGCTCCCCGGCGCGGTGTTCGATGATGCGTCGCTGCACCGCGCTTGCCTGCGCCACGTGGACTTCACCGGCGCGTCGCTGGTCAAGGCCAACCTGTCCGGCGCGGACCTGACCGGCGCGAACCTGGCGGACTCCGACGTTCGCTTCGCGTCGTTCGCGCGCGCCGAGCTGGCCGGCGTGCGGCTCACCGGCGCCAAGGTCGCCGGGCTGGTCGGCACCGGCACGCCGCTCGGCACCGTGGAGGTGCAGTGGCTGGATCTCAGCCCGGCCGGCGATGGCACCCAGCGGGTCGAGAACGGCGTCATCCCGTCGCTGCTGACCCGCGGCGCCGTCGCGACCCCGGTGGTCGCCGCGCCCGAGGCCGAGATCCGCCGCCGCTACTTCGGCCGCGGCGACGTGCTGCGCAACGCGACGCTCCAGTTCGATCCCGGCGCGCGCGTCGAGATCGACAGCCTGTTCCAGAACTGCACGATCAATCTCGGCGATCAGACCGAGCTGGTGATCGGCGCCGCCGGCGTGCTCGCCGACTGCGAGATCGTCGGCGGCGGATTCGTCACCGTTCACGGCAAGTTCTTCGAGCGCAAGAGCCCGGGGATCGTCGGGCCGCGCCAGCTCTCGGTGAGCGCGCAGGGCGCGGTGGTCTCGGCGGTCGCGCAGAACGCCGAGCTGACGCGGTTCGCGTTCGAGAACGGCTGCCAGCTGCGCGTCAAGATCGTCCCGCCCCAACCCGAGAGGAACGAGGTAAAGCGATGAGCGACAAGAATGGTCTCCCCACCGGCAAGCACACCCTCGTCGAGGAGGGGACCGAGTTCATCGGGACGCTGTCGTCGAAGTGTCCGATCGTCGTGATGGGCAAGGTCGAGGGCCAGGTCGCCGGGCCGGTCATTCACGTCACGCCGAGCGGCGTGGTCGCCGGCAAGGTCAAGGTGGTCGAGCTGCGCTCGGCGGGCGAGGTGGCGGGCGAGGTCGAGGCCGAGGCGGTCAAGATCTCGGGCAAGGTGCGCGACAAGACGGTGATCCGCGCCAAGACGCTCGAGGTCTCGCTGAGCACCGAGAAGGGCGGCATGGAGGTGCTGTTCGGCGAGTGCGAGCTGGCGGTCGGCGACGAGCCCAACAAGGAGGCCGCGATCGCCGCCGCGGTGGCGCCGCCGGCCGAGGCCGCCAAGCCCGAGGACCCGGCCGAGGCCGCCAAGGCCGACAAGACCGAGGAGCGCCCCGCGGTCGCGGCCCCCGGCGGCAACGGCCGGCGCAAGGGCGGCGAGGCGCCCGCGGCGGCCGCCGCCGAGACCACGGACGAAGAGGGCGCGAAGCGGCGCCGCACCGGCACGCAGCCGCCGCCCGCCTGACGCGGCGTGGGCCTCGCGAACCCTCGAGCGCGCGGCTCGAGAGCTCGGAAGGTCACGCCGGGACGGGCGCGGCGGGCGCCGTCGCGTCGAGGGTGACCGCGGCGGCGTGGATCACCGCGGCGATCCGCACGGCCTCGTGCACCTGCTCCTTGGTCCCGCCCTTGTCGCGCACGGTCTTCTCGTGCGCGCGCGTGCACATCTCGCAGCCGGTGATCGCCGAGGCGGCGAGGCACCACAGCTCGAAGTCGACGTGGTCGACGCCGGGCTTGCCGATGATCTGCATGCGCAGGCGCGCCGGGATCTGCGCGTACTCCGAGTCCGCGCCCATCATGTGGAGGAACCGGTAGTAGATGTTGTTCATCCCCATGATGGAGCCCGCGCCATGGGCCGCTGCGGTGGCCTCGGGCGTCAGGTGCGCGGCGGCCTCGGCGGCGATCGCCGCCAGGACCTCCGAGTTGCGCGCCGTCACCGCGGCGCACAGGGCCGTGCCCCAGGCCTGCTGCGGCGAGAGCGCCGTGGCGCCCTCGATCACGCCGAGGTTGATACGCAGATCGCGGGCGTGGTCGGGGAGTCGCTCCTTGAGTCGTGCGATCGTCATGGCTCTCCTCAGGCGGCAGTCAGGGTCTTGTCGCCCTTCTGCCAGTTGCACGGGCACAGCTCGTCGGTCTGCAGCGCGTCGAGCACGCGCAGCACTTCGGCGGGATTGCGGCCGACGCTGAGATCGTTGACCGAGACGAACCGGATCACGCCCTGCGGGTCGACGACGAACGTCGCGCGGAGGGCCACGCCTTCCTGCTTGTCCAGGATGCCGAGCGCCTGCGACAGGTCGCGCTTGAGATCTGCGATCATCGGGAACGGCAGGTCCTTCAGATCCGGGTGGGCGTTGCGCCACGCGAGGTGGACGTACTCGTTGTCGGTCGAGACGCCGAGCACCTGCGCGTCGCGGTCCGCGAACTCGCGGTTCAGCTTGCCGAACGCCGCGATCTCGGTCGGACACACGAACGTGAAGTCCTTCGGCCAGAAGAAGTAGACCTTCCACTTGCCTTCGAAGCTGTCGTTGGTGAGGTCGGCGAATTCCTTGCCGCGGTCGAGTCCGACGACGGCCTTGGCGGTGAACGTGGGGAACAGGTCTCCGATGGTGAGCATTTTCTCGAGGTCTCCAGGTGAGGGTTGCGTCGTTGTTGAAACCACCATGGGCTCTGCCCGGTGATAAGTCCAATTGCACAGGTCGATGGGTTTGATAGGATGCTCCTATCATGGAGCGCCCCACGATCCGTCAGCTCGAGAGCCTCGTCGCGGTCGCCGACCACGGCAGCTTTCGCCGCGCCGCGAGCTCGCTCGGCATCTCGCAGCCGGCGCTGTCCGCCCAGGTGCAGGGCGCCGAGCACGTGCTCGGCGTCCAGGTGTTCGAGCGCGACCGGCGCAGCGTGCTGGTCACGCCGGCCGGCGAGGACGTGGTCGGCCGGGCCCGCGCCGCGCTGGTCGCGATCGACGCGGTCAGCGACGCGGCGCGCCGGCGGGCCGAGCCGCTGGTGGGCCCGCTGCGGCTTGGCGTCATCCCGACGGTCGCGCCGTACTGGCTGCCGCCGCTGCTGCCCGTGGTGCGTGCGAAGTTCCCGCGGCTCGAGCTGATCCTGCGCGAGGACCAGACCGATCGGCTGCTCGCCCAGCTCGGCGCCGGCCAGCTCGACGCGGCGTTCCTCGCGATCCCGGTGCCCGGCGACGTGACCACCGCGCCGGTCGCGCGCGAGTCCTTCGTGCTCGCGGCGCCGCGCGCCGCGGACGTCGTGAAGAAGCGCGGCAAGCTGAACGAGCGCGACCTCGATGATCAGACCGTGCTGCTGCTCGAGGACGGCCACTGCCTGCGCGATCAGGCGCTCGAGGTGTGCACGCGCGGCGGGGCGATCGAATCGATGGAGGTCCGCGCGACCAGCCTGCCGACGCTGGTTCAGATGGTCGCCGGTGGCCTCGGCGTGACGCTGCTGCCCGAGGCCGCCGCGGCGTCGCTGGTTCAGCCCAAGGGGCCGGTCGCCGTGGCGTCGTTCGCGAACCCGGTGCCGGGGCGCACGCTCGGCCTGGCGTGGCGCACGTCGTCGGCGCGGCTGCGCGAGTTCCGGCTGCTCGCCGAGACTCTGCGCGGCGAGGCGGATCGGTTCCTCGCACGGCTGCGCAGCTGACGATTCGTCCGAGGCCGCGGTTCACTGCCATTTGACACTGTCAGATGACAGTGTTACATAGGGTGCATGGACGAGTCGTGGATCCTCTCCGAGCTGGTGGCCCAGGTGGCGACGCGGATCGCGTCGTTACCCGCGCCCTCCAACGGTCAGGTCCGCGCCGTCCCGGACGAGCGAACGGTGCGCTACTACGGGACGATCGGTCTGCTCGATCGGCCGATCGCGCACCGCGGGAGAACGGCGCTGTACGGCCGGAAGCACGTCGCGCAGGTGGTCGCGATCAAGCGGCTGCAGACGATGGGGCGCAGCCTCGCCGAGATCCAGGCGCTGTGGCCGACGCTGGATGACGAGGCGCTCGCCCGGATGTCGGGTGTCGCGATCGCGCCGAGCGGCAAGGGCAGGGCGGCAGCGCGGCCGGAGTTCTGGAAGCGCGAGGCGGCGAGCGCTCCGCGGCCGGTCGCAGCGGAGGCGGCGGCGCCGGTGGCTGCTGCTGCTCCGACGCCTGCTGCTCCGGCGCCTCCGTCGTCGTCACCGATCTCGGCACCGATCGAGCTGAGGCTCGAGCTCGCGCCCGGGGTCTCGCTCGCGATCGCGATGTCCGAGGACATCGCGCTGTCGACCGCCGATGTCCGCGCGATCCGCGCGGCCGCGGCACCACTCGTCACCGAGCTGGCACGGTGCCGGCTCGTCGCCAATGCTGGAGGAGAGGAACCATGACCGCACGACCGATGACATTGATGACCGACGACGAGGTGGCTCGGTTCTGCCGCGATCCACGCGCAGGGTTCGGGGCGCTCGAGACCGAGCGTGGGGCGCTGCCGCTGGTCGCGCTCGAGGTCGACGCGCGGGTCGCCGGTGTGATCGCCGCGGTGGAGGTCGTGCAGACGTTCGTGAACACGATGCGCGCGCCGATCGAGGCCACGTACGTGTTCCCGCTGCCGGATCGCGCGGCCGTGCACCGGTTCCGCATGGAGGTCGGCGCGCGGGTCATCGAGGGCGTGGTCGAGGAGCGCGGCGCGGCGCGCGAGCAGTACGACGAGGCGATCGCCGCCGGTCATCGCGCCGCGATCGCCGAGGAGGATCGCGCAGGCGTGTTCACCCTGCGCGTCGGCAACCTCATGCCCGGCGAATCGGCGACGGTGCGGCTGTCGCTCGTCGGGCCGCTGCCGGTCGATGATGGCCAGGTCACGTTCCAGTTCCCGCTCGTGGTCGCGCCGCGCTACATCCCGGGCGTCGCGCTCGAAGGTGATCAGGCCGGCCTCGGCTCGGCCGCCGACACGGATCAGGTCCCCGACGCCTCTCGGATCTCGCCGCCGGTCCTCCTCCCCGGCTATCCGAGCCCGGTCCGGCTCGGGATCCGCGTCGCGCTTGCGGACTCGGGCGTGCGCGACGTCGCGTCCAGCCTGCACGCGATCACCACCACGCGGCGCGACGCACAGGTCATCGAGCTCGAGATGCGCGACCGGCTCGATCGCGACTTCATCCTGCGCTGGCGAATCGATGGCCAGGCGCTGCGCAGCTCGCTCGTGTGTGCCGATGATGCCGATGGCCACGGCGGATCGTTCCTGCTGACGCTGGTGCCGCCGAGCACCACCACGCTGGGTGGGCGGCCGCGCGACGTGGTGTTCGTTCTCGATCGCTCGGGCAGCATGGACGGCTGGAAGATGGTGGCGGCGCGCCGCGCGACCGCGCGGATGGTCGACTCGTTGACCTCGCGCGACCGGTTCTCGGTGCTCGCGTTCGACAACCTGCTCGAGTCGCTGCCCCAGTTCGGGCTGGTGGATGCCACGGACCGCAATCGCTACCGCGCGGTCGAGGCGCTCGCGAAGCTGGACGCCCGCGGCGGCACCGAGATGATGGAGCCGCTGCGCCACGCGGCGGACATGCTCGCCGGTGGCCACGATGATCGCGAGCGCGTGATCGTGCTGGTCACCGACGGGCAGGTCGGCAACGAGGATCCGATCCTGCGCGAGCTCGCGCCGTCGCTGCGCAAGATCCGCATGTTCACCCTCGGCGTCGACCGCGCGGTCAACGCGGCCTTCCTGCGCCGGCTCGCCGCGGCGGGGGGCGGGCTGTGCGAGCTGGTCGAGTCCGAGGATCGGCTCGACGCCGTGATGTCGAAGGTGCACCGCCGGATCGGCGCGCCCGTCGCGACCGAGCTGTCGGTGCGCGCGGTCGGGCTCGAGATCGACCAGGCGGAGATCTCGCCGTCGAAGCTCCCCGACGTCTACGCCGGCGCGCCGGTGTCGATCCTCGGCCGCTATCGCAAGCGCGCGGCGGCCGGCGCCGCGATCGAGATCGCCGGGACCACACTGGGCGAGCCGATGAAGCTGGTGGTCGTCCGCGACCCCGAGCTCGCCACCGGCGTGGCGCTGCTCGCGAGCTGGGCGCGCGCGCGGATCCGCGATCTGGAGGATCGCTACGCGACCGGAGCGCGCGGCAGCCTCGAGCGCGACATCGTCGCGCTGTCGAAGCGCCACGGCGTGTTGTCGCGGTTCACCGCGTTCATCGCTATCTATCGCAGCGCGGTCGCTAACCCCGTTGGGCGGCCGCGCCTGGTCCGGAAGCCGGGCGACCAGCCATCGGGCTGGTCGATGCCCTCGCAGCCGCTGCTGGCAGGCCCGATCGCGGGCGCGGCGACGGTCATGCCGAGGACCCGGGGGATGGTGCCTCCCGGCGGCATGCCGGTGATGCAGTCGATGGCTGCGCGTGTGTCGGGGGCGCTGAGCGAGGGCGCCTCGCCGCGCCTCTCCGAGGAGAGCTCGGATAGCGCGCGCAGCGCCGCGGTGCGGCCGCCCCCGGCTCCGGCGCAGGCGCCGGCACCGTTCGTGCCTCTGGTGCCCGCGCCTGCACCTCAGACGCCCAGCTTCTGGAAGTCGGCCAAGCGCGAGGCAGCCGAGTCCTCGGATGGTGCGTCCGCGTACCTGCACACGCTCCGCCTGCTCGCGGAGGAGCTCGAGGCCCAGGCGCGTGGTCGCGCCGATGCGATGGCGATCCGCGTGCTGCGCCAGCGGCTCACCGAGTGGGTCGAGGACGTGCGCTCGGTCGGTGGGCCGGCCGGGCTCGCCGATGCCGTCGAGCGGCTGGTGCAGCGCCTGAGCCAGGCGCTGCTCGCGAACGCCGGGCTGCCCGGCTCGGTGCTCGGCATCGCCGGCGAGCTCCTGTCGCTCGCGAAGGGCACACCTCCGCCCGCGCCACCCAAGAAGAGTCGCCTGGCGTTCTGGAAGTAGGGCTGGTAGGACGGGGCGTGCTGCGCGGGCCTCTCGTCGCGATCGTGGTCGGCAGCGGCCTGCTCGCGGCGTGTGCCGGCTCCGAGCGGCCGCGCGCCGACGAGACGCACGGCGAGCAGCCGCCCACCGGTGCATCTCCGAGCCGCGCGTCACCGTCGGTGCTCGACCATGGCGGCGGCGCGGCGATGGCGGCGGTCGATGGCGGCGGCGCGCCGATGGCGGCGGTCGATGGTGGCGCCGCGGCGATGGCCACGGTCGATGGTGGTGCGGCGCCCGCGTCGCTCGCGATCGTCGACGCACCCATGGCGTGGAGCGACGAGCGCGAGCGGCTCACCCTCACGTATCGGCGCCGGCACAGCGAGGCGGCGGCCACCGACCTCGAGATCGAGCCGCGCGCGATCGTGCTGCACTACACCGGCGGTGGGTCCGCCAAGGCGACGCGCCGCTACTTCGACCAGGTGCGGATCGAGGCGAGCCGGCCGGAGCTCGCGCGCGCTGGCGCGGTCAACGTCTCGTCGCACTACGTCGTGGATCGAGACGGCACGATCTACCGGCTCCAGCCGGAGACCCGGTTCGCGCGGCACTGCATCGGCCTCAACCACCTCGCGATCGGGATCGAGAACGTCGGCGATGGAGCGAAGTGGCCACTCACCGAGGCGCAGGTCGCGGCGAACGCCGCGCTGGTGCGCGAGCTCGCGGGGCGGTTCCCGATCACGCACCTGCTGGGGCACCACGAGGTGATGGCGTTCCGCGAGCACCCGTACTTCGTCGAGCTCGACCGCGGGTACCGCAACCAGAAGCCGGATCCGGGCGCCGCGTTCATGGCGAAGGTGCGCGCCGAGCTGGGCGACCTCGGGCTGCGTGGCCTCGAGCCCGCGATCGCGCGTTGATCAGCGGCCGCGCGACCGGCGCTTCAGCGTGGCGTGCACGGTCTGGTTGTTGGTCTTCGGCGTGACCCGCTGGGTCTCGGCCGCGAAGCCGTCCTTGCTGATCGTGAGGGTCGCGAGCTCGAACGCGGCGAGCTTGACGGTCGTCGGAGTGACGCCGAGCACGCGGCCGCCTGCGGTGATCGTCGCGCCGGTCGGGTTCGAGCTCACCTTCACCGAGAGCGTCGGCTTGGCGAGCGCGACCCGCAGCTTGGTCCCCTTGGGGGTCGGCGTGACCTTGCGCTCGGTCGGCACGAACCGCTGCTTGCGGAACGTCAGCTTGACCTCGGTGTCGCACGGCAGCGCGAGCCGGGCCGGCGAGGTGCCGAGCACGGTGCTCTTGTCCTGCACGATCTCGGCGCCGGCCGGCGCGGTCGCGATCTCGACGAAGCACTCGGTGCCCGACGTGGACGCCGACGCGTTGTCGAGCCCCGACGGAGACGCGGCGTCGGGCGGCTGCGGCGACGCGACCTCCGTGGTCGCATCCGGAAGCTGCTCCTCGATCGCCGCGGCGTCGGGCGCCGGCGGGGTCTGTTGCGGCAGCTCGACGCGCGCGTCGGCGGGTGGGTCTCGATCTGCGAGCGTCTGCGCGTTCGGCGGCGGCGCCGCCTCGGCGTTGCGCTTCTTCTCGCCGCCGCCGCCGCCGCTGGTCACCACCAGGGCGATCACGCCGATCGCGACCGCGAGCGCGGCGCTCGCTCCGATCACGATGGCGCGCTTGCGCCGGCTGGACGGGATCGCCGGCTGCGACCCGCGCTGGTGCGGCATCGCCGTCGAACCACCGGGGTAGAAGCTCGACGAGGCCGCCGCGTCGCGCGCGTACGCGGCAGGCGCGGTGCCCGCGGGGTACGGCGTCGCGGGGATGCCTTGTGGTCGGGGCATCGGCCGCGCGCCGCCGAGCTCCGGAGATATCGGCATCCCGGTCGACGAGGCCGCCGCCGCATCTTCGGGCGGCATCGCCTCGAGCGGCTGGATCAGCGTCGGATCGATCTGGACCTTCGGCTCGGCGATCTCGATGCGCTCCGAGCGCGAGTCCGGGCCCGACTCGAGCGGCACCGAGCTGGCCACGGTCGACTGCGGTGGGCCGACCGACGCGCGCTGATCGGCCGGCGTCTCCGGTCGCGCGCGGCGCGGCTTGCCGTTGCGCTTGCCCGGCGCTGCCTTGCCCGGCGCGGCCTTGTCCGGCGCGGCCTTGTCCGGCGCGACCTTGGCCGGCTCGCTCCATCCATCGGGCGAGCCCGAGTCGAGCGCGATCGTCCAGTCGCCGGTCGGCAGCCCCGCGCCCGGTTTCCCGGCGGTCGCGCGCGGCTCGATCGTGGGGCCGTCCGCGCCCGGTTTCATCGTCCAGTCGCCGCTCGGCGTCGGCTCCTCGACGGTGGGCGTCCGCGGGACCGGTAGCAGCGTCGCGGCGAGTGGATCGACCGGCTTGCCGGTGGCTGTCGGTCCGTCACCGGACACGTCCGGCACATCGGCGGGCGGCTCCAGGGCCGCCATCAGGGTCGTGTCGCGCGGCTCGTTCCCGGGCGGCTCGTCGAGCTCGAGGTCCGACGGGATGGCGGCGGCGGCCTCGCCGGTGACCGGCGGCAGCGGGGGCGGCGAAGCGCCGTCGCGCGCCGCGCCGCCGGCCAAGGTCTCCGGAGCGACCGCGATCCCGAGCACCGTCCTGCGGATCCCTCGCGGCGGCGAGGCGGTCTCGTCGAGCGAGCTCGGGATCGAGCCCTCCGCGGCGCTGATCTCCTCGGGCGCACGTCGCGCGTCCCCGGGCGCGCCGGGCAGTGCATCGCCGTCGGCCAGCAACGGCATGTCGGTCAGGTCGGTCGGCTCGCCGCTGATCTCGACCTCCGGCAGCGACCGCGAGACCTCGGCGACGATCGGTGGCGCCGGCACGAGCGCGCCCGACGGCTTCGCGGCAGGCACGGCGCCGCCGGGAGTCGGGCGCGACCCGGTCGCGGGCACCACCGGCACCGGGCCCGCGGGCGTGTGTCGCGCCGACTTGGCCGGGGCCGGCGCGGCCACCGCGGGCGCCTTCGCGGCATCGCTCGCGCGCTCGACGCTCGCCGGGCGCTCGACGCTCGCCGGGCGCTCGGGGCCGCTCGGCGTGATGCGCAGCGTGTGATCTTCGCGGCGCGGTTTCGTCGCGCCCCCAAGCCGCGAGTCGCCCCCCTGTGGCGCCATTCGCGGCTCGCCCCGCGAAGTCGAGCGGTTCGCGTCACCCGT
>JBQCJR010000481.1:0-6333 GCA_051952595.1 Kofleriaceae bacterium
GAGGGAGGGGGGCGCCGGGCACGCCCGCGCGGGTCCGGTGTCCCCCCTCTTGTTTGTGGGTGGGGCGCGCCCCCCCCCCGCGCTGCCCCAGACCCGTGCGCTCCGCGAGCGCCTGCGCCTCGTCGGAGAGCCGCTCGGCCTCGTCGAGCTGGCCGTGTTCGAGCGCCATCATCGCGCTGCCGAACGCCGCGTGCCACGAGGCCAGGGGCTCATGGCGCTCCCGCGCGAGCCGCGCCGAGCGCGCCAGCTCCTGCTCGGCGCCCCAGGAGTCGCCGAGCGCGAGCAGCACCAGGAACCGGGCGTACGCCGCGGTGGCGAGCAGCGCGGGATCGCCCAGCCGCGCGGCGATCTCGTCGACCTCGGTGACGAGCGCGATCGACTCCTCGACGTTGTCGAGCCGCCAGAGCGGCGCGGCAGTGGCGAGCACGACCTCGGCGAGCAGGCGCTCGTCGCCGGCGGCGCGCGCGATCTCGATCGCCTGGCGCGCTTGCGCCTCGGTGCCCCCGCGGCCGAGCAGCCGGGCGCGCAGCGCGGGCTCGCGCTCGCCGAGCCGCGCCAGCGCCTCGGACGTGTGCCGCGACAGGTCGGCATCGTCGGGCGCCGCGAGGATCGCGCGCGCGAGCACGACCGGGTCTTCGACCGTTCGCGCGAGCGCGGAGATCCGCGCGAAGGTCTCGGCCGCCGCCTGCGCGTGGCCGAGCGCGAGCTGCGCCTGGCCGAGCGACGCGAGCACCTCGCAGCGCGCGCTCGCCGCCGCGGGCGCGAGTGCGCCGAGCGCCCGCTCGAAGCAGCGCGCGGCCTCGGCGAACGCGGCGCGCGCCATGGCCTGGTGCCCGGCGAGCCGCTCGTAGCGCGCGATCTCGTCCGCGGGGCCGCCGCCCAGCGCGAAGTGGCGCGCCAGCTCGGCGTAGCGCGGCGCCACACCGCGATCGAGCGCGGTTTCGGCGGCGCGCGCGAACGCCAGGTGCAGGGCGGCGCGCCGCTCGACCGCGATCCCGCGCAGCAGCCCGGCGCGCACCAGCCCGCTCGCGAACCCGAACCGATCCTCGCCGCGCGCGACCACGAGCCCGGCTTGCATCGCCTCCTCCATGGCGAGCAGGCAACCGGCCTCGTTCCACCGCGTGAGCGGCGCGACGCGCGCCAGCGCGAACGTGCGGCCGGCCACCGCGGCCGCCTCGAGCACTTCGCGGGTCGCCGGCGCGACATCGCCCAGGCGCAGCGCGATCACGCCCTCGATCGCGGTCGGCAGCGGCGTGTCACCGGTCCAGGTCGCCGGCGCGTCCTGGCCCAGCGAGCGCAGGTGGAGCGCGAGCTCGACGGCGAACAGCGGGTTGCCATCGCTGCGCTCGTGCACGCTGGTCGCGAGCGACGGCGCCGCGCCGCCCAGGTGCGCCGCGATCAGCGCGCTGGTCTCGTCCGCCGACAGGCCGGTGAGCCGCAGCGTGCTCGCGCCGCGCGCCACCTCGTCGAGCGCCGCGGATCGCCCCCGGTCGTCGTACGTGCCGACCACGAGCACCGGCGAGTGGCGCAGCTCGACCGCGGCGAGCGCGAGCAGCTGGAGCGTCGCCGGATCGGCGGCGTGGAGATCGTCGAGCAGCACGACGAGCGGGCGGAGCGCGCTGGCGAGTCGCAGCAGGGTCATGAACGCGTCGAGGACCTGGAAGCTCGCGACGGCATCGGCGACCCCGCGGCCCGGCGCACCCGACCACACCACGCGCACGGCCTCGTCGAACGTGGTGCCGACGTCCGAGGCGGCGACGTCCGCGACCAGCGCGTGCAGCGCCTGGAGCCACGCGCCGAACGCGGGCGCGTCGTCGGAGTCGTCCGCTCGCCCCCACGCGATGGCCATGCCATCGGCGCGCGCTCGCCGCCCCAGCTCGTCGAGCAGCCGGGTCTTGCCGATGCCCTGCTCGCCGCTGACCAGCCACAGCGATCCCTCGGAGTGCGCGGCGCGGGCGAGGGCCCCGGTCAGGGCCGCCAGCTCGCGGGGCCGGCCGACGAACGGCGCCTCGGTGCGTCGCTCGGGCGGTCGCGAGCGTACCTCGGGCGCGCCGGCGTCCTGCCACAGCGCCAGGATCTCGCGGTCGACCCGCAGCCGGCCCGAGGACGCGCCGACCAGCTCTCTCGCGCGCGCCAGGCAGGACTCGGCGCGGACGTGCTCGCCGAGCGCGCGGAGGATCTTGAACGCGTTCAGGTACACCTCCTGCGCCCGCTCGACGCCCGGCAACCCGTGATCGAGCGCGCCGATGGCCTCGTCGATCGCCGCGCGCGCCGCCTCGCGCTCTCCGGCGCCGAGCTCGGCGAGCGCGAGGAACGACAGGTCGCGCACCAGGTACGCTGCGTCGCCGAGCGCGCGCCGCACCCCCACGGCGCGCCGCAGCATGCCGACCGCCTCGGCGGTCCGGCCGAGGGAGAGCAGGCAGACGCCGAGGCTCCCGAGGTTGTCGCCCTCGCGGATCCGATCGCCGAGCCGGACCGCCTGGGCCAGCGCCTCGCGGTACAGGCGCTCGGCCGCGGCGAGATCGCCGGCCTCTTCCTCGACCTGGCCGAGGTTGTGGATCGCGATCGCGTGGTGGACGGCGTTGCCCGCGGCGCGGCACAGCTCGATCGCCTTCAGGTAGTCCTCGCGTGCGCGCTCGAGATCGCCGCGGTGGCGCCACACGTTGCCGAGGTTGTTCCGGGTCACGCCCTCGCCGTGGCGATCGCGGAGCGTCTTGCGCAGCGCCAGCGCGGCGCCGAGGTGGCGCTCGGCGTCGTCGCGGCCGAGCCCCCACGCGGCGAAGCCGAGGTTGTTGTGTGCGGCGGCGCGCACGTCGAGCGCCTCGCCCTCGGGCAGCAGCGCGAGCGCCGCCTCGTGATCGGCGAGCGCGGCGGCGAATTCACCGGCGTAGCCGAGCACGAGTCCGCGATCGGTGCGCGCGCGCGCCCGCGTCGCGCGATCGCCCGTGCGCTCGACCGCGGCGACCGCGGCATCGAGCTCGGCGCGCGCGGCGGCGAGCTGGCCGAGGCCGAGGCGCGCGAGCCCGGCGATCCGGTGGCCCTCGCCGTCGGCGCGCGCGGTGGCCTCGGCGGCATCGAGCCGAGCGGCGCGTCCGCGTGCCTCGGCGGCGCGGGCGATCGCCTCGGTGAAGCGGCCGCGGTCGATCGCGATGCGCGCGAGCTCGAGCCGCACCGCGACCTCCGTCGCGAGCTCCCCGGCGGCCGCGGCGAGCGCCTCGTCGGCGCGCGGATCGGGCTGCCCGAGGCCACCGCGCGCGATCGCGTGGAGCCGGCCGAGGTGCAGCGCGCGCAGCGCGGGCCCCGCGGGCACCAGGTCGAGCGCCTGGTCGTACCAGGCGACCGCGTCGGCGTAGTCGCGGTCTCGCGTGGCGCGTTCGCCCGCCGCGGCCAGGAATGGCACCGCGCGCCGGCGATCCGATCCTTGCAGGTAGAGCCGCGCGATGTTCGCCGGATCGCCGCCCGCCGCCGCCAGTGCGCTGGCGAGCGCGTCGTGCCGCTCGATCCATCCGCCGCTCGCGCGAGCGTCGACGAGCGCGGCCTCGCGGACCTCCGGGTGCGCGAACCGCAGCCCGCCGGACGTCGCCACGACGAGCCCGGTGGCGAGCAGCGCGGGGTCGGCGGCGGAGGGCTCGAAGCGGCCGAGGATCACCGCGGTCCACAGCGCGCTGCGCGCCGCGGCATCGAGGCCGCGGATCCGCTCGCCGATGATCTCGGCGATCGTCATCGGCAGGACCGGTTCGCCGGTCGCGGGCTGCTCGGAGAGCAGGCGTCCGAGCTGGGTGAGGAACAGCGGGTTGCCGCCGGCCAGCGCGAGCGCGCGCTCGTGTAGCTCGTCGGGCACGCGCGCGGCGCGGGCGAGGGCGCGGGCGTCCGCGGCCGGCAGTGGCGCGAGCCGGAGCGCGTCGGGATCGTCGGTGGCGCGGGTGGTCACCACCAGGTAGAGCCCGGGCAGCTCGACGCGCGGACCGCCGGCCTCCACCTCGATGATGCACAGGCGGGGACCGTCGCCCTGCATCGCGTCGACACGGGGGACGCCGCGCGCGGCGGCTGTCCGCGCCAGCTCGTCCACGAGGCGCGACTTGCCGACCCCCGCCTCCCCGACGATCGCCACCGACCGGGCGCCCCCGGCGAGGACGAGGTCGAGGCCGGCCTCGAGCTGAGCCAGCTCCTCGTGACGCCCGATCAACGACACGCGACGATCATGCCACCACGCCGTGCGATAGTGGCTCCGCGTGGGTCCTGCGCTGCCGCGGTTGTTCGGGCGCGAGCGTGAGCTCGCCGCGCTCGCGCGGGCGCTCGTCGAGCTCCGGCCGTCGCTCGTGGTGGAAGGGGAGGTCGGCGTCGGGAAGACCCGGCTGTGCCAGGAGGTGGAGCGCCTCGCGCGCGAGCTCGGCCACCGCGTGGCGTGGGGGCGCCCGTGGGAGGGCGGTCCGCCGGGCTGGCCGTGGCGGCAGATCCTGCGCGGGCTCGGCGCGTCTCCGGACCTCGGCGTCGAGGACGTGCTCGGCGCGCTGGTCGCGGCCGCGCCGCTGGTCGTGGTGCTCGACGACGCGCATCGGCTGGATCCGGTGTCGCGGGAGATCCTCGCGCGCGCCGTGGTCGCGCCGGGCCTGCTCGTGATCGCGGCGGCGCTGCCGTCCGCTCGGCTCGGCGGGCAGGTCGGCGGCCTGGAGACGCTCCGCGTGGCGCCGCTCGACGACGACGCGGTCTCGGCGCTGCTCGCCGAGGTGCCCGAGCTGCCCGATGCACGCGCGCGCGCGATCCGCGCCCGCGGCGCCGGGTACCCGCTGTTCCTCCGCGCGCTCCTGCACGTCGACGACCCGGCGACCGAGGTGCCGGCCGAGATCGCCAGCGCGGTCGCGGCGAAGCTCGACGCGCTGTCCGGCGAGGCGCGCGAGGCGGCCGAGGTCGCTGCCGTCGCAGGGCGCACGCTCGCGCACCGGCTCGTCGATGCCGGCGCGCTGGCCGAGCTGGGAGACGGCATCCTCGAGCTCGACCTGGGGCGCGACGCGATCTATCGACGCATCCCGGTCGCTCGGCGCGCGGTGCTGCACCACGAGGCCGCGCGCGCCGCCGAGATCGATCGTCCGCCCGCCGAGATCGCGCTGCACGCGCGGCTGGGGGCCACGGTGGGTGGTCGCGCGCCCGTGGCGCGCTGGGAGTACCTCGCCGGCCAGGCCGCGGCGGCCCGCCTCGACTTCGACGAGGCCGAGGCGCACTTCGCGCGCGCGCTCGCCGCCGCCGACGTGGGCACGCTCGCGTGGTGCGAGATCGTGGTCGCGGCGGGCACCGCACGCAGCGACGCCGGCGACCAGCTCCGCGTCGCCGAGCTGTTCGCGATGGTCGCGCCGTTCGCGCGCAAGCATGGCCAGCCCCGGTTGCTCGCGCGCATGGCGCTCAGCCTCGGGCGGCGCACCTTCACGCCGGCGCGGCCCAACCAGGCGCTCGTCGACTATGCCCGGGAGGCGCTGGCCGGGCTCGGCACGAGCGAGCCGGCGCTGCGCGCGCGCCTGCTCGCCCGGCTCGGATCGGAGCTCTCGTTCTCGCTCGGCGGCGCGCACGTCGCGCTGACCCACGAGGCGATCGCGCTGGCCCGCGCGCAGGCCGATCCGTCGCTCCTGGCCGCGGTGCTGGTCAGCGCGCACACCGCGCTGTGGACGCCCGAGAACCTGGACGAGCGCGCGGCGATCGCCGACGAGATCGAGGCGCTGACCGCGTCGCTCGAGGATCCCGATCTGCGCGTCCGCGGCCTGCACACGCGGGTGATCGCGCTCGCCGAGCGCGGCGATCTGAGCGGCGCCGAGCGCGCGCTCGCGCAGTGCCTCGCGCTCGCCGACGAGCGGCGCGATCCCACGGTGGGCCGGCTTCGGCACCGTGCGCGGCGGTGCTGGCGACCGGTCCTCACCCCGCGACCCGTCGCCGGAGGTTGCGCCGCCGGCACCGGGCCGTCCTTCGCCACGGCTGGTCCGGTTGGACAGGGCGGGAGCGGATTCCTCCGCCGGGACCGCGTGGCGTGCCGGGCGGGCGGCGCCGGCGCTCGGCGGCCCGGACGGCGCGGACGTGGCGCCGGGCGGGGACGCCGCCAACGTGGCCAGCAGGGTGCGCAGCCTGTCGAGGCGCGCAGCGAGCTGCGCAGCTCGCGAGGCGTCGAGACGGAAGTCGGACGAGAGCAGTGCGGCGGCGCGATTCAGTACGCCGGCGATCGCATCACGGTCGGAAGGCGGCACCGGTCGCGGCGCGCGGCGCAGCAACTGAGCAGCGTGCTCCAGCAGCTGGTCGGTCTGCGCAACGACGGTATCGGCAGAACCGGCATGAGTTGGGAGTTGGTGCATG
>JBQCJR010000482.1:0-2419 GCA_051952595.1 Kofleriaceae bacterium
GGACCGGCGCGGTGATCGTGGACATCAACATCGAGGACAACCCGTTCGGCGACATCGCGGCGCGCGCGGCCGGCTCGGGCGTTTCCGGAACGGTCGTCCGCGCCCCGGCCGCGACGGTGTTGCCACCGTTGGTCGACGCGTTGGCAGACGCGTTGGCCGCGGGCTGAATCAGGCATCGCCGGGCTTTACGAAGGCGGTGCGATCGCGCAGGGTGAGGCACGATGTCCTCGCCAGACGACAGCGTGCCGGAGCCGATCGCTGATCGCCCCGCAGAGGCCACCGGCGAGATCAGCACCCTCGCGCCCGAAGAGGCGATGAAGGTGACCGCGGAGATCCGCGCGATCGCCGAGCAGCGCGGCGAGGAGTCCAGCGTGTTCGACCTGCTCGACCGGCCGAGCGGTCCGCTGCTCGCGCCGTCGTCGCAGGTCCGCCACGAGGACGATGACGAGCTGTCGGCGGACGACCTGCGCGATGCCTGGCCGCTGCTCGACCTCGAGGAGCGCAACGACGGCCTGCGCGTGCTGCCGCGCGAGGACGCCGAGGACTTCTTCATCGCGCTGTCCGCCGCGGACCAGGCGGCGCTGCTGCTCCACTTCCGCCCGGGCCAGCGGCGGCAGTGGATGCGCCTGCTCGAGCCCGACGACGTCGCCGACGTGATCCAGGAGGTCGGCGAGGATCACAAGCAGCCCCTGCTCGCGCTGCTCGACGTGCCGACCCGCAAGGAGGTCGCGGCGCTGCTCGCGTACGCCGAGGACGAGGCCGGCGGTCTGATGTCGACGCGCTACGCGCGGCTGCGCCCGCACATGACCGCCGACGAGGCGATCAGCTACCTGCGGCGGCAGGCGCGCGACCGGATCGAGACGATCTACTACGCGTACGTCGTCGATCCGGACCTCCACCTGCTCGGCGTGGTGTCGTTCCGCGACCTGTTCGCGACCGATCCGCGGAACGTGGTCGCCGAGATCATGGAGACCGACGTCGTCCGGGTCTCGGACGAGATGGACCAGGAGGCGGTGTCGCGGGTGTTCGCCGAGCACGACCTCACCGTCGTGCCGGTCGTCGACGCCGAGGGCCGGATGAAGGGCATCGTGACGGTCGACGACATCGTCGACGTCGTCCAGGAAGAGGCCACCGAGGACGCCCAGAAGTTCGGCGGTATGGCGGCCCTCGAGGTGCCGTACCTGCAATCGAGCCGCAGCCAGATGATCAAGAAGCGCGGCGGCTGGCTGATCCTGCTGCTCGTCGGCTCGATGTTGACCGCGACGGCGATGGAGTCGTTCCAGGGCCAGATCGACAAGGTCCCGCTGCTCGCGCTGTTCATCCCGATGATCGTGTCGACCGGCGGCAACTCGGGGTCGCAGGCCTCGACGCTGGTGATCCGCGCGATGGCGCTCGGCGAGCTGCGGCCCGCCGACTGGTGGCTGATCATGCGCCGCGAGATCCTGACCGGGCTCGCGCTCGGCGCGATCCTCGGCACGGTGGCGCTCATCCGCGTCGCGGTGTGGGGCACCTGGGGCCGCTACGGCGAGGACTATCTGCTGGTCGCCTCCGCCGTCGGGATGAGCGTCGTGGGCTGCGTGTTGTGCGGGACCCTGGCGGGCGCGATGCTGCCGTTCGTGATGCGCAAGCTGGGCGCCGACCCGGCGAGCGCCTCGGCGCCGTTCGTCGCCACGCTCGTCGACGTGAGCGGCATCCTGATCTACTTCGGCATCGCGAACCTCGTCCTGGCCAAGATGTTGATGTGATAGGGTCCGCGGCGATGTTCGCCACGCGCGTCTACCACTATCGGGACCCTGCGGCGGTCATCCTCGGGCTCAAGGAGCTGCGCAAGCAGGGGCTGACCCCGCGCGGCCTGCTGTTCGTCGCGCTCGATCCACGCGGCGAGACCTGGATCGCTGTACCGGAGGATCTGGATGCGGTCGCGAGCATCCGGGTCGGCGACAAGCTGTCGCTGGTCCCGCCGTGGGAGGGGCGCTACTTCCACTTCGACGCGGTCCACCGGCTGCCCGGCGACACGGTGCTGTGGAACGGCGATCGCCGGCTGGGCGATACCGGCAGCGCGCCCGAGGTGGCGTGCGCGATCTCGGAGTGGCTGAAGGGCAGCTCGGCCAAGAACGTGTTCCTCGGCTGCACGCCGCACGTGCCCGGCTCGTGGTGGACGGTCGACCACCTGTCCGCGGTCACGGATCTGCACTCGATGGGCTTCCTCGACTGCGTCGTGACGACCACCGGGATCCTCGCCCGCAAGATCGACGATCCGCGGCTGTTCCACCTCGACTACCAGTCGCTCGCCCAGCACGGCAGCCCGACGGCCGGGTGGACCGAGGTGTTCACCTCGGAGATGGGCAACGTGCTGCTGGTCGAGCGCCGCGTGCTCCAGTATCGCCTGGTGCTCACCTGCGAGCGCGGCCTGATCGAG
>JBQCJR010000483.1:0-8083 GCA_051952595.1 Kofleriaceae bacterium
AAGGACGGCGTCACCTCGGCGACGCCCTGGACGCCGCGGAAGTAGCCGAACGCGCACAGCTCGCCGATCGAGGACTCGTCGTGCGACTTCTTCGGCACGGCCTTGCCGGTCGCCGGGTCGATCACCAGCATCCCGTGCTGGGTGAGCTCGAAGAAGTACTGGCCGGTCACCGGGTTGACGATGTAGCCCTGCGCATCGCGCGGCAGCTCGTCGAGGTTCACGGAGCCCATCACCGCCGCGATGCACTCCTTCGCGTTGGTCTGGGCGTAGGTTCCGGCATAGCCGCCGCCGTCGATGAACCACGGCCACCCACGCGTGTCGCCTTCGGACAGCTCCGAGTTCGACGAGCCCGACACCATCCAGTCGGACTCGAGGATGGTCCCCATGTTCTGGTCGGACTGCTTGGTCCGGTAGTTCTTGAGGACGATGCGGTGAGTGCCGAGTGGCAGTCGCGGCGCATACCGCGACATCGGCTTGGAGCGCATGATCGCGCCGAAGATGCTTGCGTACTGAGTCACTGTGTCTCCTGAGAGGTGGCTCTCAGAGAACTTCGAGAAATCGGAAGCGCTTCCCCTGGACTTCTGGACTCTAGTAGTCGGCCAGAGCGCTGGAGTACCCATTCCAACCATCGAGTAGCATCTGCGACTCGGTGGTCACGTCCTGGACGTACTCGCCGCGGCGCAACGCCTGCTCGAGCGTGGAGCGGAGCTCGCGCGTGTGGAGGTAGATCTCGGTCGACACCACCGACGACTGCTGCCCGTCGCGACGCAGGCGTCCGAACAGCTGCTGGAACATCCGCGCGCTCGCGAGCGTGTTGACCACGAGCTGCTGGTCGTAGATGTACTGGAGTCCGTTGCGACCGCGACCGTGCGACTTGATCGACGCGATCATCGTCGTGTCCTTGGCGGCGAGGTGTTGCTCGAGCGCCTTCTCGGAGCCCTCGCCGAACACCGGCAGCCCCGTCAGCTGACCGAGGCGCTGGGCGAACTCGACCATGCCGAACCAGACGATCCCGCGATTCGACGAGGCCCAGTTCGCCGCGTCGCGCACCAGGAAGTCGTCGAGCCAGACGGCCTCCGTTCGAGGCTTGCAGAGGTCCTTCACGTCCCTCCAGGCGGGCCAGGCCTCGGCGCGCCACTCCGGGAGATCGGGCTGCTTGGGAAGGTCACCCCACGCGCGACGCGCGGCGTCCTCGCACAACTTGGCCGAGTCGAGCAACGCCTCGCCCTGCAGCATCTTCCGCCGAAGCTCGCTGTGCCACTCGCGGCGGGCGCGGAGCCAACGCTTCACGAGATCCTGCGGATAGCCGTCCCAGCGCCAGCGGTAGAAGACTCCAGTCGCGATCTGGCGCACGACGCGCGCCTGCTCGAGCGGGTCGACGAGAATCTCGTCGAATTCGTCGCCGGCCAGGGTGTCGGGCCGGAGGCTGTTCCGCGCGAGTCCGAGCGCCTTGAGCACGATCGGCGGGATGGGCGGCGCGCTGCGCTCGCGGATGTCGTTGACCACCTCGTCGCTGGCGTCGGTCGTGATGACCTGGCGCCCACCGATCATGATGATCCCGGGGGTCTCGGCGACCCGACGGTGGAAGGCGTGGCGGATCTTGTCCGGTGTCTCGTCCGGGTTGAGCAGGCGCTTGAGCGCGCCGGGCGGGCAGGGGTTCGGGACCGCGTCGAGGCAGCGACTCCACTCGTCGATCACCGTTCGCTGGACGGGGAGGGGCGAGCGCTCGCGCAGCGCGAACGCGAACAGGTGCGCGAACTCGCTGACGCTGTTGTCGGTCAGTGACCCGGTCCAGCCGCAGAACCGCGTGGTCGCGTGGTGCTGGTCGAAGTACCGGAGCACGCGCATGGTCCGGGAGGACTCGATGTCGGCGAGCGCGTCGACCTCGTCGCAGATGATCGCGTCGGGGCGCAGTCGCGCGATCCACTCGGAGTTCTCCTTGTGGGAGAGAAACGTGTACGGCACCACGTGGAGGACCGGCGCAACGCTGCCGTCGGGCAGCCGCCCCGGCTCCCTCTTCCAGGTCTGTCGTCCGGGAAGGTGCACGACGAACCCGGGGACGTGGAAGTGCTCTGCGATCAGCTGGTAGTCGATGATGATCTGGTTGCGGAGACTCGACGGGATGAGCAGGAGTCCGAGCTTGCAGTTCTTCAGCGCTAAGATGCTGATAATGTTCAATAGCGTCTTGCCGAGTCCGACCGGGGCCGAGGCAACCAACCCCCCCACGACGCGCATCTCGTAGAGCGCCCAGGCCTGCTCCCACTTCAGGCGCTTGAGGCACTTGCGCTTCCCGCGCGCGATGCGCTGGTCGATCTCCGCGCAGCGACACGCGCGCGGGCCGCGCGAGTACTTCCGCATCTCGAGCTCGACGAGGGCCTCGGCCGTCGGTGTCCCGGCGGTGACCACCGGTCGGCGACTGAGCGCCAGGATGCGCGCGAGTTCGCTCGAGTCGGAGACGGGCATCCCGCGCGGGGACGAGTTGAGGAGCTGCCCCATCGTTCGCCCGTGCCACGCGGTCGGGGTGAACGACGGTGCTTGACCGCCGAGGACGTCGTCCTCGTCGTCATCGTCGTGCTTGGCCATGTACGGCTACCTGATGGGCTGTCCCGAACCAGGACAGCGTCGCGCCCACTCGACCTGGTCGAAGTAGATGACCTCGATGCAGGAGTTGCAGTGAAAGTCCCCAAAACCCGCGTCCTCGGGATCCGCGTCCTCGGGATTCGGGTCGTAGACGAGACCGCCGCAGCCGCGGTGCGTCGCGGGGAGCGAGTGCTCGACCGGAGCCCACTCGCACTCTCGACTGCCGAGCCGTGGTGCGACCTTCACGATCGGCTTGAGCTCGGCGCACTGCATGCAGTACCCGAGAGGCACTACTGCTCGACCTCGCAGGTATGAATCGCGCGGAGTAGGCTCACGACGATCTCGCGAGCCTCACCGACGGTGAGGGGACGAACCTTCGCGTCGCCATGGAGCATGAGCCCGACGCGATCCACGACCCTCCAGACAGACCCCGGACGCATCATGTACCGCGACAAGCTGCCGCTGCGCTCCTCCGACAACCAACTCCGGGTCACGAGCCCGAATTCGTCCACGATCCACCGCGCCATGCGCTCGATGCGCGTTGTCCCCTGAGATCCGTAGTCCTCGAGCACGCTCTCGGCCAGTGCGTAGATCGTGTCGACGGAGTCTCGCGCGGAATCGACGTCCGAGAGGTCGAACTCGGTGGATGTGGATCCGTGGCGCACGTCAGGCCTCCGGCGACCTCGCGTCGCGGTAGTCCACGCCCGCGATCGCGCAGGCCTCGCGGAACAGACGGCGATGCACCTGGCGCGACATACCCTCCAGGCGAGGCAGCATCTCGGGCGGCGGGACCCGCGGACGATCCGCGCGTGGTCGCCGCATGCGCACGCGCCCGGAGGCGCGCCGGTCGACGAGGTCCGCGAAGCGGGTGCGCCACCAGGTGTTGCCCTGCGTGTGGTGAGGCACGCGAACGCGCTCGAACTTCCCGGTGGTCGCGTCGAAGACGAGCCGGAGCTTCTGGTTCTGGCGGATCGGCCGCGACGCTTCCTGGCGCCGCGCGAGGATGTGGTCGATGCGGCTCATGGCTCGAGGTACCCCATGCGGATCGCGTAGCGTGCGAGCTCGACGTTGTTGCGGCAGTTGACCTTCTTGAGCAGTCGCCCGCGGTGCGTGTCGACGGTCTTGGGCGTGATGCTCAGGAGGCTCGCGATGTCCTTGTTGCGCTTCCCGAGCGCCAGCATGAGCGCCACGAGGCGCTCGCGCTCGGTCAGGTTCGGGAAGCGGGCGAACGTGCCGTCGTCGTTCTTGACGAGCCAGTCCGTATGCACCTCGAAGGACGTATCGATCGCCGACGGCTCCAGGTCGGCGACCACGACGGAGTTCTCGCTCGACATCACCGGGCCCCCTTCACGTAGACGCCCCCGGTCGCGCGCGCGATCTGGCGCATGGTCTCGGCGACGACGCCTCCGATCTCACCCATGGCTCCGTCGAGTGTGTAGTTGCCGGGCGGCAGCTTGCCGTAGGCCGGGGACTCACGAAGGCAAGCCGCGAGCACGCCGCGCCACCGCCCGAAGCCGTACTTCCCGTTCGGGTCCGCGGAGCGGAAGTCGGTGACCACGAGCTGACCGTCCCCTCCGGGCGTCGCCGCGTCCGTCGACATGTTCTGACACAGCTCGTCGACGAGCGGCCACAGCGACTTGGTGGCCATCCCGTCGACGACGCAGTCGACGAAAACGTTGATCGGACCGCTCGGCTGCGGCGAGATGTTGACGCTCGTGGGCTGTTGGACGACCTCGGGCTGCGCGACCGTCGCCGTCGCGACGCTCGCGACCGCCTGCGCCTCGATCGTCATCTGCACCGGCACCTGCGCAGCGGGAGACTGCGGAACGGCGGCGGGCTCGTCGGCCTTCTTCCGAGGGCCGCGCGTCTTCTTCTTGGGCTCCTCGACCGGGGCGTCGGAGGTCGCCGTCGCGGGCGCTGCCGGAACCGCGGCAGCACGAGTGGCGACGATGCGCCGAACCTCGTCTCGGACGCTCACGAGTTGTGCGGGGTCGCTGATGGTGTACTTGCCGAGCTCGAGGTCGGTCGACCCCGGGATCATTCCTCCCTCGAGGAGGGGGATGCCGGCGGCCGCCGCGATGTCGGCCGCTGCCTGGCCCTCGAACGCGGGGAGGCCGAGCCCGCAGGCCTCGATGTCGGCGAGCACCTGGAGGATCGGTTCCTGTGCCGGCGTCGGCGGCGCGATATCGCCCGCGGCTTCCTGGTCCGCGAGGCGCTGGATCTCGGCCTGCACCGCGGCCGACGGCGCGGCCTGCTGCGCTGGCGTCGGCACGGGGGCCGGAGCCGGGGTGGTCACCGCCTGCGCGACGGGCGCGTTCGCGGGGACCGCGGCAGCGTTCGCGGCCGCCTGCTTCGCCTTGAGTTGAGCGATGAGGGAGTTTGGAACGATGGGGGTGGGAGTGGTCATGTCGATCTGGTCTCCGAGGATGGGGAGGTGCACGCGCGGCGCGCCGAGGAGGCGTTCGGCCGCGGTAACACCGACGATGGATGCGAGGCTGTTGTGACGATTCGCCCTGCAGATGTGGATTGCCGGGCAGTCGCGTCCGTAGGACCTACATGCGCCGGTGTTCGCGTCGATCAGGTCGGGATTCGCCTCTCGAGCCGCATGACGGATAGAAACTCCGACGGACGTGGCCCGCTTCCAGGTTTCTTCGAGCGGCTCGCGGTCGACGAGGATGGTCGAGACACGCGGCGTGCCGGTGACCGGGAAGTAGTTGTGGCTCAGGCGAACGCGCTCGAGATCGGGGAAGGTCTCGAATCCCCACAGCCCATATCCGGCCATCTGAAACGTCTTGGGTAGTTCGTGCGGGGCCTTCGCGTTCTTGATATTGCCGGTGAACTTGTGGTCAATGATCTTCAGGACTCCCGGCTCGTCGCGGTCAGCGCTCGGGTCCTGGACGCCGTAGTTCTCCTCGCGAGCGTGGCAGAGGTCCATCGCGCCGATGAGTGGGATCCCGTCGACGTGGAGCTTCGCGAGCGCGAGTCCTGGAGTGCCGTCGGGCATGTCGGGCACGAGGTCGTGCTCGACGAGCAGGTCGTCACCGGGGGGAGGAAGCTGGTGCATCCCTGCGAGCACGAGCGTCGAGAGCTGACCGCGCTCGCCAGACGTCAGGTACTGGCGGATCTCGGCGTGCCCCCGTTCGCCGCGCTCGGTCGCCGGCGAGGGTGGTTCCCTCAGACTCTGCTTGTAGTGGTACCACCACTTCCGCAGACACCCGGTGGAGCTCGACGAGTCCGCCTTCTCGAGGGCGCTCACCGAGGTGAACCGGACCTCTCCGTTGACGATCGTTCGTCCGTACCGACGCTTCTTCTCGGAGCCGTCGGCGTTGTGGGTGACGCCGCTCATGCCCACCCCCGGGGGTCGTAGGTGATGACCCGGCTCACACCCACGCGCCTCCGTTGCGGCACACCAGGTCGCGGCGAACGTCCATCAAGATACGTCCGAGCCAGTTCTCGCCGACCCCGCGACAGACACCCCAGAACGTGTCGCCCCAGGTGTTGCCCTCGACCAACTCCGAGTCTCCGGTCGCGATCAACTGCGCCGCGAGATCGGAGCCCGCCTCGAACTTCTGGCGAACGAGCGCTCGCATCGTCGCGACCTTCACGCTCTCCCAATCCGCGCGGAGGGCGGCGCGTCGACCGAGACTCTTGGCGTGGCCAGGGGTCGAGCAGGCCGACACGCGACGCCGGAAGTCCGGGTCGTTGCTCTTGGCCGCCTGGTAGGCGTGCTCGACGGACGGATAGGGGGCGCCGGCGAGCACCACGACGGACGGCCAGAAGTTCGACAGGAACCTGTACGACCCCTGAAAGGAGTTGATCACCACGACTGCACCTCCGACGGCTCGTTCCCGACCCGAACGCACTCGAGGTCGGTCTCCGGGACCGCGTTCCCGACCTCGCGCCGCGCCTCCTCGTGAGTCCAGCGCCCGTGGTGTGCTGTCTCAGTAGACGGCAGCAGCGCGATCCAGAACACGTCGCCGTCTGGGAACGCCGCGCGGTTCGGGCGCGCGAGCCAGATGTCGACCCACGGCGACAGCACGCCGTTCACGCGGTTCCGCGTGAGCCAGTACGTGAGGTAGCGACTGGACTTCTCGAGGTCGCGTTCGACGCTCTCCGCGATCTTCGCTCGTCGGGTACGCTTCTCGGCGGAGGTCATGGGCCGGACCTCCGCACTGCATGGTCGACAGAACTCTCCATCTCGTGGAGATGAGAACTCCGCGATTCAGGGCGCGCTTCCGAGTGTCTAGTTCGAGCCCTCGACGGGGATCGCGGGAAGCGGAGGGTTCGCGGGCGTGGTCGCGGCGGGAGCTGGTGTCGCGCGAACGCACGGGTGCCCGCCGGAGCCGTTGTATACGGTCAGGGTGACGAGACGCTCGGGACCGACGCCGCGGACGTAGTAGACGCTGCGCTTGCCACCGACAGACTTCCGCTCCGACTCGAATCCCAGCGACTGCATGGCCGCTGAGATCTCCATCTCCTCCGGCTTGCTCGGCAGGCGCTCGAGGTGGAACCCGACCAGCTTCCACACGTCGATGTAGTGGATGCGCCCGACGACGCCACCCAGCGCCTCGGTGAGGACCAGCTTGAACGGGGTGTCGGTCTCGCGCTCGGCCTGCTGCTCGCGCGCGGCATCCCAGAGCGACGGGTCGAGTCGGATGTACGCGTCCTCTGGGTTCTCCCGCTCGAGCCTCGACGCCTCGGCCCAGAGCTGGTCGCGGATCGCGAGGAACCCCTCGAGGTCGAAGAGTTCGATGCGTACGGGCCAGTAGCGACGGTTTCCGGTGTTGTCCCGGAGGTACTTCACGTCGTTGGTCGTTCCGATCACGACGAACTGGCGGAGGAAGTCGCGGGCGCGACGCTCGTACGGCAGACGAGCGCGGTCGCTCGTCCGCGTGAGCCACTGCTTCATGTGGGCGTGCTCGCCCTTGTTCATGCCGGAGAGCTCGCCGGCCTCGATGATCCACTTCCCGAACGTCTGCTCGAGCATCTTCCGGTCGTCGTCGTCGAGCTGCAGCGAGTCGTTGAACCACTCGTCGCGAACGGCGAGTGCCTTCAGGGCACTGGACTTGAATCGTCCCTGGGGTGACTCGAGGATCACCATCTCGTCGAACTTGCAGCCCGGACGACGAACGCGCCGCACCGCGGCCACGAGCACGAGGCGAGACACCGCGCGGACATACGGGGTGTCCGGTGCGCCGCCGAAGCGGATCAGCCACGTCTCGGTGAGGTTGTCCTCGAGCGGCACGTCCGCCGGCAGCGAGTCGAGGTAGTCGATGATGGGGTGGTAGGTACTCTCGCGGGCGACGACCTCCACGAGGTCCCAGAAGTCATCCTTCGGGGGCTTGAGGTCGTACATCCGCTCGGCTTCGTTGCGGATCACCTTGAGGTGACTGTCCCCGAGTTCCGCGCGCACGCCGTCGCGGATGATCTCGTCGCGGTTCGCGAACGCGTTGTGCTGGAGCTCGACGCCCATCTTCCGCAGCGCGACGCGCATGTTGTGCTG
>JBQCJR010000484.1:0-12570 GCA_051952595.1 Kofleriaceae bacterium
AGCTGCCCCGTCGACGTGTCGACGAAGCGCGCGGCCTCCGGGCCGAGGACGGGCAGCCGCGGCTCGGGGAGCAGCCCCGCCTGGCGCATCACCGAGGCGTTGTCCCAGTAGAGGTGCTCGGCGGCGATCCGATCGCCCTCGGTGTAGACCACCACCACGAACGCGAGCTCGATCCGCTTGCCGGTCGGCGGGACGGCCGGCAGCAGCCAGTCCATCTGCATGCTGTGCGTGAACTTGGCGACCACCTCGTCGACGACGCGGCCCTGACCGGTCGTGCGCGATACCGTCCTCATCTCGAGGTCGGGCGGGATCTGGTTGAGGAAGTGCTTCGAGTAGAACGTGCGAAGCTCCTCGGTGCCGCGCCCACCGACCATCGTCGGCACGATCGCGACGTGGGCGTTGGGCACCATCGTCGTGAGCGCGAGCTCCGTGTCCTTGTGGGCGAATTCGGACGCGAGATGGTGATCCCACAGTCCGGTGATTTCCTGTTCAGCAGATTTCAAAGACTCACTCATTGGACAACAACCTTTACTGCGAGAGGACGACTTGGGCGGGTGGCGCCGCAGCACCGATCCCGAAGCCACCCTGCAGCAACGCTGCGGCGATTTCGAGGGCCTGAGTGCCTTCTCATGCGAAAAACTTCGTGAGATGCAAGACACTTCCTCCCGCTGGTGGAGTGTCGCAGTATTCACGCAAGGGTAGATGTGCGGCCTCTACACGGGAATGAGGCCCGACTGATGTAGCCACTGCGCACTACCGCTTTCGCGCGCGCGCCGCGCCGGGGCCGGTTGTCCGAGATCCGGACAGCTCGCCGCTTCAGCCGCTCGCGCGCTCGGCGAGCGTCGCGGCCTGCGCGGCCACCGCGGTCGGCGCGTCGCCGAGCCGCGCGACGATGAACGCGTAGAGCCCGGCCGCATCGAACGTGCCGCGCATCGACACGCGCCAGCCGACCTGCGCGAAGTGATCCGCCTCGATCTCGGCGAGCGTCTCGCCCCAGTACTGCGACGACACGGGGACCAGCCCATCGTTGACCCCAGCGACCCGGCGCAGGTACGCGTGCGCCGGCACCAGCGGCAGCGGCACCACCGATCGCTTGTCGTGCAGCCCGCCGACCACACACGCGTAGCGCACGCCGGGGACGTCGCGGACATCGGCGTTGAACCGCTCGAGCGCGGCGGTGCCGAGCCACTCGACCGCCTCGGTCGGCAGGCCGATCCCGCGCATCACCCGGTGCGCCCAGCCGATCGGTCCCTTGAGCACGAGATCGGCGATCGGCGAGCCGCGGTGGGGCGTGCCGATCGTGACCAGCGCGCGGACGCGCCGGGCGAGCCCGAGGTGGGCGAGGGCGTAGCGCGCGTCGAGCCCACCGAGGCTGTGCGCGATCAGGTCGATCCGTTCGTGCGGCAGCGCCTCGATCGCCGCGACCAGCTGGCGGGCGCGCGCGGGCACCGACGCCGCCGGAGGCAGCCTGACGGCGTGGGCCTGGCAGCCCAGGCTCTCGAGGTGCTTGGCGATCCCGCGGAAGTAGTCGAACCGCGCGCCCGGCACGCCGATCCGATCGAAGCCGAACAGGCCGTGCACGAGCACCACCGGCAGCGGCGGGCCGCGCTCGATCGGGCCGGGCAGCGGCTGGACGCCCTCGAGCGGCGTCTCGACGAGCGGTGCGCTCGGTGCGCCCTGCGATGCACGGCGCGCGCGCACCCGCGCGACCGCGACGACCGCGACGGCCAAGAGGCCGACGAGCAGGACGGCGACGAGGATCGCCAGCACGACCCTCACAGCGTGCCACGCCGGCGCGACCTCACGAACGAGGAACGGACCTCATGCGCGGAGCGCGTGCCGTCGAGCCCCTTGGATCCTGCTGACTTGGCGTCAGGTCGACCTCGCGCTCACTTTCGCCATTTCCAAGTTCCCGAGGCGACCTACGGTGTCGGGCATGTCGATCTCCGGCCGCTGGCTCGTCACGCTCGCGATTGCCGTGGTTGCGCTCCCCGAGGTGGCCGAGGCGGCCGGGTTCCGGGTCGAGCACGCGAACCGCACGATCACGACCAGCCGCACCCTGCCGGTCCCGGCGCGGCTGCCGCGGGTGGCGCCGCTGCCGCCGTGGGTCGAGCTCGACCGCGGCACCCTGCAAGTGGTGGTCGGCGAGCGCCTGGTCTCCCACGCGCTGTGCCCGGACGGAGGCCTATCGTGGATCGCGACCGTCGGGCCGTGCGTCGTGGTCGGGTTCGCCGCGCGCCCGGGCGGCCACGCCGATTCGATCGTCGCGATCGACCACGCGACCGGCGCCCAGCTGTGGCGGCGCTCGATCGACTCGCTGCTCGGCACCGAGCTGGCCGGCGAGCTGCTTGCGGTCGAGCGGGCCGGCGCGCTCGACGTGCTCGACGCGCGCACCGGTCGGACCCTCGGGACCACGCCGCTGGCCGGGCAGGGCATCGTCGCGGTCTCGCGCGCGGGGGCAGGGGACCTACATCTGAAGACCCGCGGCGACCTGGTAGCGATCGATCGGTCGACCGGCGCGGTGCGCTGGGTCCAGCCCTCGAGCTCGGTCGGCAACGCCGCGGTCACCGCGACCACGGTGGTCGATGCCTGGGTCGACCGGACCACCCACCGGTTCGGGATCGTCACCTACGACGCGGCCAGCGGCCGCCGCCTCCATTCGATCGATCTCGGCTCGACCAGCGGCTGGTACGACGCGGAGCGCGTGGTGCTGGCACCGGAGGGCGCGGGGGACGTGCTGGTGTCCGCGATGTTCGCCCTCGAGTGACATGCGACCGAATGTCGCGGCGATCGCCTCGCCGCGGTGCGAACTCTTGCCGCAGCTGGGTCGCCGTCGAGAACTGACATAACGCGCGTCGTAGGCCCGACCTCGATGCGGACTGTGCGACCAACCGCCGCCCCAAGAATCCACCGCCCAACCTTGCGAAATGGTGTCGGGTTGTGGTGCAAGAGTGCCGTCGCGGCACACGTCTTCTAGCCGCGCACCAACGCAGGAACTTCCATGCCGCGTTTCACATTCCCCGAATGGACCGAGACACTCAAGAAGTGGATCAGTCTCCTGGTCCTCGGCGCGCCGGTGTATCTGGTCGCCCTGGTCGCATACGGCGTGACTCCGGAGGCCATCCGGATCGGCTACCAGCCGGACCAACCGGTGCCGTACAGCCACGCGCTGCACGTCGGTGAGCTCGGAATGGATTGCCGCTACTGCCACAACACCGTCGAGCGCGCCGGTAAGGCGGCGGTGCCGCCCGCCGCGACGTGCATGAACTGTCACTCGACGGTGAAGAAGAGCTCGGACGTCCTGCTGCCGATCCGGCAGGCGTTCGGCGAGAACACGGCGGTCCACTGGACGCGCGTGACCGACTTGCCGGACTACGTCTACTTCAACCACGAGGCGCACGTGAACGCCTCGGTCGGCTGCGAGTCGTGCCACGGCCGCGTCGATCAGATGGTCAAGGTGTTCCAGGCCAAGCCCCTCACGATGGGCTGGTGCCTGGACTGCCACCGCAACCCGGAGCCGAACCTCCGGTTCGCCGAGAACGTGACGAAGATGGGCTACAAGGCGCCGGAGAGCGAGACCAAGGCGGTGCTCAAGGCGAACGCCGTCCGCCCGCCCACCAACTGCTCGACCTGCCATCGCTAGGAGCTTGACGATGTCCGCCAAAGAACCCGACGAGCTCGGCGAGCGCCCGCAGCACGAGCCCATGGAAGACAACTACGACGCCGCGTACACGACGCCGTCCGATGCCGCTCCGCTCCAGGCGACCGAGGAGTTCGGCTACTGGCGCTCGATCCGCGAGCTCGACCAGGTGACCGTCCGCGACGGCAACGAGTTCCCCGCCGCGCCGGCCGCCGAGCTGACCGACGTCTCGAGCCTGACCTCGCGCCGCAACTTCTTCCAGCTGATGGGCGCCTCGATGGCGCTCGCCGGCATGAGCGCGTGCCGCCGCTACGAGAAGGACGAGATCGTCCCGCTCGCGCGCCGCCCCGAGGACCGCGTCCCCGGCGAGACCCAGCTGTACGCCACCACGTACGAGCTCGGCGGCGTTGGCCACGCGCTGGTCGCGACGGCGTTCGAAGGCCGCCCGATCAAGCTCGACGGCAACCCCGACCACCCGTTCGCGGGCGGCGGGATCGTCACGGGCACCAAGCGCCACGCCGGCGCCCACACGTTCGCCCAGGCTTCGATCCTCGGCATGTACGATCCGGACCGCTCGCAGGGTCCGCAGACCTCCGGCGGCAAGGGCGCCTCGCTCGACGGCTTCCGCGCGCTGCTCCCCGAGCTGCGCGGCAAGCTCGCCGGCGCCCGCGTGCTGTCCGAGGCGACCAGCTCGCCGACGCTCCTGGCGCTGCGCGCCGAGCTCGAGGCCAAGGGTGTCCAGTGGCACGAGTACGAGCCGCTGTCGTGGGACAACGAGCGGCTCGGCACCAAGATGGCGTTCGGTCGCTCGGTGCGCCCGCTCGCCAAGCTCGACAAGTGCGAGACGATCGTCGTGCTCGACGGCGACATCTTCGTCGAGCACCCGGCCGCGATGCGGTACAGCCGCGACTTCGCCCGGTCGCGCCGCCAGAACGGCACGCTCGGCATCGGCAAGATGAACCGGCTGTGGGTCGCGGAGAGCGCGTTCTCGCACACCGGCGCGATGGCGGATCACCGCCTCGGGCTGCGTTCGGAGCACGGCCTGCCGTTCGCGATGGCGCTCGACGCCGCGGTCGGCGGTGGCGCCGCGCCGCAGGCCGAGGTGCTCAAGGACAAGAACGTCGAGCAGTTCATCCGCGTGCTCGCGGAGGAGCTGCAGCAGAACCGCGGCCGCGCGGTCGTGATCGCCGGCCGCCGCCAGCCGCCCGAGGTCCACGCGGTCGTCGCGCGGATCAACGAGTCGATCGGCGCGCCGGTCGTGGCGCTCGACTACGTCGAGGATCCGACGCCGGACCGCCCGACCCACCTGCAGTCGATCACCGCGCTCGGCCGCGACATGGCGGCCGGGAAGGTCCAGACGCTGATCATCCTCGGCGGCAACCCGGTCTACGACGCGCCGGCGGATCTCGACTTCGGCACCCACCTCGCGAAGGTGGCGACCTCGGTCCACCTGCACGAGTACGTCAACGAGACCTCGGCGAAGACGACGTGGCACATCCCGCGCGCGCACTTCCTCGAGGCGTGGGGCGACTCGCGCACCTGGGACGGCACGATCTCGATCACCCAGCCGATCATCACCCCGCTCTACGGCGGCGTGTCCTCGGCGGAGCTGCTCTCGATGCTGCTCGGCCAGGAGAAGAGCTCGCACGACCTGGTGCGCGCGACGCACGACAAGCTCGGCGTCTCGGGCAACTGGCGCCAGAACGTGCACGACGGCTTCGTCACTGGCTCGCAGCTCCCGGCCGCGCAGGTCACCCTGGCGAACTTCATGCCGCAGCTCTCGCCGAGCCAGCAGGCTGGCTCCGCGGTCGCCAACGGCAAGCTCGAGGTGACGTTCCACTACTCGAGCTTCACGTACGACGGCCGGTTCGCGAACAACGCGTGGATGCAGGAGACCCCGGACTTCCTCACGAAGGTCACGTGGGACAACTACGCGCTGGTCGGCCCCGACACCGCGGACGCGCTGCGGGTCGAGAACGACACGATGATCAAGGTCAAGGTCGGCGATCGCGAGATCACCGTCCCCTGCTACACGATGCCGGGCCAGGCGCGGTCGTCGATCGCGCTGGTGCTCGGCGGCGGTCGCACCCACGCGGGCCGCGTCGGCGGCGAGCGTGGCCGGACCCTCGGCTACGACACCTACAAGGTCCGGACCACCACGGGCTTCGACTACGCGACCACCGGCAGCGTCACCGCGACCGGTGACCGCTACGAGCTCGCGAGCGTCCAGGAGCACTGGGACATCCGCACCGGCCTGATCCCGAGCGTGACCCAGGAGGGCATCGCCGAGCGCCTGCCGCAGCTGATCCGCGAGACCACCAACGCGGCGCTCGCCGAGGACAAGCAGTGGAAGGCGGAGGGCGGCCCGGAGATCTACTGGGACGACCGCGACGTCGACACCGGCGGCGCCAAGCGGCACCTGTCGCTGTTCCGCGAGAAGGAGTACCCCGGCCACCGCTGGGGCATGGCGATCGACCTCACGACCTGCACGGGTTGCAACTCGTGCATGGTGGCCTGCCAGTCCGAGAACAACGTTCCGGTGGTCGGCCGCCAGGAGGTCATGAACAACCGCGAGATGCACTGGATCCGGATCGACCGCTACTTCGGCGGGACTCGGACCGAGCCGGTGGTGGTGCATCAGCCGGTGGCCTGCCAGCACTGCGAGAACGCGCCGTGCGAGCAGGTGTGCCCCGTCGGCGCCACCGTCCACTCGGACGAGGGCCTCAACGACATGACGTACAACCGCTGCATCGGCACGCGGTACTGCGCGAACAACTGCCCGTACAAGGTACGCCGCTTCAACTTCCTCGACTGGAACAAGGAGTGGCGCGAGGCCCGCAACAAGGTCCGCCGGCTGCTGTTCAACCCGGACGTCACCGTGCGCATGCGCGGCGTGATGGAGAAGTGCACGTTCTGCGTGCAGCGGATCCAGGGCGCCAAGATCAAGGCGCGCGCGCAGGTGCGCAGCGGCCAGCGTCCCGGCAGCGTCGACGCGCCGATGCAGGACGGCGAGGTCGTGACCGCGTGCCAGCAGGCGTGCCCGACCGAGGCGATCGTGTTCGGTGACCTCGCCGACGCGAACAGCCGGATCTCGCGGCTGCACGACGACCGCCGCAGCTACGACCTGCTGCCCGAGACCTACACCAAGCCGCGCAACAAGTACCTCGCGCGGATCCGCAACCCGAACCCGAAGATGGCCCCGCCCGCGTCGAAGAAGGCGCCCGCTCACGGAGGGCACTGATGAGTACCGAAGCAGTCGTTCACGAGCCTGGCAAGGCGCGTGAAGTGTTCCGCGGGATCACGCGGGACGTCTCGTGGGTCGCCGAGGCCCCCAAGCCGCACAAGGCGTGGCTCGTCGCGCTGGGCATCGCGCTCGTGATGCTCGCGATCGGCGTGTACAGCATCTACGTGCTGGTCACGACCGGCATCGGCGTGTGGGGTAACTCCAACACCGTCGGCTGGGCCTGGGACATCACGAACTTCGTGTGGTGGATCGGCATCGGCCACGCCGGCACGCTGATCTCCGCGGTGCTCTACCTGACCCGCCAGAGCTGGCGCGTCAGCATCAACCGCGCCGCCGAGGCGATGACGATCTTCGCCGTCATGTGCGCGCTGTTGTTCCCGCTGCTCCACACCGGCCGCCCGTGGTTCGCGTGGTGGATGCTGCCGCACCCCAACGACATGGGCATGTGGCCGCAGTTCCGCAGCCCGCTGATGTGGGACGTGTTCGCGGTCTCGACCTACGCCACCACGTCGATCCTGTTCTGGTTCATGGGCCTCGTCCCCGACCTCGCGACGTTCCGCGATCGCTGCTCGATGCAGGGCAAGAACATCCGCGCCGCGATCTACGGCGTGTTCTCGCTCGGCTGGCGCGGTAGCGCCCGCCACTGGCACCGCTACGAGCGCGCGTACCTGATCCTCGCTGGCCTGGCGACCCCGCTGGTGTTCTCGGTGCACTCGGTCGTGTCGTTCGACTTCGCGACCTCGCAGCTGCCCGGCTGGCACACCACGATCTTCCCGCCGTACTTCGTCGCCGGCGCGATCTTCTCCGGGTTCGCGATGGTGCTGACCCTGATGCTGCCGCTCCGCCACCTGTTCAACCTCAAGCACATCATCCGCGACGAGCACGTCGAGGCGATGTGCAAGATCATGCTGGCGACCGGCATGATGGTCGGCCTCGCGTACGGCACCGAGCTGTTCATCGCCTGGTACTCCGGCTACCTGTACGAGCGGTTCGCGTTCATCAACCGCGCGTTCGGTCCGTTCTGGTGGGCCTACTTCGCGATGGTAACCTGCAACGTCGTGATCCCGCAGCTGTTCTGGATCAAGAAGGTCCGCCGGAACTACCTGCTGATCTTCATCCTCTGCATCTTCGTGAACATCGGCATGTGGTTCGAGCGGTTCGTGATCATCGCGACCTCGCTCGCCCGCTCGTTCCTGCCCTCGGCGTGGAGCTACTTCACGCCGACCAAGTGGGACATCGGCCTGTTCATCGGAACGCTCGGCCTGTTCTTCACCCTGTTCCTCCTGTTCTTCCGCTTCGTGCCGGTCATCGCGATGTCCGAGGTCAAGGGCGTCACGCCCGAGGCGCACGCGGGCAAGAAGCACGACCACTAGAGGTTCGCCATGGCCACGCATACCCACGACGAACAACCGACACCGCCCGAGCTCAACGGCGACGGCGATCTCTATGGCGTGCTCGCGGAGTACGACACGCCCGGCGAGCTGGTCGAGGCCGCGCGCAAGGTGCGCGACGCCGGCTACACCGAGTTCGATTGCTTCAGCCCGTTCCCGGTGCACGGCATCGACGAGGCGATGGGCATCAAGCGCACCATCCTGCCGATGATCGTGTTCGGCGGCGGCTGCACCGGCCTGCTCGGCGGCGTGTTCCTCCAGTGGTGGATGAACGCGTACAACTGGCCGTGGAACATCTCCGGCAAGCCGGCGTGGTCGATCCCCGCGAACGTGCCGATCGCGTTCGAGCTGACGATCTTGCTGTCGGTGTTCGCCACGTTCTTCGGAATGTGGATCCTGAACAAGCTGCCGCAGGTGTGGCACCCGTTCTTCCGCTCCGAGCGGTTCGGCCGGGTCACCGATGACGCGTTCCTGCTCGGCATCGAGGCCCGCGATCAGCGGTTCGAGCTCGAGGGCACGACCAAGCTGCTGAACGACGCGGGCGCGGTCGCGGTGGAGCCGGTCCACCTCGATCCGGACCCGGCGAAGAAGCAGATGCCGAAGTGGATCACGGCGTTCATCGTCGCCTCGACGGCGTTCGCGCTGATCCCGTTCGCGATCGCCGCCAAGGCGCGCAACTCGCACTCGAGCGAGCCGCACTTCCACATCTTCCCGGACATGGACTTCCAGCCGAAGTTCAAGTCCGACGCCTCGTCCGACATCTTCGCGGACGGCCGCGCGAGCCGCGCCGAGCAGCCCGGCACGATCGCCCGCGGCTCGCTCGCCTCCGACGACCTGTTCTACCGCGGGCTCGAGGACGGCGCGTGGACGACCGGGTTCCCCAAGCAGATCGAGATCACCGAGCAGCTGGTCCGCCGCGGCCAGGGCCGGTTCAACATCTACTGCGCGCCCTGCCACGGCTATGACGGTCGCGGCACGGGCCCGGTGCCGCAGCGGCTCGCCTCGCAGGGCGAGGCGTGGGTCGCCCGCAACCTCGTCGAGGGCGGTGGCGTGGTGGTGAAGATGCCGAACGGCCAGCTCTTCAACACGATCTCGAACGGCTACAACACGATGATGGGCTACGCCGCCCAGATCCCGCACGCGGATCGCTGGGCGATCATCCTCTACATCCGAGCTCTCCAGCGCGCGAACAACGCCTCTCGCGAGGACGTGCCCCCCGATCAGACCGGGGCGATGCAGGCGCCGCAGCTCCCCTCCGGCGGAGGTTCTCAATGAGCGTCCTCACCAAGTCACTTCACCCCGGCGAGAAGGTCAAGGCCGGCAAGCTCGGCGGCAGCCTGACCAAGGTCGGGATCGGGATCGCGGTCGCGTTCCTCGGCATCTCGCTCGTGCTCGGCGCGACCCAGGGCGATAACTGGAAGCGCTTCCTCTACTCGTACGTGATCGGCTGGAGCTACATCTTCAGCATCCTGGTCGGCGTGCAGTTCCTCGTGCTGCTGCACCACCTGGTGCGCGGCCGGTGGGCCACCGCGGTCCGCCGGATCTGCGAGGCGATGACCGGCGCGTATCCGCTGGTGTTCATCGCCGGGCTCGGGTTCGTGATCCCGCTGCTCGCGGGCTACAAGGACCTCTACTACTGGGCCCACCCGGACGCGCACGACCCGGGCCTCAACCACCACCTCCACCACAAGCTCGGCTGGCTGTCGCCGACGTTCTTCGCGATCCGCTACGTGATCTACGGCGTGGCGCTCACCGCGATCGCGTCGTACTTCGCCAAGAAGTCGCGCCAGCAGGACGAGTCCGGTGACCCCAAGATCTCCGAGACCCTGCGGATCGCCTCGGCCCCGGCCACCATCGTCTACGCGCTGGTCGTGTGCATGGCGGCGTTCGACATCCTGATGTCGATGTCGCCGAAGTGGTACTCGACGATCTACGGCGTGAACTTCTGGGGCAGCGCCGGCGTCGGCGGGTTCGCCGCGCTCGCGCTGATCGTGCTGGGCATCCAGCGCACCGGCCGCCTGACCCACTCGATCAACGCCGAGCACTACCACGACATCGGCAAGTGGATGTTCGCGTTCACGTTCTTCTGGGCGTACACCGCGTTCTCGCAGTTCATGCTGCAGTGGTACGGCAACATGCCCGAGGAGACGGTCTGGTACAAATACCGGCTGTTCGGCGAGTGGCAGTGGGTGAGCATCGCGATGCTCGTCGGCTTCTGGGCGTTCCCGTTCGTGTTCCTGCTGTCGCGGTGGACCAAGCGGATCGTGCCGTCGCTGGTGTTCTTCGCGGTGTGGCAGCTGGTGTTCCACTGGCTCGACCTCTACTGGAACGTGATGCCGTCGTACGACTGGCACGTGGTCGCCAACGGCGCCCAGACCATCAACGCCGGCCCGCTGATGGGCAACACGGCGTACCACCACGTCGGGTTCTCGCCGGTCGACATCACGGTGTGGATCGGCCTGATCGGCGTGCTGCTGGTCGGCATCGGCCGCAACCTCACCGGCAACCTGATCCCGGTGAAGGATCCCACCCTGGGCCTCTCGCTCGCCCACGAGAACCTCTAGGAGCACTCGATGTCAGGCCCCAAGCGAAACCCGGACAAGATCAACACGATCGGCATCGTCGTCGTCGGCATCTGCGGCGCCGTGCTGGTCTACGTGTCGATCGTCGCGCTCCAGGCGTTCTATATGAGCGACACGTCGGAGATCCAGACGATGGCCGACTACGGCGGTCAGGACACGGCGTACAAGTCGCTGCGCAGCCAGCAGATGGAGGCGCTCAACCAGTACGCGCCGAACCCGCCGCCGCAGGGTGGCGCGCCGCAGACCTACCGGATCCCGATCAACCACGCGATGAAGCTGGTGGTCGAGAGCGCCAAGACCGACCCATCGAACCTGGTGCCGACCCAGGGCGTGGCGAACCACCCGACGGTCAAGGCCGACTTCGGTCGCCCCAAGCCGCTCGAGGCCGCGCCGGCCCCGGGCGCTGCTGGTGGCACCGAGCCGGCCGCCGGCACCGAGCCGGCCGCGGCTCCGGCGGGCGAGGGCGCGGCTCCGGCGCCCGGCGCCGAGGGCCAGACCCCGGCGCCCGAGGCCTCTGGCTCGGCTGCGAAGGGACATGCTCCGTAACCCGCACATCGCGCGACTCGCCCTCGGATCGCGCGTGATCGCGCTCGCCTCGAGCGCGGTCGCCGCTCCGAAGGACGAGGTCGTGCCCGATCCGCCGGCGCCGGCGCTGTGGAAGGGCGAGGGCGTCACGGTCGACGAGAAGCTGGGCGCACGCGTGCCGAGCGACGCTCGCTTCCGCACCCAGGACGGTGCGGTCGTGACGCTCGGCGAGGTGCTGCGCGGCGAGCTCCCCACGATCCTCACGTTCAACTACTCCGACTGCCCGATGCTGTGCAGCCTCCAGCTCAACGGCCTGATGGCCGTGCTGCCGAAGGTGGCGGAGCCCGGCGCGGCGCCCGAGGGAGCCGCGAAGGAGGGCGACGTCGCGTTCCGGATCGGCACGCAGTTCCGGATCGTCACGGTCAGCCTCGAGCCCAAGGAGAGCCTCGACCGCATGATCAAGATGCGGGAGCGCTACCTCGAGAAGCTGCCGGAATCGCAGCGGGAGTCGGCGCGCCGCGGCTGGACGTTCCTCGCGGCGGCCACCCCGGGGGATGCCGCGTCGATCCGCCGCGTCGCATCTGCCGTCGGGTTCTCGTACGTCTACATCGCGGACCGCGCCGAATGGGCGCACCCGGCCGCGTTGATCTTCCTCAGCACCACCGGCACCGTGACCCGCTACGTCTACGGCATCGAGTTCGAGCCCGCGGTCGTCCGCGAGTCGATCTTCAAGGCGGGCATCGCCGAGGCCGCCACGGCGGTCGGGTTCATGAACCGCTGCTACCACTACGACCCCGACGCGAGCGATCACTCGCGGGCCGGGGTGATGGCCCTGCGCGTCGGCGCCGCCGGCGGTGTGGTGCTGTTGATCGCAGGGCTTGGCATCATGCACGTCATCGGCCGCTCGCGTCGAGCTCGGTCCGCTCAGTCATCCCAATCACGGGACCGATCCGTGGGGGAGAGAGTTTCATGAAGTCGTTCACTCGCTATGCAGTGACGATCGGGACGACGGTCGTCGCCACGGCGGCCCTCGCGTTCGCGATCTTCGGGTCCCCAACCGCGACCGCGCAGTCGACGTCGCCGCCCGCCGTGGCCGGCAGCGCCGCGCCGGGTAGCGCCGCCGCGCCGGGCAGCGGTGCAGCGCCGCAGCCTGCCTCGGTCGAGCCCGATCCGCAGAAGAACCTGACC
>JBQCJR010000485.1:0-6856 GCA_051952595.1 Kofleriaceae bacterium
AGGTGGAGGACGATGATACTGAGCTCGAGGCCTTCTATGTGGAGGCGATCGTCGCGTCGGCCGACTAGGGCGGCGACGAGGATGTGAGCGGCGACGTGGACGCCGACGACGAGGGTGGCACGCCCGCCAAGGGCAAGGCTGCCAAGGGCAAGCCGGCCAAGGCCTCCAAGCCGGCCAAGGCCAAGGATTTCAAGAAGCAGGACCTGCGTGGTCACGCCGTGGATGCGGGCAGCGCCAAGAACCCGTTCGAGAAGGACCGGTTCTTCGTCGACAAGGTCGACTCCAAGAAGACCGCGAAGACCACGCTGGTCCAGGGCAGCCTGGCCTCGAGCTCGTTCGTCTACACCGAGACCGGCGGCGCGTTCCCCGGCACGATGCAGGGCGATGCCGGCTCGAAGTTCAGCCGGCTGTTCACCGAGCTGCGCCTGCAGACCGACTTCCGCCACATCAGCGGCGGCCGGTGGGACGCCCGGATCGACGCGCGCGCCCGCCTGGTGAACACGCCGGGCGACACCGCGATCGACGCGACCACCCCGAACCGGATCCAGTCCGGGTTCAACGGCGCCAACGAGTACGACCTGCGCGAGGTGTGGATCGCGCGCAGCGGCAAGCGCAGCGATCTGTTCTTCGGCCGCCAGTACATCCCGGACCTCGGCGCGGTGAAGATCGATGGTCTGCGCGTCGACTACGCCAGCTCGGAGAAGCTGACCTTCATCGGGTTCGGCGGGCTCTATCCGATCCGCGGCTCGCGCTCGATCTCCACCGACTACTCCGACCTGCGCACCAACACCAATGACCCGGCTGGCAAGCTGGTGGGCGCGGGCGGCTTCGGCGCGGCCTATCGCACGCTCAACATGCACGGCTCGTTCGGCGGCGTGGCGCTGGTGCCGTTCGAGGGCGAGGCGCCGCGCGTGTTCGCGACCGCAAACGGCTACTACCGCACGGGCCCCAAGCTCGACCTGTACCACTACGGCCTGATCGACCTCGTTGGCTCGGCCGGCTTCCGGCTGACCAACCTGTCGGCCGGCGCGAACTACAAGCCGGCGCAGCGGCTACGTATGACCGGGAGCTTCAACCGGGTCGATACCGACACGCTCAACGTCCAGGCCTACGCGTTCCTGAACCCGGTGGACGGCGCGCCGACGTCGCAGTCCAAGATCCAGAACGACGCGTACCTCCAGCGGCTCGCCAGCAACGCCGCGCGGGCGAGCGTGTCCGCCGGGCTCGGCGAGCTCCAGCGATTCGAGATCACCACCGCGGCGGCGTATCGGTTCCGGCCGGCGGTGACCCTGACGGCGCCGAACGGCACGACCCAGGTCAACCTGGACGCCGCCAAGGGCATCGACGTGTTCTTCTCGGTGCTCGATCGCCGCTCGATCGCGGACCTGCGGATCGGCGCCGACGTCTCGCGCTCGTTCGCCGTGGGCAACGTCGCGTACCAGCGCAGCGAGGTGCTGGCCGGCCGGCTGTTCGTCTCGCGCGAGCTCGCGAACGGCCACGGCGAGTGGGAGGCCGAGGTGGGCTACACCACGACCAAGGACAAGCCGGGCGGCACGACGTGCACGACGTCCACCGTCGAGCAGTGCTTCGGCACCTCGTCCGGCAAGATCCTGTCCGTCGGTGGCAACCTGTACTACCGGATCAACCGCGACTGGTTCGCGCTCGGCTCGTTGTTCCTGACCCGCCAGAGCATCGAGCGGCTCGACGCCGCCGGCGCGGCGACCCAGGATCCGACGATCACCGGCGTGACCGGGTTCTTCCGGATCGCGTACCGGTTCTAGCCGGCTACTCGAACCGGATCGTCCGGTAGCCAAACAGCCGGACGCGCTTGGCGTAGAGGTCGAGCAGGAACAGGCCGACCACCCCGATCAGCACGTACGGCCACAGGTCCTCGGTGTAGCTGACCGACTCGGTGCCCGGGTCGAACAGCTTGGCCGGCTCGGCCTGATCGAGGCCACTCGAGACCTGCGCGGCGTGCTTGAGCGGCTCGAGATCCGGCGTCGTGCGCAGGTACTCGAGCGGGTAGGACAGGGCGACCGACCCCATCGACTCGGCGACCGTCTTGCCGTCGCGCTTGTGCACCGCCTTGAGCAGGTAGCTGCCGTACTTCTGGATCCGGAAGTCGGCGGTGTAGCGGCCGGCGGCGGTCTGGGCCATCGGCGTGGTCTGGACGACCTTGTTGGTCGCCGGATCGATCACCTCGAGTGAGGTGTCGAGCTCGTTGACGAACTTGTCGCCGGTGTCGATCGCGTCGACCGTGACCTTCGCGCGGCCATCGGCCACGGTGCTCGACAGGTCGTAGCTGTCGTAGACCTTGCGGCGCATCGTCGAGCGCACGACCTGGGCCCAGAACTTCGGATAGCCGGCCCACCGGATCCAGTCCACGCTCCACCGGTTCTTGACGTCGCTGGTCCACGCGACCGAGGTGCCGGCGCCGTAGCGCCAGCGCGCGAGGATCGGCTCGCCGAGGTCCGAGATCAGGATGGTCTCGCCGGTCGGCTTGGGCTTGGTGGTCACGTAGCCGTGCAGCGCGGGCGCGCCCTCGACCCCGGTGCCCTCGATCGCCTCGACCTTCTTGGCGACCCGGACGTGCACGAGGTCCTCGACGAGCTGGCTCTTCTGGGCCTCGTGGGTCTCGGTCATGAAGATCTTCGGCAGCGCGCCGAGGTCCTCGACCATGTAGAGCCGGCCGTCGCCGGCATCGGTGATCATCGAGAGCAGCGCGCGATCCGCGCCCTGCACGCCGACGCACGACACGGTGATCCGCGACGCGCGCATGTCCTGCACCAGCTCGGGGATGCCGTCGACCGGCGCCTCGCCGTCGGACAGCACGATCACGTGCTTCACCTTGGCGTTGATGCCCTGGAGGATCTCGTAGGCCTCCTTGAGCCCCGGGAAGATGTTGGTGCCGCCGCCCGAGGTGAGGCGGGAGATCTCGGCGGAGATCTGCATCCGGCGCGCGGCGCGCTGCGGCCGCACGAACACCTGGGCCTCGCTGTCGAACGCGACCACCGCGATGTAGTCGTTCGGCGAGAGCACCTCGGTGGTGACCCGGGCGGACTCCTTGGCCGCCTCGAGCTTGGGGCCCTGCATCGAGCCGGAGCGGTCGATCACCAGCACGATCGCGATGTCGGGCTGGTCCTTGATCTTCTCGGAGTCGAACCGCACCGGCAGGATCTGCTCCATCCGCGTGCCCTGGTAGCCGCCCGAGCCGAACGAGTCCTCGCCGCCGGCCATGATCAGGCCGCCGCCCATCGAGGACACGTACGTATCGAGCGCCTGCATCTGCGCGGCGCCGACCAGGTGCGCCGGGACGTCCGAGACGATCACCAGATCGAACTTCTCGAGGTCCTTGGCGGTCGAGGGCAGGCCGCTCGGCACGCGCGCCGAGACGTCCATGTTCTCGTGCTCGAGCGCCTTCTTGAGGTGGCCGGCCGAGCCGGGCTCGCGCAGCAGGCCGCCCTCGACGTAGAGGATGTTGGGGCGGCCCTTGACCGGCGCGGTGGTGACCGCGACGTTGTTCGCCTTCTCGGTGTCCTTGTCGAACTTGGTCAGCGACACCCGGTAGGTGGTCGCGCCCGCGCGCTTGGCCTCCGACTTGAACTTGACCAGGTTCTTGCCCTCGCGCAGCTCGACCCGCTTCTTGGGCTCGAGCGCGTTCGCGAACTCGTCCTGCATCAGCGCGAGCTCGGCGGTCTGGTCCTCGGTCGACCACACCTCGGCGGTGACCTCGAACGGCTGGCCGACCTTGAGGTCGTCGGGCGCGGTCAGGCCGACCACCCGGATCTCGCTGGTCTTGTCGCGATCGAACGTGCGCCACGACACCCTCACGCCGAGCTCCTTGGCGCGGTAGGCCTCCACGGCGACGTCGCCGGCGGTCTGGTTGCCGTCGGAGACGATCACCATGCGCGGCAGGAAGCCATCGGGGTACAGGCCGTAGGCGAGCTGCATCGCGGCCTGGGTGTCGGTGCCGGCGCCGCCGCCGGGGTGGCGCGCGATGCTCTGCGCGAGCGTCTTGCCATCGGCCGCGCGCACCACCTTGGGCTTCTCGGCGAACGTGACCAGCTGCAGGTTGCCGTCGCCGGTCGCGTCCACGAGCTGCTGGACGTAGCCGCGCGCCGCCTCGAGCTGGCGATCCGAGACCGAGTCCGAGACGTCGACCAGCGCGATCGTCGAGACCTTGCTCTGCTCGGTGATCCAGGTCGGCCGCGCCAGCGCGATCGCGACCCCGGCGATCACCAGCGAGCGCAGGGTCGCCTGGAGCACCTGCTGGCCGAGCGACAGGTCGGTCAGCGACAGCACGCGCAGCAGGTAGAACGCCGGCGCGATCGAGATCAGCAGCAGCCAGTGCGGCGCGAGCAGGTCGATCGGGCGGCCGAACGCGGCCACCTGGATGCTGGTGCGGTCGCCGATCCACGCCGAGATCCCGAGCCCGAGGCCGATCGACGCGGCGATCGCGAGCGCGAGCCGGATCAGCGACGACGGCGCGAGGAGGCGGCCAAGCAGCGAGCGTTCGGACATCAGACGGTGATCCGGCGGTGATAGGTGACCCACTCCACGACGATGAGCGCCATCGCGAGGAGCACGAGGTAGATCCACAGCTTCTGGGTGTGGGTGATCGCGAACGCCTCGGGCGCGGCGAGCGGCTTGCCTCCGAGCGACAGCTCGGCCGACGGCGCGATGTCCGATTCGCCGGGCGACGCGAGGTTCGCCGCCAGCTCGATCTGCGCGATCACCGCGCCGGTGGGCGACTTCGCGGCCACGTCGTAGTAGCCGACCCGCGCGCCATAGAACGTCGCCATGCCGTCGAGGATCGGGGTGTGGGTGACCGCGCCGTCCGGGCCCTTGACCTCGGCCTCGGTCGCGCCGACCACGCCGTCGAGCGGGATCCGCTCGCGCGAGCCGGTCGGGTAGGTGGTGAGCAGATCGGTCTGGTCGCCGGCGAACCAGTCGAGCGCGTTGACCAGCAGCATCGGGAACGCCACGCGCATCGGCAGATCGGTCGCGCTGTCGCGGCCCTCCGAGGGCAGCGAGAAGCCGAACGCGAGGATCTTGCGCTTGCCGTCGCGCTTGGCGGCGATGATCGAGTCGCGCACCGAGTACGCGATCGAGCTCTCGCCGCGCCGCGCGTCGGGCGCGAACACGCCGGACTTGTCCATGTAGACGTCCGACATCGACACCCACCGCATCACCGGGTGGCCCTCGTCGATCTCGGTGATCCGCGGGTTCGCGAGCTCGCCGCGGAGCGCGATCGGGCTGTTCGGCCCGGTGGGGTGGAAGAACAGCAGGCTGGCCGGCGGCGCGGGCAGGGTCGCCGGGGTGTGCTCGTCGAAGATCACGACGTCGAAGTCATCGGCCACCGCCGGCTTGGCGTCGTACTCGGCCGGCGCGAGCTTGCGCACGTCGATGTTGTCGTAGACCAGCAGCGCGCCCTCGAGGAACAGGTTGTCGACGCTGACCAGCAGCACCTTCTGCTTCTTGCGCGCCGGCAGCAGCGCGTAGGCCTGGTCGTCGAGCGCGAACGGATCCGAGCCGCCCGCGCCCTCGACCGGGCGCAGCGACGCGCGCAGCTTGTTGTCCGCGCTGCCCGGCAGCTTCGGGTAGATCTGCTTGATCCGCTGGCCGGGCGCGAGCGTGATCTTCTTCAGATCGACCGCGGTGTCGCCGTTGTACAGCGCGAGCTCGCGGTGCGCCGGCTCCTGGCCGAAGTTCTGGACCTCGATGTAGACCTCGGACGCGGCCTTGTTCGCGATGTAGCGGCGGACGTTGAACGCGACGATCCCGACGTTGTCGCTGCGCTTGCCGACCGGCAGGTAGCGGACGTCGATCTTCGAGAGATCGACCGCGGCGAGGTCCTTGGCGCTCCAGCTCGCCGCCGGCGCCGCGGGCTCCCAGCGGACCTGCCCGAGCTGGGCCTCGGGGTAGGCGCCGTCGGAGACCAGCACGATCAGCGGGTTCTTGCGGTCGCGCAGCGCGTCCGCCGCCGCGCCGAGCGCGCGGGTCAGATCCGCCGGGGTGTCGCTCGCGGCGATGCCGCCGACGACCTTGTTCAGCATCGGCGCGTCGCTGGTGAACCGCGACATCGGCGTCGCCTGGCCGTCCACCTTCATCACCATCGCGAGATCGCCGCCGCCCATCGAGTCGATCAGCGACTTCGCGCGCCGCTTGGCGGCGTCGAGCCGGCTGAGCTGCCCGGCGTCATCGCCGTCCATCGCCTTCATCGACGCCGAGGCGTCGACCAGGATCACCACGCTGCGTGCGTCGCGATCCACCGCGCCGAGCGTCGGATCGAGCGCGGCGAACAGCACGAGCGCGAGGATCCCCAGGATCAGCAGCAGCGAGAGCAGGCGCTTGAGCTGCTTCCACAGCGAGTTGGCGTCCTTCTGCTCGAGCACCCGCCGCCACAGGTGCGAGAACGGCACCTCGAAGCGGCGGCGCCGCATCTTGATGATGTACGCGCCGATCGCGAGCAGCACCGCCGCACCGGCGATCGCGGCGAACACCCCGAACGGGAGCGGCCCGAGCAGGCTCATCGCAGAAAGCCCCCCGAGCGGAAGATCTTGAGCACCAGCTCGTCGAACGGGATCCCGGTGTGGGTGCGGAAGAACGGCATCGCGTACTTGGTGCAGTACGCCTCGAGCTCCTTGCAGTACGCCTCGTGCGCGCGGGTATAGGACTCGAGCAGCGAGCGCGAGATCGTGACCTCGCGGGTATCGCCGGTCTCGCAGTCCACCAGCGTCAGATCGCCGTGCAGGTGTGGCTCGGCCTCGCGCGGATCGTAGACCTGGAGCACGAACGGCTCGAACTTGTTGTAGCGCAGGGTGTTGATCCCCTGCTCGAACCCCTTCGGGTCGTA
>JBQCJR010000486.1:0-4098 GCA_051952595.1 Kofleriaceae bacterium
CCAGCGCGTGGAGCTGCACTACCCGTGACGGGCGCGTGGATGCGACGGATCGCGCTCGCGCTCGCGGCGCTGTGCGCGTGGGTCGGGCTCGCCGCTGCGGCGCCCGCGCTCGAACAGGTCGCGCGCGCCGGACGCGTGACCATCTACGCCGAGCGTGGCCTCGAGAGCACCGCGCGCCGGCTCGCCGCGACGGCCGAGACCACGCTCGCGCGGATCTCCGCAGACCTCGTGGACCTCGAGGCGCCACGCGCGATCGAGGTGCGGCTCGTGCGCGACGCGCGCGACCTGGCAGACGTCGCGCCGGCGGGGCGCGGTGCGCCGCCGTGGGCGATCGGCGTCGCGTACCCGGATCTCGGGGTGATCTCGGTCGCGACCCGGCGCGGCGGTCAGCTCTCGGACCCCGAGGCGACGCTGCGCCACGAGCTCGCGCACATCGCGCTCGGAGCGGCGCTCGGCGCGAAGGCGCCGCGCTGGCTGCACGAGGGCTTCGCGTACCAGCACTCCGCCGAGTGGTCGTGGGCGCGCGCCGAGACGCTCGCCGGCATGGTGTGGTTCGGCTCGACGATCCCGATCCAGGAGCTCGATCACTCGTTCCCCGCCGAGGAGCTGCCCGCGCACCGCGCGTACGCCGAGAGCTACGACTTCGTCGGCTACCTGTCGCGGCGCGGCCGCTGGGAGGACCGCCAGGACGACGGCGACCGCTGGCCGTTCCGCCGGTTCCTGTCCGAGATCGCGGAGAGCGGTGACGTCGATCAGGCCGCGGTGCGCGCGTTCGGCCGGCCGATCCGGGCGCTGTTCGACGAGTGGAAGGCGGATGTCCACAACCGCTACATGATGCTGCCGATCGGCCTACTCGGCCTCGGCCTGTGGATCCTGTGCTCGCTGCTGCTGGTCGCGGCGTGGTTCCGCCGGCGGCGCACCAACCGCAGACGGATCGCGCAGTGGGACCTCGAGGACGCCGCGCGCGAGGAGCGCGAGCGCGCGACCCGCGGCCTGGTCGTGCCGGTCGTGCCGCCGCCCTACGTGCCGTGGCCGGGCGAGCGGCCGTTCGACGACCCCGACGAGGACGCGGAGCGCGAGCCGCCGAACGAGCCGCGGCTCCTCAATTGATCCGGACCGCGAAGCGGTCGCCGGACGCGCAGCGGACGGGGTCGGGCGAAGCCCGGCCAGAGCAATCCGAGCCGCATGCGAGGCATTGATCCGGACCGCGGGCTGAGAAACCACCCGAGGCCCCGAACCGAGGCAGCGCCTGCAAGTCGTGGTATCAGCGTCCTTCCGTGGCTGACGCGCCTGCACTGAACACCAAGGTCAACCGGGGCGTGGCGTGGGCCGCGGCGGCGCAGGCGGTGATCGCGATCACCGACCTGGCCTCCCAGGTGCTCGTCCTCGCGTTCTGGGTCGGCTCCGGCGACTACGGCCTCGCCGCCCCCGCGATCGCGTTCTACGTCCTGCTCGATACCGCCGCCGATTTCGGCGTCACCTCGGCGCTGATCCAGCGCGACGACCACACGCCCGAGGCGGTGTCGACGCTGTTCTGGTTCAACTTATTGGTCTCGAGCGGGCTGTTCCTGCTGCTGCTCGTGGTGGGCCCGCTGTACGGCTACCTGCAGGGCAGCGCGGTGATCGGCTGGCTGCTGGTCGCGTACGGCGGCAAGCTGGTGTTCCAGAACGTCTACGCGATCCCATTCGCGTTGCTCCGCAAGGAGCTGCGGTTCGGCGAGATCTCCAAGGCGCGCATGATCGCGCACATCGCCGAGAGCATCGCGCGCGTGGTGTTCGCGGTGCTCGGCGCCACGGTGTGGTGCTGGACGCTCGCGGCGCTGACCCGCTCGTTCGTGTTCGGCGTGATCATCCAGCTCCGCCACCCGTTCGTGCCGAAGTGGGTGTTCCGGCCGCGCGAGGTGCTGCCGTACGTGCGGTTCGGCCTGCGCACCGCGGCCAGCCAGATCCTGTTCCGCGCCTACACCAGCGTCGATGCCGCGATCGTCCTCTACATGTTCGACTCGCGGGCCTCCGGGATCTACGCGCTCGCGCTGTTCATCGTGCTCGAGCCGGTCAAGACGATCTCGAACGTGGTGATCGACGTCGCGTTCCCCGCGTTCGCGAGCATGCGCGACAACCGCGCCAGCCTGGTCGATCAGCTGATCCAGTTCACGCGGCTCAACCTGCTCGCGGTGCTGCCGTTCGTCGTGCTGATCCTGCTCGTGATCCCCGAGTTCCTGCTGGTGTTCTACGGCGGCGGCAAGTGGACCCCCTCCGAGCTCGCGCTGTGCGCCGATGCCGCGCGGATCCTGTGCCTGGTCGGTGCGCTGCGCGCCCTGGGCTTCCTCGGCCCTCCCCTGCTCGACGGCATCGGCCGCCCCGAGCTGACCCTCCGCTACATGGTCGTCGCGACGATCGCCGTGCCCGGCATGTTCGTGCTCGGCGGCAAGCTGCTCGGAGGCGAGCTCGGCATGCTGTCGATCGCGATCTCGTGGTCGGTCGGCTATCCGATCGCGTTCCTCGTGCTCGGCTACCTCGTGGTCCGCACCACCGACCTGCCGCTCGGCCGCTACCTGCGCGCGAGCTGGGGCATCGTGGGCTGCTGCCTCGCCGGCCTGGCCGCCGGCCTGGTGGTCTCGTACGCGATGCCGGCCGCGTCTCCGTTTGTCCGGATGGTCGCGATCGGCGGCGCCGCGCTCGCCGTGATGGTCGCCCTGGTGGCGACCTGGCAGAAGATCACGCCGCGCTCGATCTCCGCGGCGATCAAGGGCTGAGCCCGGGATCTCCTGAACATCGGTTCAGTGACAGAGGGGTCGCGTAGGGTCTCCCTCGCTTCGCGAAGGTCGCGGAGCCGAACTGAGGAGAGAGAGGGAGTCATGTCGTTCTTCGTTGATCTCACGCTCGCGCCGTACGCCGTCGTGCCCGATGACCCGACCAAGGGGGCCCAGAACACCGCGGGCATCAACGCGGCGATCGCCGCCTACAACGGCATGAACGCCGTGCTGATGCTGCCCCCGGGCGACATCTACTGCGAGCGCGCGACGAGCTACTGGTCGCTCCGCATGTTCGAGGTGTCGCGGCTGACGCTGCGAGGCATGGGCATGTTCGCGACGACGCTCGTCCAGCAAGGCACCGGCGTCGCCGACGCGGAGTGGGACCTGCTCGTGATCGACGGCAGCGAGGACATCGAGGTCTCGCACCTCGGCCTGCGCCAGGGGACGATCACCAACCCGGACTTCCCGGGCGATCACCACGCGCTGATCAACCTGTTCTCGAACACCCGGATGTGCAGGAACCTGGTGTTCCAGAACCTCTACTTCGGGCCGTGCATCGGCGATGCGTTCCGCGTGGTGGGCACCGCGGACCCCGAGAAGATGATCGAGAACGTCCGGCTCACCCAGTTCCTGATGGAGACCGGCGGCCACGCGCAGGGCGCGGGCGGCCTGCAACAGGGCTCGCGCTCCGGGGTGTCGCTGCAGCGCGGCTTCCGCAGCGTCGAGATCGGCAACGGGTTCATCCAGGGCGCGAAGAACTCGCCGTTCGAGATGGAGCCCACCGGCGCGGGGATCAACGACGACCTGCTCGTGCACGACCTGATCGTCGACAACTCGGGCGGGCGGACCCGGCTCGCGTTCACGGTCGCCGGCACGCTCGAGAACCCGCTCACCGGGTTCGCGCTCGATAACGTCACGGTGCTCGAGGGCGCGGTGCAGTGCGCGCACACCGTGGGGATGCTGTGCATCAACCTGCAGATCCGCACGACCGGCGCGGCGCCGAGCGACCTCGCGAACGCCTCGCTGTTCTTCCTCGACCAGGACAACCGCGACGCGATGATCAGCAGCCTGCACCTGGTCCGCGGCCCCGGCAGTCCGGTGGGCCCGCTGGTCACCGTGATGCCCGGCCGCCAGGCCACGGGCACGATCACACCGGTCGCCGGGAGCGCGCTCGTCGATGGCGAGACGTTCACGCTCAGCGACGGCGTCCTCGGCCACGTGTTCGAGCTCGACTCGAACGGCAGCGTCGCGGGCGGGCACGTCCCGGTCGCGTTCACGGCCGGCGATACGCCGAGCCAGGTGCGCGACGCGATCGCCGCGGCGATCAACGGCCCGGGCCTCG
>JBQCJR010000487.1:0-6853 GCA_051952595.1 Kofleriaceae bacterium
TTCTCCTGGCGATAGATCGCGTTGACCAGCGCTTCGTTCGATTCGAAGTAGCGATAGATGGTCCCCGCGCCGACGCCGGCGCGCTCCGCGATCTCCGGCACCGCGGTGCCGAAGAAGCCCCGCTCGACGAACAGCTCCAGCGCCGCGGCGATGATCGCCTCGCGCTTGTCGCCCGCGACTCGCCGCCCGCCAGCGCTCGCCGCGTCACCACGTCCGGCAGACGCGGCTGGGGTAGCGGCGTCGCCACGCCCGGCGGACACGCGAGGGCTCGCAGCGTCACCATGTCGGGCAGACGCGCGAGGGCTCGCGGCGTCGCCACGCCCGGCGGACGCGCGAGGGCTCGCAGCGTCTCCACGACCGGCGGACGCGCGAGGGCTCGCAGCGTCACCATGCCCGGCAGACGCGCGAGGGCTCGCGGCGTCTCCACGCCCGGCGGACGGGCGAGGGCTCGCGGCGTCGACACGACCGGCAAACGCGCGAGGGCTCGCGGCGTCGTCACGTCCGGCAGACGCGCCAGGGTTCGCGGCGTCGCCATGACCGGCAGAGGCGGCACGGGGTGCGGCGTCGCCACGTTGGGCGGACGCGTCAGCGCTCGCGTCATTGCCGCGGCGGGCGGGCCCGCCTGGAGGCGCGGCGATGCCGGCTCCTGGACCGGCGGCCGGTCGGGCGCTCGGTGGCTGGCTGCCCCGGCTCGGTGCGTCGCCGGCCTGGCCGGCGCGAGAGCGTTGGTTCGAGGGAGGTGCCATCGAGGTGGGGAATGACTATTCATTCCGGTGTTAGTGCGCAAGCCGAGATCTCGGCGAAACTCGCAAACAGCTGTGGTCGCTCAGGAATCTGGCGGAAGCCGTGGCGGGTAACATGGCGACATGCCGCTGCGCGAGACCCCCGTCCCACGGACCCGGCGCGGCGGCATCGTGCTCGAGCGCTCGATCCGGTTCGTCGAGGGCATCCCGATGCTCCGGCAGCGGTTCGCGGGCAACGACCTGCGCGTCGTGGTCACCCACGAGGGCTCGCTGCGCGCGCTCGTCGAAGTTCGCGCGGGCTCGATCGCGTTCGGCACGGCAGGGGAGATCGTGGGGCCGAACCGCTTCCTGCTCGCGGTCCCGCCGCGGAGCGTGCTCGCGATCCACTTTCGAGACGCGGATGTCGTGAGTGACGGCGCCGGTGTCCTTCGCGCGCTCGATCGACATGTCGTGCCGGCGATCGAAGAGATCGCCCACACGGACCGGACGGTCATGACGGCGCTCGATGGGACTGCGGAGGGTAGGGGGGCACAGATCGAGCGGGCGAATCGAGGCAACGACGTCGACGTGCTCGCGTCGGGGTCGCTCATCGCGGCGATCGATCCGGATGCGGGCGCGCCGCCGGCGATCGCGCTCGCGCGGCGCGCGCTGCACGACCATCTCGGGGATCCGGCGCCGGTGCGGCGGGTCGCGCGGCTCGCGGGCATGGCGCCGGAGACGCTGACCCGGGCGTTCGCGCGGGCGTACGGCATCGGCCCGAAGGCGTATTGCCATCGCGCGCGGTTGTTCGATGCGGCGCTGCGGTTGCTCGGGGGCGCCTCGGTGGTCGAGGCGGCGCTGCGCGTGGGCTTCAACGACCTGAGTCGGTTCTACGCGCAGTTCCGGGGGCTGCTGGGAGCGACCCCGGGGCGCTACGCGCAGATCAGAAAGCGCCAGGACTCCGGCGCGCGCGGGTTCTAGCGTCCGGGCATGCGCGTCGATCCCATCGTCACCGCGACCTTCGCGATCACCCTCGCCGCGCCGGTGGTGGCGTATGCCAGCGTGCGCCGGGTGCGCCGGGGCGAGCATCATGTCCACCGGCTGGTGCAGGCGGTGCTACTGGTGTTCTGCTGGATGGCGGTGCTCGCGCTCGAGCTGAAGATCCGGCTCTCGGGCGGTTCGGGCAGCCTCGTCGAGACGGCGCCGGCACACCTGCAATCGTGGGCGCGGGGGCTGCTGATCATTCACATCGCGGTGGCGGTCGCGACCTACTCGGCGTGGACCTGGCTCGCGGTGGCTTCGTGGCGGCGGTTCCAGGACCGGTTGCCGGGCGCGTTCTCGGCGCGCCACCGACGGGCCGGGCTGCTCGTGCTGGGTGGGCTGTGCATCACCGCGGCCTCGGCGGCGGGGATGTACGCGCTCGTGTTCATCGCATAACGGGCGCGCGGACCTCGGCCCACAGCGCGAGGTGATCCGAGATCTCGTCGGCGTTGCTGGTCGCGAACGCGACGGTCTCGAGGCCGCGGGTGTAGATCGCGTCGAGCTTCATGCCGAAGAACCGGCTGGTGGGGCCGCTGTCGGCGACGGGCGTCGCGAAGCCGTGCGCGCGCATCAGCTCCTCGAGGCGGTCGTCCTGCGTCGTGGTCAGGATGGGCACGACGTGCCCGATCCACGTGAACGGGCTGGTGTTGAAGTCGCCGGCCATGATCACCGGCGTGTCCTGGCGCGCGGCGTGGATCAGCACGGGGATCAGCTGCGTGCGCCGCTCGCGCACGGTGACGCGGTTCTCGAGGTGCACGGCGTAGACGGTGATCGGCGTGCCGGCGTGCTCGATCGTCGCGGCGAGCGCGACGCGGCGGCCGCGGTTGAAGTGCACGTCGTAGTAAGGCAGCTCGATCACCTGCGCGGACGTGATCGGCGCGCGCGACACGATCGCGACGCCGACGGTGGTGCCGTCGCTGTTCGCGTGGCCGGGCGCGTAGACGGCGTGGAACCCGCGCAGCTTGCCGAGCTCGCACGCGCCGCTGCACCGCGGCTGGTCGGGCGCGCGCTCGATCTCCTCGAGGACGATCAGATCGGCGTCGCGCAGCGCGGGATCGCGGTCGATCGCGCGTGCGACCACGGACCCGGGCTGGCCGTGCACGTTGAAGGTGACGACGCGCAGCTGGTCGGGCAGCGAACCGGCCGCGGCGCGCTTGGGGAAGGTGGATTCGATCGATGGATCGGCGGGCAACCCGCGGTTCATGCAACCGGCGAGGCCTGCGAGCAGCGGGGCGACGAGGGCGAGACGGCGCATGAGCGAGCAGAGCACGCGCGGCGCCACGGGGTTCGCTGGGTGCGCGCGATTACCGAGGCTTGCCGGCGACGACGGTGCTCCCGGCTCGAGCTCTAGGAGCGACGGCGGTGTGGGAGGTGGGCTCACCGACGGAGACGGCCCGCTGCGGTCACCCCACGAGCGCTATGGCTGCGCGCTCAGCACGGCGAGCGAGCGCCCCCGACAAGCCTCGCCACGCACGCGCGTGCGTGTCAGCCTGGTTAGCCTCACGGCTTCGGCGAGCTCGCGGAGCCCTTCGCCTTCACCTTGCTCGTCGCCGCCCGCACCGCGCTCGTTGGTTCGCTCGCGGCGCTTGCCGCCTTCGCCTTCGCCTCGCGGCTTCGCTTTCGCCTCGTCAGCCTCGCGGCTTCGACGATCTCGCGGAGCCCTTCGCCTTCGCCTCGTCAGCCTCGCGGCTTCGACGATCTCGCGCTCACCTTCGCCTTCGCCTTACCCCGCGCGGCGCGCGCTGCGCTCGTTGGTTCGCTCGCGGCGCTCGGTACCTTCGCCTTGCTCTTCGCGCTCGTCTTCGCGCCCGTCTTCGCGCCCTTGGGCCGCATCACCGGCTTGCTCAGCCCCTGGCTCACCTCGCGCTGCGCGCGCGCCTTGGACATCGCCCAGGAGCAGATCGGGCACTCGGCGGGCACGTGGCCCTTTGCGGGGCAATACTGGCGGCCGAAGTAGATCATCTGCAGATGCACGGTCGACCAGCGGTCGCGCGGGAACAGCTGCTCGAGATCGCGCTCGACCTCCTCGACGCTGCGCGCGCGCGATAGCTGCCAGCGGCCGGCGAGGCGGTGGATGTGCGTGTCGACGGGGAACGCGGGCTCGTGGAACGCTTGCGCCATCACGACGCTGGCGGTCTTGTGGCCGACGCCGGGCAGCTCCTCGAGCTTGTCCAGGTCGCGCGGCACGGCGCCGTCGTATTGCTCGACGAGGATCCGGCTGAGATCGGCGAGCGCGCGCGCCTTGCGCGGGGCGAGGCCACACGTCCGGATCAGCGGCTCGATCCGGGCGCTGCCGAGCGCGGCCATGGCGCGCGCGTCGGGCGCGCGGGCGAACAGCGCGGGCGTGATCTGGTTGACCCGCGCGTCGGTGCACTGCGCGGACAGCACCACGGCGACCAGCAGCTGGAACGCATCGCCGTGATCGAGCGGGATCGCGGGCGCGGGGATGTACTGATCGAGGATCTCGAGGATCCGGCGCGCGCGGCCGCGTCGATCGTTCGGCAGCGGCTCTTCGGGAACAGAGGCGGCGGGAGTCACGGTCGGGTGGGCTCGGTGTCGTCGTCGGCGGAGTCGGCCGCGGGGGCGGGGCGCTGGGACTGCAGGCTATCGAGCAGGCGCGCGGCGTTTGCGTGGCCGGGCTCGGCGAACGTCGCCTGGCGGGCCTTCGCGAGCGCCTCGTCGAGCCGGCCGTTGCGCGCGAGCCAGCGGGCCTCCTCGACGTAGGCGCGCGCCCGCGACGGCTCGAGGTGCTGGGCCTGGTGGAGCGCGGCGAGGCCTTGCTCGGCGCGGTCGCTCGCGAGCAGCAGGCGGCCGAGCTGGTAGTGCCCGGTCTCGTTGTCGGGCGCGACCTCGATCAGCCCGCGATACGCGCGCTCGGCGGTCTCGAGCTGACCGAGCCGGCGCTGCGAGCCGCCCCAGAACCGGTAGTAGTCGACGGCGACGCTCGAGGCGCGATCGGCGAGCAGCCAGAGCGCGATCGCGGCGGCGTGCGCGATGCCGGTCATCGCGGAGGGGCGTGTGTGGCGGATCCGCGCGTGCACGACGAGCGCGACGGGCACGGACGTCGCGACGAGCGCGGCGCACCAGCCGTGCTCGAGCCGGAGCAGCCACGCGAGCACGAGCCCGGCGGCCACGCCGAGCAGCCCGGCGATCCAGCTGGTCGCGGCGGCCAGCCGGCGCACGGCGTCGCGCAGCGGCGAGCGCTCGGCGAGCCAGCTCCACAGCGCGTCGGGGAGCACGAGCACGTACAGCCCGAGCATCAGGTACGCGAACAGGCCGATCTCGAAGCCGCTCGCGGCGATCCCGAGGTGGAACAGGATCCCGAGCGGCGCGGCGATCCGCCACGCGGGGCGCAGCCAGATCGTCGCGGCGAGCACGAGCTCGAGCCCGACCACCATCACCGCGGCGGCGCGGATCCCGACGGTGCGGTCGACCGCCGATCGCACGACGCCGGACAGCTGGGTGGCGAGCGTGCGGCCGTCGAGCCACGCGGGATCGAGCTTCGAGATCGCGGCCCACAGGTACATGATCGCGAGCTGGACCAGGACGAGCCGGAGCGCCCAGCTGCGCACCGGCGTGCGGGGCTCGACGTCGGCCGGTGCGCGCCACGGCACGAAGCTCGCGATCACGAGCACCAGCCAGACGAGGTAGTGGTGCTGGTACGAGTCGAGCTGGCTGCCGAAGTACAGCCAGCCGTACAGCGCGGCGCTGATCGGCACCACGGCGCGCGTGGCGACGCCGAGCGCGGCGAGCACGAACAGGTACGACGCGAGCAGCTGGCCGACCTCGTAGCCGACGCGCCCGGGGCCGATGCCGTCGAGCAGCGGCAGCTGGCCGACGTTGAACCCACCGGCGCCGTAGCGAGGCGCGTGGCGGATCTGGAGGAACGCGTCGACGGCGAGCAGCCCGAACAGCACGACGCGCGCGACGCACAGCTTCGCCCACGACACCTCGAAGCCGAACCAGAACGCAGGTTCGCGCACCGGCGCGGCGGGCGCGGCGGTCACCGGCGGGCGCGCGGCGGGCTTGCGAACCGACGCAGAAGGCGCGGCGGTCACCGCCGGGTGCGCGGCAGGCTCGCGCACCGGCGCGGCGGGCGCGCCGGTGCCGGCTGGCGCGCCGGTGCCGGCCGGCGTGCCGGGGCGGGGCGATCGCGCCGAGGCGCTCGGTCGGTTGCGCTTCTTCGCCATGGCTAGAGCAGCGGTACGTTGCACATGTCGTAGCCGCCGTATCGCCGCTGCGAACCGTCGAGGTACGTGCAGTCGAGCGCGATGGAGACGACCTGGCCGGGGTGCTCGCGGCACAGCTGCGCGGCCATCTGCTCGACGACGGCGAACCGGCCGCGTCGCGCCAGCTCGACCCACGCCTCGTGGAACCGTTGATCGAGCCGCAGCGGTGTGGCATCGAGCCTGGCGGTCGGCGTGCACTTCGCCATGCGCATCGGCGAGAACATCCGCCACGCGAACCGCTCGTCGTGAGGATCGCGGCGCACGGTGTAGTAGTGCAGGGGCAGCACGAGCTGGAGCGCCACGACGCCGAGGATCACCCAGCCCTGCCAGCAGCGGGCGAGCGCGACGAGGTGGCGGACGGGAGCGATCACAGCGGAAGCGAGGGTTGATGTGCGACCGGCACCGGGCGCGGCGGCGGATGATAGGTCAGATCGTCGTCGATCCGCGCGCCGGCGGGCAGCGGCGCGCGTGGCACCGCCGCGCCGGCCTCGAGCGAGGCGACCGCCTGGCCATCGACGTACAGCACGGCGTTGCCGACGATCGCCGGCACGCGCGGCCCCGGCGACAGGATCCCGACCAGGTTGAGTGGATCGGTGGCGGCGACGCGGCACACGTCCGGTGCGGCGCCCGGGTGGCGGACCGCGCGCAGCTCGTCGAGCGCCTCGGGGAGCGCGAACTGTTCGCCAACGAACCCGGTCACGAACCGGCCGCCGCGGATCTCGCCGCGCGCCTCGAGCCGGCGCAGTGCGACGAGGATGTCGCGCCACGGCGGCAGGCTGGACTCCCGGGCGATCAGATCGCGGAACACCACGCCGTAGCGGTGGAGCAGCTGGCGCGCGATCGCCTCGGCGTCGACGGTCT
>JBQCJR010000488.1:0-15262 GCA_051952595.1 Kofleriaceae bacterium
GGCCGATCTCGTCTTGCGCATCGAACGCGGCGCCGAGGGCGGCGCGCACGGCATCGACGGACTCCTTCGGCAAGAGGCTCACGAGGCGCAGCTTCAGGTGCAGCTCGTTGTTCTCGACGTCCTCCACCAGCTCGGGCGTCTGCCAATGCTGCTCCGACCAGGCGCGGAGGATCGTCGGGCCGCCGGAGCCTTCGCGCTCCCCGAGCTGAATGAAGCCGAAGAGCCGCTGCACCAGCGGGTTGCGCGGTTCGCTCACGCCTCCCTTCCAGACTTGGTCGGGCGTGACGAGGAGGAGGCCGGGGTTGATGAACTCGAAGCCCGCTGGATCGCGCAGCACGCGGATGCCCGAGTTCCCCTCGTAGTCGGCGTGGATGAGCATGTTCACCAGCGCCTCGCGTACGGCCTTGTGCGCGGGCGTCTCATCGACGCGAAACTGACTACCCTCGAGCGCGAAGGGCACCTTCAGCCCTTCGTACAGCTTGAGGACGATGCGCGTGTAGAACTCGAAGAAGTTCGCGTTCCACGAGCCGTCGGAGACGACGCGATCGACCCAGCGCAGGTCGACGCTCGGCTCGGTGGGCAGTTCTCGGTAGCTGAGGTGCCATGCCGGAAAACGATCGCGGATCGCCAGCTCACGCCCGAGCATGAGGAGCCCGCCCAGCGTAAGGCCAAGGTCCGTCTGCCCGCGTTCGGTCCGGAGAACGCCGATCTGCCGGAGGAAGCCCGTGTCGTCTTCGGTCACGAAGGCGAAGAACTCGGCGTTCTCGCCGCTCTTCCGCTTGATGAAGAGACCCGTCGAGAGCCGCTCTTCCTCGGAGACGCCGAGCTTCTCGAAGTGCTGCCACAACCCCGTCTTGCCGAAGCCGAGCTGGAAGTGGTCGATGCTCTCGTCGGTGAAGCCGCGCTCCCAGTACTCATGGCGCAGTCCACCGGTCATGCCGTCGCAATAGAAGTGCGTCGCCTCGGTCAGCAGCTCCTCGATGCGCCGCCGCGCGTGGAACGTCTTCAGCTCCTCGGCGGTCTGCTCCGCTGACACGCCGGGCATCGCGAGGCCGACCTCGCGGGCCAGCTCCTTCAGCGCCTCCATGAACGAGCAGCCCGTCGCGTACTGGAGGAAGTTGAAGCAGTCGCCGCCTTCGCCCGCCGAGTAGTCGCGCCGCTCGAGCCGCCGCGCTTCACCTTCAGCGATGGGTTCGAGTCGTGGTTCTTGAGCGAGCGTCCGACGTGGTAGCTACCGACCCTCGCGAAGCTGCACGTGACGTCCCACGAGCGCGACGAGGTCGACGCGGCTCTTTACCTCTTCGATGAACGGCTTGAGGGTCGAGTCATCCACGGATCGCGCAAAGCCCACGAGGCCATCGCGCGGGGACACGGGCACTACGAAGCCGATCGCATGTCCCTTGTTCATCGCGCGGATTGGCTTTGCGTCCCGCATGAGCGGCACCGAAACCGAGCAGGCAGAAATCGAACAGCGCCTCGAAACCGAACGCCGTCTCACCGTCGCCGCCGCCGTGCTCGCGCGCGGCGTCCGCCGCGTGTTGGGCGACGACCTCGCCACCGCGCCCGGCGCTGTTGAACAGGAGAACGACGCCTTGCCTGTTCTCGCCACGGAAGCCGTCATGGCCGCGCCCCTCAACCAGGAGAACGCACGCCGATGACCGACACCCACACCCTCAGCCCCGTCATGAAGGACATCCTCGCCCTGCGCGAGCTGCCCGTCGCCGCGCTCCGCGAGCGCTACCTCGCCCTCTTCGGCGAGGAGACGACGAGCCGCAACAAGGACTGGCTCTTCAAGCGCCTCGCCTACCGCATGCAGGAACAACGCTACGGCGGGCTCTCGCAGAAGGCCGTCGCCCGCACCGAGGCGCTGGCCGCGCAGGCACCCATTCGCCGACGCTCCCCGCGCAACGTGTCGTCGGTCACGATCGTCGAGGAGTCCGCGCGCGACCCGCGCCTGCCGCCGGTGGGCACGGTGCTGCGCCGCGAGTTCAAAGGCGTCGTCCACGAGGTGCGCGTCTTGACCGACGGCTTCGAGTACCGGGGCGAGCGCTTCACCAGCCTCTCGACGCTGGCCACGCGCATCGCCGGTGCCCGCTGGAACGGCTTCACCTTCTTCCGCATCGGGAGGTCAGCATGAGTACGCCTGCCAAGGACAAGCTGGTCCGCTGCGCCATCTACACGCGCAAGTCCACCAGCGAAGGGCTCGACTCCGACTTCAACACCCTCGATGCGCAGCGCGAGGCGGCCGAGCACTTCATCAAGAGCCAGGCCGCGCAGGGCTGGAAGCTCCTGCCCACGCGCTACGACGACGGCGGCTTCACCGGCGGCAACCTCGAGCGCCCCGCGCTGAGGCGCCTCATCGACGACATCGAGCGCGGCGAGGTCGACACCGTCGTCGTCTACAAGGTCGACCGCCTCAGCCGTTCGCTGCTCGACTTCGCGCGGCTGGTCGAGAGGTTCGAGAAGCACAAGGTGGCCTTCGTCTCCATCACCCAGCACTTCGACACCTCGACGTCGATGGGCAGGCTGGTGCTGCACATCCTCCTCAGCTTCGCGCAGTTCGAGCGCGAGCTCATCTCGGAGAGGACGCGCGACAAGATCGCCGCCTCGCGCCGCAAGGGCAAGTGGACCGGTGGCCCGCTGGTGCTCGGCTACCAGAAGGGCGCGCGCGGCGTGTGGAGGTCGTGCCCGAGGAGGCCGCCGTCGTCGCGCTGGCCTTCGAGTTGTACGAGAAGACGCTGTCCATCGCGCTCGTCGCGCAGCGCCTCAACGCGCGCGGCTTCACCGCCAAGTCGGGCAAGCCCTTCGACAAGAACGCCGTCCACCGGCTGCTGCGCAACCCGCTCTACGTCGGCAAGGTGAAGCACGACGACGCCCTGTACCTCGGCGAACACGAGGCCATCATCCCGAGCGAAGTGTTCGAGCGCGTGCAGCGCACGATGGACCTGCGCGGCACGGGGCATCGGGCGAAGAAGCGGCCCAATCGCTCTGACTCGCTGCTGACGGGGCTCCTCCGCTGCCTCCCGTGCGACGGCGCGATGAGCACCAACCACGCCACGAACCGCAAGGGCCAGCGGTACCGCTACTACCGCTGTCGCGGCGACGTGCAGGGTACGGCAAGTGCCCCACGGGGCTCCTCAACGCGAACGACGTCGAGGCCGCCGTCGCGGCGCAGGTGAAGGCGCTGGCCCGAAGCGGCGCGCTCCGCGACCGCGCGCTGGCGACGCTGGCCGGGCAGGACGAGGGCGAGGTCGCGCTGCTCGCCGAGAAGCAGCGTCTCGCCACTCGCATCGCGGACCTGGGCATCGAGGCCAAGCGACTGCTCGGTGCGTTCAGCACGACGGACGCGGGCGGCAAGCTGCTCGCGGGCCGCCTCGGCGAACTGGAGACCGAGAGCGACCAGCACCGCGCCACGCTGACCGACGTCGAGCGACGCCTGCGCGCCAGCGCCGCGCTGAAGACCGAGAGCGCGCACGTGGCCAAGCTGCTCGACGGCTTCGACGACGTCTGGGAGGCGCTGGTGCCCGAAGAGCGCCGCGAGGTGCTGCACGCGCTCATCGACAAGGTGGGCTTCGAGCCCGAGAGCGGCGAGCTGCGCGTGACCTTCCACGCGCTGGAGGCCGCGCGATGAGCGAGGTCGTCATCCCCTTCAAGGCGGGCCGCACGTGGAAGCAGCAGGAGCGCCAGAAGCGCGAGGCCGTCCGTCTCTCTACCCCGCGCGCGTCGCGCGGCAGTTGGCGCTCGCCCACGCGCTGCGCCGACGCCTCGACGCCGGGGAGTTCGTCGACTTCGCCGACATGGCCCGCCAGCTCGGCTTCACCCGCGCCCGCGTCACGCAGCTCATGGACCTCTTGCTGCTCGCGCCCGAGGTGCAGGAGAAGGTGCTCTCCCTCGAAGCCCCCGCCGGCCGCCAGCCGCTCAGCGAGCGCGGGCTGCGCGAGGCGCTGCTCGGCACGCTCGACTGGCAGGAGCAGCGGCAGCGGTGGGAGGGGCTGCGGGCCGCCTGGTAGCCCTCCTCCGCGCCTCTGCGCCCGTTGGCGGCTGTTCGACTCTGTTCGATCCTTGTAGACTCCCTCGACATCGGGCACTCTGCTCGGGTGTGCAGGGTCTCTCCATGCCGAACGGAGCCAGTCTGATGACAACGCCCGCTGAGCCGTGGGTCTCGGTCGAAGACGTCGCCGCCCACCTGGGTGTGGCGCGCGACTCCGTCTACCGCTGGATCGAGTCGCGAGGCATCCCAGCGCACAAGGTTGGCCGCCTCTGGAAGTTCAAGCTCTCCGAGGTCGACGAGTGGGTACGCGCGGGCGGCGCAGGTGAAGACGAGCACGAGGCCGGTCGTGGCTCAAAGGGCTCGAAGACGAAAAGGAGGAAGCGCTGATGGCGAAGGCCAGCGAAGCCACCGCCGCGACGGGCGAGCACGACCAAGGGAGCGCCGAGGACCAGCGCGCTCTGGAGTGGCTACGGTGCGCGCTCGGCCTCGAAGCATCGCAGACGCCGTTCCCGTGGCAGATCGAGCTGCTTCGGCGGTTCCGCCAGGGCGAGGTTGTTTCGTCGCTCGACATCCCGACGGGTCTGGGGAAGACCGCAGTCATGGCCGTGTGGCTCGTCGCGCGGGCGCTCGGAGCCGCGCTGCCTCGCCGCCTCGTCTACGTAGTCGATCGCCGCGCGGTCGTGGATCAGGCGACCGAGGTCGCAGAGGCGTTGTGCGCGTGGGTGGCAAAGGCTCGCGACGTCGCCGATGTCCTCGGTCTTGGTGATCGAACGTTGCCGATCTCTACGCTGCGCGGCCAGCACGTCGACAACCGCGCCTGGCTCGAAGACCCATCGTCGCCCGCGATCATCGTCGGCACCATCGACATGGTGGGGTCGCGACTTCTCTTCTCCGGCTATGGCGTCTCCTCTAAGATGCGCCCCTACCACGCAGGCCTGCTCGGTGCGGATACCCTCGTCGTTCTGGACGAGGCGCACCTGGTCCCCGCCTTCGAGGACCTCCTCCGACAGGTCGAGGAGGGAGCTAGTTCATTCGGCCCCACGGACGCTGCCCTTCGCGCGTTGGTGCCTCCGTTCAAGCTGCTATCGCTCTCGGCCACGGGGCGTCAAACGACCGCTGCCACCCCACCGCTCACGCTCACCGATGAAGATCGACGAAACGCAGTCGTTGTCAGGCGACTGAACGCGACGAAATCGCTGAACATCGTGGAGCTTGCTGCCGCTTCTGAGGCTCCTTCCGCCGAAGACAGCAAGGTGGCGGACGACGCGAGCGAGGACGACGACGCGAAGAAGAAGGACAAGGGGCCCAAGCTCGCTGCCGTTCTCGCGAAGCAGGCATGGGAGCTAACGAAGCAAGGCTCGTCCAGGGTTCGGTGCCTCGTGTTCTGCAACGCGCGCAAGGACGCGACGGCGGTCGCCGCCGAGCTTCGCAACCTGGCAAAGTCGGCGAGCGCACCCGAACCAAGCATCGAACTCTTCGTTGGCGGGCGCCGCGTGAAGGAGCGCGTCGAGGCGCGTGATGCGCTTGCCCGACTTGGTTTCCTCGCGGGTAGCTCCGTGACCTTGGAGCGTTCGGTCTTCCTCATCGCGACGTCGGCGGGAGAGGTCGGCGTTGATCTCGACGCCGACCACATGGTCTGCGACCTCGTTGCGTGGGAACGCATGGTGCAGCGCCTCGGCCGTGTGAACCGGCGCGGCGATGGTAATGCGAAGGTCGTCGTCGTGGTCGAGAACGAACCCACCCCATCCGAGAGCACCACCAAGGCGATCGAGAAGAGAACGGCGTCCAGTACAGCGAAGGAACAACTCGCTGAGCTGACAAAGCAGTTGAGCGCGCTGCAGGGCGAAAAGACATCTGCCGCGCGAGGGCAGAAGAAGTCCGCCGACGCCAAGGCTGCGGAAGAGAAGCGCAAGCGGGACGTGAAGGAGCTGAAGAAGTTGATCTCTGCCGCTCAGAAGCGCGTCAAGGCCTTCAAGGACGCGGACTCGAAGGTTGTCGCGCGACACGAGGTGGTGGTCACCCAGCATCGCGCCCTGCGGAGCCTGCTGGAGGCAGTCGGCGAGAACGGCAGCCTGAGCCCCTGCGCACTTCTGAATCTGCGCTCACGCACAGACCTCACCGACGCCCTGCGCGACGCGACGACCATCGAGCCGCTTCGGCCCGAGTTGACGCGCCCACTGGTCGATGCTTGGTCGATGACCTCGCTCGATGAGCATCCGGGGCGCCCCGACGTCGACCCGTGGCTGCGAGGCTTCCGGTCGAACGATCCGCCGCAGACGACGGTAGTCTGGCGACGATATCTCCCTGTGCGCGCGGATGAAGCCTTCAACGCAAAGGCTGCGAAGCGCTTCTTCGATGCTGCCCCACCTCACACGAGCGAGCAGCTCGAAGCCGAAACGCACCTCGTGCTCGATTGGCTCATCGAGCGGGCAGCAGCGCTTAGCGGGGCGAATGATGAAGATGCCGTACTGAAGGCGAAGCAGGTCGTCGTAATCGCGCTCGGAGCGCGCGGTGAGCTGAGAGGCTGGCGAACCCTCGAGCAACTGGCTGCCACGAAGAGCAGGGGCAAGAAAGAGAGCAAGGAGGCCAAGAAGGATCGCGAGCAAGCCACGAAGCAGCTCGAGGCACTGTTGGTAGGGGCAACACTCATCGTCGACTCGCGTCTCGGCGGCCTCACCGATGGACTCTTGGACGACAAGGCGCAGTTGGCGGATGCCGCAGACGCGGGCTCCACCTGGCTTGCTCGCCCGGACGCTCCGGACGTTCCCGTGACGGGTTTTCGCATCCGTACAGTGGGCGCCAGCGAAGAGGACGGCGCAGCGTGGCGTACAATGCCCGGCACCGGTTGGGTGCGGCGCCATCTGTTCGTGACGAGCGTGGTGAACGGCGAGCCCTCTACGGCGCTGGTGGTCGATGGTTGGGCAGGCGATGCCGCGACGGAAGAGGAGCGCGGTGAAGCAGACCGTCCGCAGCAGCTCGACGAACACCAGTCCTGGGCAGCAGACTGCGCAGACGCGATCGGACAACGGCTGGGCATCGAGCAGGCGCGCGTGGACCTCCTCGCCTTGGCCGCTCGCCTCCACGATGAAGGCAAGCGGGCGGCGCGCTGGCAGCGCGCCTTCAAGGCCCCGCTCGACGGTCGCCCGTACGCGAAGACGAAGGGCCCCATCGACTTCGACATCCTCGATGGTTACCGACACGAGCTGGGGTCGTTGCCCTACGTCGAGGCCCATGAGGACTTCAAGAAGCTCTCCTCGGACGACCAAGACTTCGTTCTCCACCTCATCGCGGCGCACCACGGCTTCGCGCGACCCGTGATCGGCACCAGCGGTTGCGACGATGCGCCGCCGTCCATCATCGATGAGCGCGCTCGCGCGGTCGCGCTTCGTTTCTCGCGGCTGTCGCGGCGTTGGGGGCCGTGGGGCCTCGCGTGGTGGGAGGCGCTGCTTCGTTCGGCCGATCAGACCGCGTCGCGCCGCAACCAGCGGGCTGCGACCGCGCCGGAGGAGCAGCCGCGATGACCACTTGGTCCATTCCCGTCGACCTGAAGAGCCCAGGCCAAGTGCTTGCGTGCATGGGATTCATGGAGGCTGCCGAAGTGCTGCTCGGCGGCGTTGTGGCGCACTTCGAGTGGAGTCCGCCGCAGGCCCAGTTCGTTCTCGACGCGAACGGTGACCAGAACCCATTCGAAGTCGTGCTGGAGTTCTTGTCGAAGGCGAAAGTCATTGAGCTGACGCCCATCGGCTACGTCGAGGGCGGCGCCGCAGACGGCGACGACGATGGCGACGAGGAAGAGGCCGCTCCGAGTGAACCCGAAGAGAGGGACGATGCGGATGGGGACGATGCACCCGAGACGCAGCGGCGCCTCACGACGCCAGCCTTTCCATCGGGCGAAGGCGACCGCAACGCGCTCCCCGTCCAACTCACGGACGACGGGCACCGGCTCACCGTCAGTCACTGGGCCGACGGCTCGTCACGGGACGACTTCAAGCTTTACTCAGGCAACCGCTCCGGCAACCGCATCGCGACGCAGATGCTTCAAGGTGTGCGTGCAAAGCCGAAGAAGAACCAGTCGATCGGCGACCTCAAGAACCGAGGGTTGCAACAGCTTTGGGACGAGAACCGAGCGGCGCTCCTGAACACGCCGTTCGACGTCGTTACGCCGATGGGCGGCAGCTTCAACTTTGATCCACGCGGCGCCTGGACCGCGATCGACGCGGGCTACTCACCTAACACGCAGAAAGACGGCATCGCGGCCTCGCCGGTCGTCGAAATCCTGGCGGCAATCGGGCTCGAACACGCCCGCCCCGACCAATACGAGACGCGCAAGGTTCGCTACGCCGTCTGGGGACACCCGTTGCCGCCGATGCTGGCGCGCGCCGCACTTGCTGGCGCCGATGTGAAGCTGCCGGTGCGCCGGTTCCAGTTCGAGCTCGATCTTTCCGGCAAAAACAAAGTCACGACGTTCGCACAAGAGGAGACCCAACCATGACATCGAAGGCTGCAGAAACCACCATCCCGTCGCCGAGCAAGGAGACGACCGCGCTCTTTGACACGTGGCTTGCCGCCGATGGCCCGGTCGCCCTTCGACTGCGTCAGAAGCTGCTGCCTGTCGAGGCCGACGAGAGCGGTCGCGGCGTCATCTTCCCGCCGACGTACGCGGACATCGGTTACAACATCGACACGCTCGCCGACGGCACGCGCGTCGCGACGATCGACACCGTCGGCTCGCAGGCGAACCGTTTGGAGCCGATCTTCAAGAAAGCCGGTGAAGGTCAGCCAACGAATCCGCTCGCGGACCTCGTCCCGCAGATCGAAATCGTCCTGCACAAGACCGGTGGCAAGAAGGGAAAGAAGAAGGACGCCGACGCAGCGGGCGAGACTGACGCAGCCGAGCACGTCGAGAAGCGTTCGCTGCTCGACCTCGCACACCGCAGCGCCGATGCCGTCGTGCTCGCGAGCCCGACGCTCGCCCCGGAGATCGCAAGGGCCTTCGAGGCGCTGAGAAACACGGGCAACGCCGTCCCGCTCGCCGCGATCGCCCCGACCTCGCTGGTGTTCGGCGTGTGGGACTCGCGCGGCGGCACAGGTGAGAAGCGTCCTCGCTTGGTGCGCTCGATCATCCGCGCGTGGGACGTCGAGGTCCTTCATAGCGCCGCGCAGTTCAATTCCGTGTGGAAGGCCCTGAGTGAGGAGCAGAAGCAAGAGCTTGAGAAGGAGGCCAAGGCGAAGAAGGTCAAGCTCTCCGAGAAGGGCTTCGCAGACGCGCCTGCGACATTCCGCAAGACCAAAATCCAAGAGTACGTGGGTGGCGCCCCCAACCCCGAGGCACGTGTGCTCGGCGGCGTACTCGCGAAGGGGGCCGTCGAACGCGACGTCACGATCAACCTCGTCGCGCTGCGGGGCCTTCGAGGGAAGAACCACGTCGAGACCACTGAGGTCCAAAAGTACCTGCTGAGCCTCGCGCTCTTGGCTGCCACCGCTGACCTCGAGCTGTTCCTTCGGGAGGGATGCCTTCTCCGCTACGCGAATGAGGACACATGGACGAAGGTTCCGCGCCGAGGCGAGCCCGCCCAGGAAACCATCCCGCAGCATGAGCAGTTGGTCGCCTATGCGAGGAAGGTAGCCGAACCGTTCAAGAACAAGTGGCCGAAGAACAAGGAGGGGCAGAACATTCCTCTCGAGCACGAGTTCAACCTCGCCGAGGCCAAAAAGCTGCTCGCGAAGAAGGACGACGACGCTCCGGCGGAAGCCCAGGGATGACGCGCTACTTGACCATCTACGTGCGCGCCCACGAGGGGCGGTACCACGGTGACGGCGACGAGCTGCCATCGCCTTTTCGCTTGTTTCAGGCGCTCGTTGCTGGCGCCGGGATCAGCGGACCTCTCGACGACCAGACGAAGAAAGCGCTCGCCTGGCTCGAGGGGCTCTCGGATGCCCCGCTCATCGCATCACCGCGCCTCTCGCGAGGGCAGGCGGTCACGATGTTCATGCCGAACAACGACCTCGACAAGTTTGGCGGCGACGTTCGGAACATCGCGAAAACGCGTGGCGCGCAGAAAGTGTGGAGGCCGCGGCACTTCGATGCGTCGGTGCCGTGGATCTACGCATGGTCGTTCGCCGGCAGCGAGGATGGGCAGACACACGCCAGCATCATCTGCGCGCTCGCCGAGCAACTCTACCAGCTCGGGCGTGGTGTCGATATGGCCTGGGCGTGGGGCGAACTTCTCGATGAAGCCGCGCTCGACAAGCTACTCGGCACGTACAACGGCGTCGTTCGGCGACCGAGTGCGGGCGATGGTCTCCAACTCGCATGTCCCAGCCGCGGTTCGTTCGAGAGCCTGGAGCGCCGGTATCGAGCGCCACGATTCCGCACCGAAAACGGCCAGCGGGTTTTCGTTCAGCAGCCGAAGCCAAGTTATCGCCAAGTCGCGTACGAAAGCCCTCCGGCTCGCCATGTCTTCGATCTGCGCTCCACGACGGACTCAGAGCATCGAGTGGCGTGGCCCCTCGAAGGTGCGTCGTCGCTCGTTGTCTTGGCGCGGGAAGCCGCGCGCAATCGCCTGAATATCGCCCTGCCGAACCGCACGAACGAGATCGACCAGCACCTCGTAGGGCGCAAGCCCAACGGAGCGAACGGGGTGCCTGCCGAGAGCCGCGTGCGGATCGTTGCCATCCCATCTATCGGCATGCACTACGCCGACCGCGCGATCCGACGCCTGCTCATCGAGGTCCCTGCGACGTGCCGGCTTCGAAGTGAGGATGTTCGGTGGGCGTTCTCAGGGGTAGAGCTGTTTGAACCCGACACGGGCGAGGTGACGGATGTGCTGCTGTCCCCCTCGACCGACGATGACATGCTTCGGCACTACGGCGTTGGTGCAAGGGCCCGCGTGTTTCGATCCGTCACGCCCATAGCACTTCCCGAGGAGGGAAAGCGTCGGCGTATCGAGCCGACTCGAAGGATGACAGAGGCCAAGCGGGGCCTCGAACGCGTCGTGGAAATGGGTCGAGCGAGATCGGCCGTGGTTCAAGCGCTTCGTCATGCTGGTGTGCGCACTCCAGTAGACGGCATTCGCCTGCAGCGAGAGTCGTTCGATGCCTACGGCGCACACGCCGAAGGGTTCGACATTCCCCTCGGGTCCGACAAGCAGCCGCGCTTCTCCAAGCACCAGCTTTGGCACGTCGAAGTTGCGTTCGCCGCCCCTGTCGAGGGGCCGCTGTTGCTCGGAGATGGGCGGTTCTGTGGGCTTGGGCTCCTGGCACCAGCGTCGGACGTCGTTCCCGGCGTGCATGCCTTTGCGATCAACAGCGGACTCGTTGGTCAACCAGAGGCGCTCGAGATCTCACGGGCGCTGCGCCGTGCGGTGATGGCAAGAGTGCAAGCCGTGGTCGGCGCACGAGCGCGGCTTGTGCCGTTCTTCAGCGGTCATGCAGAGGACGGCGCCCCGATTCGACGCGTTCGTTCCTCACATCTCGCTTTTACCTTCGAGCCGGAGTCGCGTCGGCTGCTCATCATCGCCCCGCACGTCGCTGAGCGACGCATGGCCACGACCCAGGAACTCGATCATCTCCGAACGCTCGACGCCGCGCTCGAGGGGTTCAGCGAGTTGCGGGCGGGAGCTGCTGGGCTCCTTTCCCTCGCTCCTGATTCGCATGAGTTCTTGCTCGTTGGGCGTTCGCGCGTGTGGAAGACCGTCACGCCCTACGTCGTGACCCGCCATGCGAAGGGCGGCGTCGCTGCGGACGCGCTCATCTCCGACGTCCTGGCCGAGTGTCGACGACTCGAGTTGCCGAAGCCGCAGATCGAGCCGAGCAACGTTCATGGGCAAGCTGGGGTCGGGCTCACAGGTGACGTGAGACTGACGTTTGAGAAGAGCGTTGAGGGACCACTTCTGCTCGGGAGGAGCCGGTATCTAGGTGGCGGACTCTTCCTGCCCATCGTCGAGCCCGACCAGCCATGACCATCACGCTCGCCACGCTCAGGTCGGTCGTCGCCCACGGCGAGTCGCCGCCCCTCGAGTTCAAGGAGCACGTGCAGTGCGATGAAGCTCGACCTGCTTCGGGAGATGTCGCCGCATGACGAGCTCCCGTTCCACCGACTACCTCACCGGCCTCGGCGTCGCGCGCGAGCACGCCACGAGCGACGAGGTGCTGTCGCTGCTCGACTACCCGAGCTACTTCGAGCTGACGGGCAGGCCGCTTCCCGACCATCGCGCCGGCATCCTCTCGGCGCTCGAAGAAGACGCCCTCATCCGCAAGAGCGACGCCGGGAGCTGGAACATCACCAACCTCGGCGCGGTGCTCTTCGCGAAGAAGCTGACCGACTTCGGGCCGCTGGGGCGCAAGGCCGTGCGCGTCATGGTCTACGAGGGCGGCGGCCGCCTCAAGACGCTCAAGGAGCAGGTGGAGCGGAAGGGCTACGCGGCAGGCTTCGAGACGCTCATCGCGTTCGTGAACGAGCTCGTGCCGTCGAACGAGGTCATCGGGCAGGCGCTGCGCAAGTCGGTGCCGATGTACCCCGAGCTGGCGGTGCGCGAGCTGGTCGCCAACGCGCTCATCCACCAGGACTTCTTCGTCACCGGCGCCGGGCCGATGGTGGAGCTGTTCGCTGACCGTCTCGAGCTGACGAACCCCGGCGAACCGCTCGTCGCCGCCGATCGCTTCGTCGACGCGCCGCCGCGTTCACGCAACGAGGCGCTGGCCTCTCTCATGCGGCGCATGGGCATCTGCGAAGAGCGCGGCAGCGGCGTCGACAAGATCGTCTCGCAGATCGAGGCCTACCAGCTCCCGGCCCCGCTCTTTGAAGTGCCTGCCGGCTCGACCCGCGCGGTGCTCTTCGCGCACCGCCCACTGACCGAGATGGACCGCAGGGAGCGCCTGCGCGCCTGCTACCGGCATGCCTGCGTGCGCTACGTGCTGCGCCAGCCGATGACCAACTCGTCGCTGCGCGAGCGCTTCGGCATCGAGAGAAGAACGCGGCCATCGCCTCGCGGCTCATCCGCGACGCGCTGGCTGAAGGCGTCATCGTGCTGGAGGACGAGGCCGCCGCGAAGAGCGAGCGGCGCTACCTGCCGTGGTGGGCGCGAGGCGAGCAGGCTCCCCGAGGCGGAGGTCAGCCGTGAGGGGGCATTTGACGGTGAGGTCCCCGGCTGGGCGCGTCGGCGAGAAAAGCCTCGTGTTTCCGCGCCCTTGGGCATTGACGGGCACTTGATGGAACGGCCCGGCTGGTGCCGCCCGGTACGGTTTTCCTTCGCAATTCCCGTGGGTTGCGCTTTTGACGGGCATTTGACGAAAGCTCTCCAGCCTGGCCCGGGAGCCACGCCATGACCCGCAAGAAGCAGCCGCCCGAGGTCTCGCTCGTTCGCTCCTCGGCTGCCGAGTATCTGACCTTCGTGGCGGCCAGCGGCACGGGTGGCGTCGAGGCGCTCTACGCCGACGAGAACGTGTGGCTGAGCCAGAAGATGATGGCGCAGCTCTACGACGTCGAGGTCCCGACCATCAACTACCACCTCAAGAAGGTGTTCGAGGACACGTGCGGCGCAGGTCTTCGCGTACTTCCTCACCCGCGGGAACGAGCCCTTCACGCGCTACTTCCTCTCGGCCTCGCTGCTCACCATCCAGCGCTGGGCGACGGTGTTCCGACGCCGGAAGGGCAAGGTCGTCGGGCGCCGCCCGCTCGACGCGAAGGTCATCGAGCTCATCTGACGCTGAAGCGCGAGAACCCGGCGTGGGGCCAGCGGCGCATCAAGGAGGAGCTGCGCCGCATGGGCATCTCCGTCAGCGAGCCGACCATCGCGCGCGTCTTGAAGGAGCACGGCTTCGCGCCGAGGCCGGGCCGCGAGCTCGACTTCGAGCGCGTGACGTCGTCGGTGAAGGACGCCGTCTGGGCGCTCGACTTCTTCGCCGTGAAGACGGCCAAGGGCGTGTGGCTGCAGGCGCTGCTCATCATCGACATCCACACCCGCGAGATCATCGACCTGCGCGTCTACGACGGCTGGGACGTCGACTCGACGTGGACCCTCGTGCAGTTCGTCGAGGCGTGCGCGCGCGAGAAGCGTCGACCGAAGGCGGTGGTGCACGACCACGGCGCGCACTTCGCCGGGCGGTTCGAGCGGCAGATGCGGGGGCTCGAAATCGACAACGAGCTGACGCCGCCGTACCTGCCCATCATGAACTGCTACGCCGAGCGGGCCATCGGCAGCATCCGCCGCGAGCTGCTGCGCCACGTGCGCGTGGCCGACGCCAAGGAACTCCAGTGGTACTGCGACCAGTGGCGCGAGTATCAAAACCAGCACCGGCCTCACCAGGGCATCGACGGGCGAACTCCGGAGGAGCGCTCGAAGGACGCGCCGCTGGCCGAGGTCATCGACCTCGACGCCGTGAGGCGGCGCAAACTCCAGCGCCGCGAGTACGCGCACGGCCTGCTCCGGGGCTACGTGCTCACCGAAGACGCGCCGACGACCAAGGCCGCCTGACCATGAACGCCACCGACTTCCCCACCGCGCCCTTCGACCACGGCGCGAACGGGCGCCCTTTGCCTGCAGCCCGCCACCGGCGCCCATGCGGGCGACTTCGGCGCGTCGTGGGCCAACCTGGGCGCCGTCGTGGCCGCCGTTGGGGGCGGTCGGGCAGGCGTCGGCGGCCATGACGCGGGCTTCAAACCCGCCGATGACGCGCTCGGAGGAGTTTCTTGGGATCTGGCTTGGGCCGGCCGCGCCGCTTCCCGGCCCGGCTCCGAGTTGGTGGCGGGCGCGTCTTCGGCGCCCGCTCGGGACGCGGTGCTTGCGAGGCCCGCGCGCCGCGGCTGCCAAACACGCTCGCGCCGCGAGCGGCTGCGCGCGAACGCCTTGATGTTGCTGGGGTTCTCTTCGTTCGCGGCCTTGCGAGGAGGCCGCCCACGCCGTCACGCCGGTTCGGCCGGCGCCCGGAGCCATAGACGCTCGAAAGATCGAACAGTCGACCGAGAGGTTAACGTTCGAGAGACGAGGAGGCGCCGCCGGCCACGCGCGAGTGGGCGCTCAAGCTGGAGGCCAAGCCCAAGTACGTGGTGTCGTCGACGCGCAAGGACTTCCCGTGGACCAACAGCCACCACATCGTCGGCGATCTGCGCGAGGGCGTGCAGAAGCTCAAGGACGCGACCCCGGCCGGGGTGCTCCTCGGAAGCGGCAAGCTCGCGACCGAGCTCGACCGGCTGGACCTGATCGACGAGTACAAGCTGCTCGTCCATCCCAGGATCGCCGGCCACGGCCCGACGCTGTACCAGGGCGGGCT
>JBQCJR010000489.1:0-7372 GCA_051952595.1 Kofleriaceae bacterium
GCAGCCGGTCGCGCTGCCGGGCGCGGTGGTGCCGCAGTTCGGTGGGCTCGAGGTGACGACGGCGTCGACCAACCTGCAGGCGCTGACCGACGCGATGCTGTACCTGGTGAAGTACCCGTTCGAGTGCGCGGAGCAGCGCGCGTCGCGGGTGCTCGCGGTGGCGGCGCTCAAGGACGTGCTCGCGGCGTTCGACGTCAAGGACATGCCGACCCCGGCGGCGATGCAGGCGAGCGTCGAGGCGGACATCGAGCGGCTATCGCAGATGCAGAACGCCGACGGTGGGTTCGCGTTCTGGAACCGCGGCTATCCGTCGATCCCGTTCGTCAGCGTGTACGTGACCAGCGCGCTCTCGCACGCCAAGCAGAAGGGCTTCGTGGTGCCGCAGCCGCTGCTCGATCGCGCCAAGAAGTACCTCCAGCGCATCGAGTCGTTCTACCCCTGGTACTACGGCAACGACGTGCGCCAGGCGATCTCGGCGTACGCGCTGTACACCCGCAAGCAGCTCGGCGACCTCGACGTCGCCAAGGGCCAGAAGCTGCTCGCCGACGCGGGCGGCGCCACGAAGGTCTCGATGGAGACCAACGGCTGGCTGCTCGGCATGTTCGCCGGGCAGAAGGCCGCCGAGGCGGAGCGCAAGGCGATCGTGCGGCACGCGCTGAACAAGGTGTCGGAGACGGCGGGCGCGGCGAACTTCACGACGAGCTACGGCGACGGGGCGTACACGCTGCTGGCGAGCAACCACCGGGTCGACGCGGTGATGCTCGACGCGTTGATCCAGGAGCAGAAAGACCTGGATCTGATCCCGAAGCTGGTGACCGGGCTGCTCGCGCACCGCAAGGCGGGGCGGTGGCTGAACACCCAGGAGAACACGTTCGCGCTGCTCGCGATGGATCGCTACTTCGAGACCTACGAGAAGGCGACGCCGAGCTTCGTGGCGCGGGTGTGGCTCGGGAACGACTACGCGGGCGAGCACGCGTTCCGCGGCCGGACGACGGACGACTTCTCGCTCGCGATCCCGATGAAGGAAGTGGCGGCGCGGGACAAGCAGGACCTGACGATCCAGAAGGACGGCAAGGGCCGGCTGTACTACCGGATCGGGATGACGTACGCGCCGGCGAGCCTGCAACTGGCGCCGGCGGACCACGGGTTCGTGGTGCATCGGACCTACGAGGGTGTGGACGATCCCGGCGATGTGGTGCGGCAGGCGGACGGGACGTGGAAGATCAAGGCGGGTGCGCGGGTGCGGGTGAAGCTGACGATGGTGAACGAGAACCGGCGGTACCACGTGGCGCTGGTCGATCCGATCCCGGCGGGGCTCGAGCCGATGAACCCGTCGCTGGCGGTGACCGGGCCGGTGCCGACGGATCCGAACGAGCACAAGAAGCGGGGCGCGTACTGGTGGTGGTACGGGCCGTGGTACGAGCACCAGAACCTGCGGGACGAGCGGGTGGAGGCGTTCGCGTCGCTGCTGTGGGTGGGCGTGCACACGTATCATTACGTGGCGCGCGCTACCACGCCGGGGCGGTTCGTGGTGCCGCCGCCCAAGGCCGAGGAGATGTACATGCCCGAGACGTTCGGGCGCGGCGGAACCGATCGCGTGATCGTCGAGTGAGCGCGCGCGGGGCTCGCCCGCGGAACGGGAAAAGGAGTGCACGTGAGTCATCGCTGGCAGTCGTTGCAGTGCGTCGCGGTCGCGGCGTTGCTGTCGTTCACCGCGTCGTCGTGTGGCAACAAGTCGAGCACGCCGCCGCCGCCGAGCAGTGGCCCCGAGCCCCGCGGTAGCGCGGCCGAGGTCGCGGCACCCGCGGATCCCAGCGCGCCGTACGTCCGGCCGCCGGACGCACCGCCGGGCCTCGACGTCGCGCTGTCCGACGGCAAGCAGGGCCCACCCGCGGTGGATCGCAGGCAGCTCGCGCCGGCCCGGCCGCTGGTCGACCGCGACGTCGAGGCGCTGCTCGCGCGCACCCGGCCGATCGCCGCGGATCCGAGCGACGCGCAGAGCTTCGCGCTGCGCCCCGGGTCTCGGCCACCGCCGCGCACCGGGACCCCGATCACCGGCTCGTTCCCGCCGCCGGCCTCGTCCTTGTTGCCGCCGCCGCCCGCGAGCCAGACCTCCGACAAGCTCGCGGTCGTGCGGTGGATGCCCGAGGGCGTGGTGCGGCTCGCGCCGGAGCTGAGCGTCACGTTCAGCCAGCCGATGGTCGCGGTGACCTCGCAGGACGACGCGGCGGCGACCACGCCGGTGAAGCTGACGCCGCAGCCCCCCGGCAAGTGGCGGTGGATCGGGACGCGCACGATCCTGTTCGACCCCGAGGTCCGGTTCCCGCAGGCGACGACCTACCAGGTCGAGATCCCGGCGGGCACCCGCAGCGCGACCGGTGGCGTGCTCGACAAGGCGACCCGGTTCACGTTCGAGACCCCGCCGCCCACGCTCGAGGCTTCGTTCCCGGGCGACGGCGCGCCGCAGCACCTCGATACGCCGCTGTTCGCGAGGTTCGATCAGCGGATCGATCCGCAGGTGGCGCTCGCGGCGGTCCAGGTGACCGCCGGGGGCCGCACCCTGCCGATCCGCGCGCTCGACGCCGGCGAGCTCGCGCAGCTCGGCCGGAGCACGCGCGACGACGAGCGCGCGGTGCACCGCCTGATCGAGCACGCGAATCGCGAGGAGCTACACGGCCGGTGGATCGCGTTCCGCACCGTGCAGCCGCTGCCGGCGAACGCGGCGGTCAAGGTCGAGGTCAAGGCCGGCATGGCCTCGGCCGAGGGGCCGAACCGGACCCGGACGGCCTCACAGTTCACGTTCCGCAGCTATGCCCCGCTGCGGGTCGAGCGGGCCGAGTGCGGCTACGGCAGCCGGTGTCCGCCGGGCTCGCCGTTCGTGTTCCAGCTCAACAACCCGCTCGACGCCGACAAGTTCGATCCGGCCTCGGTGACGGTGACGCCCGCGATCGACGGCATGCGGGTCGAGCAGAGCTACGCGGGGATCTTCGTGAGCGGCGCGACCCGGCCGCGCACCACGTACAAGGTCTCGCTGGCGCGCGGGGTGGTCGACGCGTTCGGTCAGCAGCTCGGCCGCGACAGCGAGCACCGCTGGACGGTGGGCGATGCGTCGCCGACGTTCTTCGGGCCGAGCGGCGTGGTCGTGCTCGATCCGGCGGCCAAGCAGCGCACGCTCGACTTCTTCAGCACCAACTACCCGCAGCTGAAGGTGCACCTGTACCGCGTGGAGATCGGCGACTTCCCCGCGTTCCAGAGTTACCAGCGCGGTCGCATCGATCGCGGCCGGCCGGTGGCGCCGCCGGGCAAGAAGGTGGTCGATCGGCTGGTGAGCGTGGCGGGCGGCAAGAACGCGCTCGTCGAGACGGCGGTCGACCTGGCGCCCGCGCTCGGGCCCGACGGGCTCGGCCACGTGCTCGCGATCGTCGAGCCCTCGCCGTGGACCCAGCCGTGGGATCCACCGCGCATGGTCAGCTGGGTGCAATCGACGCGGCTCGGGATCGACGCCCACGTCGACGCGGATCAGCTGATCGCGGTCGCATCCGAGCTCGAAGGCGGCAAGCCGGTGGCCGGCGCGCAGGTCGAGCTGCGCCCGGCGGGAGTCGCCGGGACCACCGATCCACGCGGCATGGCCACGCTCGCGCTGCCGAGCGCGGCGGGGCAGAGCTCGTACATGTTGACGGTCCGGCGCGGCAACGACGTCGCGTTCGTCGGCGAGACCGATCGCTACTGGAGCGAGCTCGGCAGCTGGATCCAGTCGCGCCGGCCGGTCGAGCTCGCGTGGTACGTCGTCGACGATCGCAAGCTGTACAAGCCGGGCGAGCAGGTCTCGATCAAGGGCTGGCTGCGCCGGCTCGATCCCGGCAAGGGCGGCGACCTCGGCGGGGATTCGGGGGTGGTCTCGGTGAGCTACAAGGTCCGCGACTCGCGCGGCAACGAGCTCGCGACCGGCACCACGCCGGTCAGCGCGGTCGGCGGGTTCGACGCGAAGTTCGCGCTGCCCAAGACGCCGAACCTCGGCCACGCGCGGATCGAGCTGACCGCCGGTGGCCGCGATCTGTGGAGCGCGCCGGGCAACGCGCGCTACGACCACTCGTTCCAAATCGAGGAGTTCCGCACGCCGGAGTTCGAGGTCGCGGCGCAGGCGAGCCAGGGCCCGTTCCTGGTCGGCGACAGCGGCGACGTCACGGTCACCGCGAAGTACTTCTCGGGCGGCCCGCTGCCCGGCGCGCCGGTGATCTGGACGGCGAGCGCGGAGCGCACGACGTTCACCCCGCCGAACCGCGACGACTTCGTGTTCGGCACGTGGGAGCCGTGGTGGGGGTATCGCGGCCGCTACCGCGACGACCCGGCGCGCCCGGATCGGGCGGCGAACTGGACGCTCTCGGGCAAGACCGATGCGAGCGGCGCGCACGCGCTGCACCTCGACTTCCGCTCGGTGACGCCCGCGGTCCCGATGTCGGTGACCACGAGCGCGAGCGTCACGGACGTCAACCGCCAGGCCTGGTCGGCGTCGTCGACGCTGCTCGTCCATCCGGCGTCGCTGTACGTCGGGCTGCGGCCGCGCAAGATGTTCGTCGACCGGGGCAAGCCGTTCGAGCTCGACGTGATCGGCGTGGATCTCGATGGCAAGCCGGCGCTGGGGGCCAAGGTCGAGGTGGTCGCGGCGCGGCTCGAGACCAAGTTCGAAAAGGGCAAGTACACGACCAGCCAGGTCGATCCGCAGCGCTGCGCGCCGGCGATCGGCAAGGACGCCGCGCCGTGCACGTTCGCCACCCCGCGCGGCGGCACCTACCTGGTCACGGCGACGATCCTCGACGGGCGCGGCCGGCCGAACCAGAGCACGATGACGTTTTGGGTCACGGGCGGCGAGCAGCCGCGCGGGCGCGACGTCGCGCAGGAGGTCGTGGAGATCATTCCCGACAAGAAGGAGTACGCGGCGGGCAACACGGCGGAGCTGCTGATCCAGGCGCCGTTCTATCCGGCGGAGGGCGTGGTGAGCTGGCGGCGCAGCGGGATCGTGAAGACCGAGCGGATCGAGCTCACCGGACCGACCCGGGTGATCACCGTGCCGATCAGCGACGCGATGGTGCCCAACATGTACGTCCAGGTCGATCTCGTCGGCATGGCGCCGCGGCTCGACGATCACGGCGATCCGGATCCGAAGCTGCCGAAGCGCCCGGCGTACGCGAGCGGCACGATCAACCTGCCAGTCCCGCCGAAGCAGCGCACGCTGGCCGTCGAGGTCGCGCCGCAGGCGCCCAAGCTGGCGCCCGGCGAGCGCGCCCGCCTGGCGGTCGAGGTCAAGGACGCGGCGGGCCGCCCGCAGCCCGGCGCCGAGGTCGCGGTGATCGTCGTCGACGAGGCGGTGCTCGCGCTGACCGGCTACAAGCACACGGATCCGATCGATGCGTTCTACCGCCACCGCGGCGCAGACGCGCGCGACTACTACTCGCGCGGCTACCTCAAGCTCGCGAAGCCGGTGGTCGATGGCTTGTCGGTGCAGACCGGCGGGCTTGGCTTCAGCGGCGTGGGGCCCGGCGGCGGCGGCGTCGGGTACGGCTACGGGGTCGGGGGTGATCGTACCGGGGAGCGGGAGCAGGAGGTGGCCTCGAACGCGCCGCGCATGCCGGCTCGGCCGATGGCGGCGAAGCCGAGCCTCGCCGAGGCCAAGGCCGACAAGGCGAAGGCGCGGTCACGAGGCGGCGAGCCATCTGCGGCGATCGCGATCCGCTCGAACTTCAACCCGCTGGCGGCGTTCGCGCCGGCGGTCAAGACCGACGCCGCGGGGCGGGCGACGGTGGAGGTCGTGCTGCCGGACAACCTGACGCGCTACCGGATCGTGGCGATCGCGAGCGCGGGGGACAAGCAGTTCGGCAAGGGAGAGGGCGCGCTGACGGCGCGGCTCCCGCTGATGGTGCGGCCGAGCCCGCCGCGGTTCCTGAACTTCGGTGACGCGTTCCAGCTGCCGGTGGTGGTGCAGAACCAGACCGACGCGCCGATGACGGTGAAGGTGGCGGTGCGCGCGACCAACGCGGCGCTGACCGCGGGCGCGGGCCGCGAGGTCACGGTGCCGGCGAACGATCGCATCGAGGTGCAGTTCCCGGCGGCGGCGGAGCTCGCGGGCACGGCGCGGTTCCAGATCGTGGGCGCGGCGGGCGCGGCGTCGGACGCCGCGGAGCTGGCGCTGCCGGTGTGGACGCCGGCGACCACCGAGGCGTTCGCGACCTACGGCGTGATCGACGACGGAGCGATGAGGCAACCGGTGGCGCTGCCGGCGTCGGTGGTGCCGCAGTTCGGCGGGCTCGAGGTGACGACGGCGTCGACCAACCTGCAGGCGCTGACCGACGCGATGATCTACCTGGTGAAGTACCCGTTCGAGTGCGCGGAGCAGCGCGCGTCTCGGGTGTTCGCGGTGGCGGCCCTCCAGGACGTGCTCGCGGCGTTCAAGGCCAAGGACCTGCCTTCGTCGTCGGCGATCCAGGCGAGCGTCGAGGCGGACATCGAGCGGCTCGCCCAGCTCCAGAACCCGAACGGCGGGTTCCCGTTCTGGCAGCGCGGACGCATGTCCGAGCCGTACGTGTCTGCGTACGTCGCGAGCGCGCTCGCGCTCGCCAAGCAGAAGGGCTTCGTGGTGCCGCAGGATCTGCTCGGCCGGGCGCGCAGATACCTCGACAACATCGAGGCGCACTACCCCTGGTACTACTCGAAGGAGGTGCGCCAGGCGATCTCGGCGTACGCGCTGTACGTCCGCAAGCAGCTCGGCGATCTCGATGTCGCCAAGGCGCAGAAGCTGCTGCGCGAGGCCGGCGGCGTGGCGAAGGTCTCGATGGAGACCAACGGCTGGCTGCTCGGCGTGCTCGCCGGGCAGGCCTCGGCCGAGGCGGAGCGCAAGGCGATCCTGCGGCACGCGCTGAACAAGGTGTCGGAGACCGCCGGCGCGGCGAGCTTCACGACGAGCTACGGCGACGGGGCGTACACGCTGCTGGCGAGCAACCACCGGGTCGACGCGGTGATGCTCGACGCGTTGATCCAGGAGCAGAAGGATCTGGATCTGATCCCGAAGCTGGTGACCGGGCTGCTCGCGCACCGCAAGGCGGGGCGGTGGCTGAACACGCAGGAGAACACGTTCGCGCTGCTCGCGATGGATCGCTACTTCCGGACCTACGAGAGCGTCGAGCCGGACTTCGTGGCGCGGGTGTGGCTGGGCAACGACTACGCGGGCGAGCACACCTTCCGCGGCCGGACGACCGACGAGCTCGCGCTGCCGATCCCGATGAAGGAAGTGGCGGCGCGGGACAAGCAGGACCTGACGATCCAGAAGGACGGCAAGGGTCGGCTGTACTACCGGATCGGCATGACGTACGCACCGGCG
>JBQCJR010000490.1:0-6584 GCA_051952595.1 Kofleriaceae bacterium
CGCGGCGCAGCGCGCCGAGCGCGAGGGCCGAGCGCACCATGCGGCGCGCGGTGGCCGCGGTGCGCCGCCACAGCGCGACCCGCACGGGGCCGAGCTCCTCGCCGAGCCGGGATCCGGCGGGGCGGCCGTCGGGCTCGTCCGGCGCGCGGACGGTCAGCGTGCCGCCGTGGCCCTCGGCGCCGGCGCGCGCGAGCAGCCGGGCCGCCGGCGCGACCACCGCGGCGTCGAGGTGGCGGCGCAGCGCGCGCGCGCCGAGCTCGGGGGAGAACCCGGCGTCGGCGAGCCGCGCGTGGGCCTCGGGCGAGACGTCGAGCAACACGCCGCTCTGGGTGAGGCCGCGCCGCTCGACCATGCGGCTCACCGCGATCTCGGCGACCCGCGCGATCTCGGCGGGCTGGAGCGGGTGGAACACCACGATCTGATCGAGCCGGTTGATCAGCTCGGGGCGGAACGCGCCGAGCACCGCGTCGCGGTAGCGGCGATCCTCGCGATCGTCGTCGGCGGCCGTGGGCGCGAGGCCGAGCTTGCCGCGCGCGCTGCGCGTGCCGAGGTTCGAGGTCAGCACGATGATCGCGTTGTGGAAGTAGGTGGTGCGGCCGCGGCCGTCGGTCAGCCGCGCCTCGCCGAGCACCTGGAGCAACAGGTCGAACACCGAGGGGTGCGCCTTCTCGATCTCGTCGAGCAGCACCACGCCGAACGGCTGGCTGCGCACCGCCGCGGTCAGCCGACCGTCGTCGCCGCTCGCACGGTCGCCGCCGAACAGCCGCTCGGCCGCCCACGGATCGGTGTACTCGCTCATGTCGAGCCGGACCATCCGGTCCGGTGCGCCGAACAGGTACGCGGCGACGCTGCGCGCGAGCTCGGTCTTGCCGACGCCGCTCGGCCCGACGAACAGCAGCGACGCGAGCGGCTTGTCGCCGGGCGAGAGCCGCGCCTTGGCGACGCAGATCGCGTCGGCGACCCGGCGCACCGCCGCGGCCTGGCCGACCATCCGGCGGCGCAGGTTCGCGATCACGTCGGTGGGCGAGAGCGGCCGCTCGTCGGCGAGCAGCGCGATCGGGATCCCGGTCGACCACGAGAACGCCGCGAACAGCTCGGGCTCGCCGAGCTCGGGCCCGGTGCCGCGCGCGTCGCGCCCGAGGTCGTGTGCGACGCGTAGCTCGTCGAGCAGGCGCAGCGCCTTGCCGGGAAACGCGCGGTAGGGCAGGTAGCGCCGCGCGAGATCGACGGCGGTCGGCACCGCGGCGGCGGCGATCTGCGGGCGGTGTGGCTGGGTGCGCCGCCAGTGCGCCGCCCACGCGTGGCACGCGTCGATCGTCGTCGCCGGGTCGGTCGGGGGTACTTCGATCCGCAGCATCGAGCCGATCAGCGACACGTCGCGGCGCTCGGCGCGATCGAGCGCGACGGCGGTCAGCTCGCCGATCACCCGGACCCGCCCGTCGACCACGTGGCGGCGGAGCGCGCCGCCGAGATCGACGCCGCCCTCGGCCGGGGTGTCGGAGAACAGCGCGCCGAAGTCATCGAAGTACAGGATCGCATCGAGCACCTCGGCGGCGGCGAGCACCTCGGCCACGCGCTGCTGCCACTCGCCGAGCCCGCTCGCGCCGGCGATCAGCTCGGCCGCGGAGGTCATCCACACCGGGCGCTCGGGGTGGGCGCTCGCCCACGCGCCGATCAGCGCGCTCTTGCCGGCCGCCTCGTCGCCGATCACCAGCACGCCGCGGCGCGCGCGCCCATCGAGCGCGCGGGTCAGCTCGTCGAGCAGCGCGGCGCGGCCGACCAGCGGCGGCGGAACATCGGGCCGCTCGAGCCGGCGGCCGGCGGCCTCGAGGGTCGCGCGGGCGGCGCGGCGCCGCTCGGCCTCGGCGAGCGCCTTGGCGTTGCGCAGCTCGGAGATCGGCGTGCTCGCGAGCTCGACGGCGATCTGCTCGAGCCGCGCGGGCGACCACGAGAGCAGCCGCTTCCACCTGGCGACGTCGAGCCCGAGCGCGGCGGGCAGCACGGCGAGCTCGGCGCGCACCCGCTCGACCACCGACTCGGTCCGATCGACGAAGCAGGCGTGGGCGAGCGCGGGGACGAACACCCAGTGGCCCGCGGGGCCGGCGTCGGGCCGCGGCTCGGGCACCACGATCGCGGTGAGCTCGACGGAGATCGGCCGGCCGAGCCGTCCGGGCAGCTCGCCGCGCCGGAGCTCGACCTCGCCGCGCCGGAGCTCGACCTCGATCGCCTCGAGCCGCACGCCCTCGGGCACGAGCAGCCGCGCCACCGTCGCGGGCTTGCGCTCGTCGGGGAGCTCGGACAGCGCGAGCGCGAGCTCGGTCGCGGTGCGATCCTCGTCGCCGTACGCGACGATCTCGGGGGCGACCACCGGCGCGAGCCAGTGGTGATCCGAGGGCAGCTCGCGGCGCAGCGCGAGGGTGGTGAACCGGAGCCGCTCGTCGCTCATGCCGCACCCCGCGCGGGGCGCCGCGGGAGGGCGATCAGCGCGATCCCCGCCGCGCTGCCGACGCCACACACCACGAGCATCGCGGTGGGGTGGTGGATCGCGACGCGCGCGAGCTCGGGCAGGTCGCCGCGCGAGACCAGCAGCGCGAGCGCGTTGTTGAAGAAGTGCGCGAGCATCGCCGGCACGATCGAGTGGCCGCGCAGCGCGAGGGCGCCGAGCACGAGGCCGAGCGTGAACGTCGCGGGCATCTGGACGAGCTTGAAGTGGTACCCGGAGAACAGCGCGGCGCAGATCGCCACGGCGAGCGCGGCGGGCATCCGGGAGGCGAAGCTGCGCAACAGGACCCCGCGGAACAGCACCTCCTCGCAGATCGCCGGCGCGACCGCGAACGCGAGCAGGGTCAGCGGCAGCGACGGGCGCGCGACGGCCTCGGAGAGCTGGCGGGTCTCCTCGCCGGGCAGCTCGAACAGGCCGGCCAGCCGCATGTTGAGGTACCAGGCGGTCGCGCCGATCAGCAGCCCCGCCGCGACGTCGCGCCCGGCCGGCGCGCGCCAGCCGATCGCCGCCGCGGGCAGCCTCAGCCGGCGCAGCGCGATCACCGGCAACGCGAGCATCGCGAGATCGCCGAGCGCGATGCCGACGTACAGCGGCGCGCCGAGCTGGACGATCAGGCCCCCGGCGACCATCAGGGTCGCGACCCCGCCGAGGGTCAGGCCCACCGCCCAGGCCGGGGAGAACGCCGACCGGGGCGCCACGTGATACAAGCGTTGCGTGCGTGGTTCGCTCGGGCTCGTCATCGGCCTCACCGTCGGTGCCGGAGGAATGTATCTCGCGCTGCGTCCACCGTGGGGCCGGGGGGCCACCTCGGCGCCGTCGGATGCGGGCGTGGTCGCGATCTCTCCCGATGCCGGCGCGCCCGCGGCGCCCGCGAAGAAGAAGAAGCGCCGGGCGGCTCCCGGCACCACGGGCGTCGCGCCGGCGGGCGTGTCGGGCGATCCCGACGAGTACGAGGAGACCGAGCCGGCCGCGCCGCTGACCGAGGCGGATCGCCGGCTCGAGTGGCGCGGCGACGACGCCACGCTCCCGGCGACCCGGCTCGACCTGGGCGGCGGCGGCGAGGCGCGCCCGCTCGACGACGCCGAGATCCAGACCACGCTGTCGAGCCAGTCGAGCGCGCTGCGCGACTGCGTGGTGCGCGGCGCGACCGGCACGGATCTGCGCGCGACGATCACGGCGAAGCTGGTGGTCGACGGCGGCGGCCGGGTGACCAAGGTGCGACTCCAGGCGCCGCGCTACCTGTTCGAGCACGGGCTGTTGCCGTGCGCGCAGCGGGCGACCGGCCGGATGCGGTTCCCGTCGACCGGGGCGCCGACCCTGGTCACGTTCCCGATCACGCTGTCGTGAGCTACTGGCTGAGCGCCGCGTTGAAGTACGCGTCGCCGGGGCTCGACAGCCAGATCTCGTAGGTCGACAGGCTGATCGCCGAGGGCACGGTGAAGTCCTGGCGGAACAGGCCATCGGCGCCGGTGACGGCGCGGCCGAGCGGCAGCGGGTTGGCGCCGTCGCGGCCGGCGGGCGACAGGTAGACATCGACGACGTGGTCGCCGAGCGGCTTGCCGTTGGCGTGGACGCGGCCCTCGATGTGGATCACATCGCCGCGGTACGCGCTGGGATCGGCGAGGGTGACCTCGAGCTTCGGGGTCTTCTTCTTCGGATCCTGGGTGACCGTGGGCAGGCTGGGATCCGGCGTGATCTTGAGATCGTTCGTGCCCTCGGCGGCGGCGCTGCCGGGGCCGGGGCCGAAGTCGCCGCTGGCGGGGGCCTGATCGAGCGGCTTGCGCTTGTCGGCGACCTGCTGCGAGGTGAGGCCGCGGATGTCGCCCTCGAGCTGGGTGTAGTTGTCGGCGTACTCGGGCGGCTTGGCGAACGGATCGTCGGCGCGCGGGCGGTGCAGCGTCTTGTTGTCGGCGCCGGTGACCTCGAGGCGCAGCGCGGCGCCGCCGAGATCGATCCGCTGCCAGCCGCGCTCGGGGAACCACACCTCGACGAACGCGTGGGCCTCGTTCTCGACGAACCGGGTGGGCAGACCGAGCGCGTTGGCGGTGATCATGAACGCGAACGCGCGGTGGCGGCACACCCCGGCCTGGCTGTCGCACAGGTCGCGATAGATGTCGCCGGTGGTCGGCATCGGCTTGGCCTCGAACGCGCGGAAGTACGAGACGAGCTTGTTGAACGCGACGTGCAGATCCATGTCGGCGTCGAGGCCGAGCTTGTCGATCGTGATCGCGGCGGCGCGCCGGACCTTGTCGGGCAGCGCCGGCCGGAGCTCGGGCGGGGTCATCGTCGCGACCTGGCGGGCGGTGTAGCGTGCGCGCGGCAGCGACGGCGCGAAGTAGCCGGCGTCGGCGTCGGCGAGGAACACCAGGCGGAACGTGCCGGAGGCGCTCGATTCGTCGCTGCGGACGTAGAAGTTGTCGGCGCCGTCCTTCGAGAACTGGAGCCGGAGCCGCGGCTTCACCTCGTACGACAGGATCCTCATGTCGGGCGCGACGCTGGGCAGCGCGACGTCCTTGCCGGGCGACAGCTCGACGAGCATGGAGCCCCAGAACCGATCGCGGGTCTTGTCGGTGGAGCCGCCGACCGGCACGTCGGTGTGTGCGGTGCGCGCGACGAACAGGCGGTAGTCGGGGGCGACGGCCTCGAACGCGCTCATCCGCTTGAACGGCAGCACGTCGGGGTTGAACACGCTGACGTAGTGCAGCGTCGAGTCGGCGCCGGTGTTGGAGTCCGGCGTCATCGAGGTCTCGCGGTCGGCGGCGAACCCGCCGGTGCCGAGCACGGGCTCGCGCTGCGACGGGGCGCCGGTGGGGCGATCGATCGCCGGGCGGGGCAGGACCTTGTCGCCGGCGGTGAACGCGGCGGGGTTGCCGCTGCCGGTCTGGCCGACGAGCGGCGTCGGGCGATCGGCGGACAGCGGCGGGAGGTCCTGGTGCAGCACGCGGCGCGACTGCTGCGCCACCGCGAGACCGGTGATCGCGGCGACGGAGGCGACGGCCCCCACGGCGAGGATGCGGCGCGTGCGCATGGACGCATGATGACACGCCGCGGGCGGGCCCGCCGGCTCCCGCGCGGGCGATCGCGCCGGGAACGCGGCGCGCCGGAGTATGATGCCGCCCGGTGACCGCGACGTCCTCGGCGTATGCCTCGGGTCGAGCGCCGGCTGCGTTCACCGCCGCGGCGGTGCGGCTCGCGGGCGCGACCGCGCTGCGCGCCGAGGAGCGGGTGCTGCTCGCCACCGCCGGCGCGGTGTTCGCGCTCGCGAGCGGCGGCGCGGCGATGTCGGCGGCGGCGGCCGACGCGATGTTCCTGTCCGAGCTCGGGCCGGCCCACCTCGGCGAGGCGGTCGCGATCTCGAGCGCGCTGCTGGCGGTGGTGCTCGCGGTGGTGGGTGGGCTGGCGGACCGGCTCGAGCGGCGGCGCGTGCTGGCGAGCCTGGCGCTGGTCTCGGCGGCGGTGATCGCGGGGCTCGCGATCGCCTCGGCGATCTGGCCACGCGCCGCGGCGGTGTCCACGCTGGTCGGCGGCAAGCAGCTCGCGGCGGCCACGGATCTGGCGTTCTGGGTCGTGATCGCCGAGCGGCTCGACGCGCGGCGCAGCCGGCGGCTGCTCCCGTTGCTCGCGGCGGCGGGCGGCGCGGGAGCGGCGCTCGGCGCGGTGCTGGTGGTCCCGCTGGCCGCGGCGGTCGGAGCGCGCGGCGTGCTGGGCGGCGCCGCGGTGCTGCTCGCGCTCGCGGGTCTGGGCGCGACCCGGCTCGCCGCGACGCACCGGGTGGCCTCGACGGCGGGGGCGGCGGCGGGGCCGCGGGTCCGCGCGCTGATCTCGCGGTCGTGGCGCGATGGCGCGCGCGCGGTGCGCCGCCACCCGCTGGCGCGCCATCTCGCGATCGTGGTGGCCGCCGCGGGCGTGTTCGCGTCGCTCGGCTACTTCGCGCTCGCGGTCGAGGTCGCGGCGAGCGGCGGCTCGACGGCGGATCTCGCGGCGCTGCTCGGCGGCGTGCGCGGCGCGGGGCAGCTGATCACCCTGGTGGTCCAGCTGGTGGTCGCGCCGCGGCTGCTCGCGCGGCTCGGCACCGGCCACG
>JBQCJR010000491.1:0-3151 GCA_051952595.1 Kofleriaceae bacterium
CGCGTCGTTCGCGTACGTGTTCGGCGCGGTGCTGGTGTTCCTGCTCGGCGTCCAGGCGGTGACCGGCGCCGCGCTCGCGGCGTTCTACAGCCCGTCCTCGACCGATGCCTGGGGCTCGGTGGCCTACATCCAGGACCGCGCGGCGTGGGGGTGGCTGGTCCGCGGGATCCACTTCCACGGCGGGGGCGCGATCGCGATCGTGGCGGGCCTGCACCTGGTGCAGACCGCGGTGGCGGGCGCGTACAAGCGGCCGCGCGAGCTGGTGTGGTGGCTGGGCCTCGCGCTGCTCGTGCTGGTGCTCGCATGGGCGGTCACCGGCTACGTGCTGCGCGCCGACCAGGCCGCCTACTGGGCGAGCCGGGTCGAGATCGGGATCGCGGCGGGCACCCCGGTGATCGGCGACGCGCTCCGCGAGCTCGCGCTGGGCGGCAACGACCACGGCAACCTGACGCTGACTCGGTTCTACATGCTCCACGTCGTGGCGCTGCCGGCGCTGGTGGCGGTGCTCACCGTCGCACACGTCCGGCTGGCCCGCCGCCACGGCACCACCGCGATGCGCAGCCGGGCGGCCGTGCCGCGGTGGCCGCACCAGAGCCTCCGCGATTCGATCGCGATGGCGATCGCGCTCGCGATCGTGCTCGCGGTGGTGATCGGTCAGCGCGGCGCGGACCTCGGGGCGCCCGCGGATCCGGCGCAGGCGTACGACGCGCGGCCGCTGTGGTACTTCCGCTGGCTGTTCGAGCTGCGCGAGCTGGCGGGGAGCGCCGAGCGGCTCGCGGCGCTGGTCGCCCCGGCGATCGTCGGAGGGTTCCTGGTCGGCTTGCCGCTCGTCGATCGGCGGGCGTCGCGCGCGGTCAAGCACCGCCTGCCGTGGCTCGGCGCGCTCGCGGGGCTGCTCGCGGTGGTCGGCGCGCTGACCGCGATGTCGTTCGCGCGCGACGCCGGCGATACCGAGCTCGCGAAGCGACAGCACGAGGCGGCCGAGCTGGCCGAGCGCGCCCGCCGGATCGCCCGCGAGCGCGGCGTGCCGGCGACCGGACCGCTCGATCTGTGGACCACCGCGCCGATGTGGAAGGGCCGGACGCAGTTCGCCAGGCTGTGCGCGAGCTGCCACGACGAGGCGAGCGAGGACCGGGTGGGTCCGGTGATCGGCCCGGGCCATGGCGATCGCGCGTGGCTGACCGCGTTCCTCCAGCAGCCGAGCGGTCCGCGGTTCTGGGGCCACACCAAGCTGGCGCGCGGCGAGGCCGCGATGCGGCCGGTCGAGCTACCGCCGGCCGAGCTCGCGGATCTGGTCGAGCTGCTGTACGCCGAGTCCGGAGCGACCGACGTCGATCCGGCGCGCCGCGAGCGCGGCCGCAAGGTGTTCGAGGCGTGCACCGATTGCCACAGCCTCGACGAGGGCGCCTCGGGCTCGGCGCCGAACCTCGCCGGCCTGGGCAGCCGCGAGCACTACGCGAGCTTCATCGGCAATCCGCGATCCGCGCTGCACATGGGCGAGCACGCCGAGATGCCGCGGTTCGATGGCGAGCTCTCGCTCTCGGATCGCGACGCGATCGCCGAGTACCTGGTGTGGCTGCGCAGCGCGACCGCCGCGGATCTGGCGGCGCTCGAGCCAGCCGTGCCTCGCTAGCACGCCGGCGGAGCTCCCCGCGGCGTACGCCTTGCATCGTCGTGGGCCATGCAGGTTGTCCCGCATCGTCACGACGCCGAGCGAGCCGGGGCGCACGAGCGCGCGTCCGCGCACGAGCCGCGCGGATGGCGCGAGCAGATTGGCAACCTGATCGGCCGGTCGTGGGCGCCGATCATCTCGTGGATCAGCGCGGTCCGGGGCGCGCGGATGTTCCATCCGGTCGGGCGCACGTTCGTCGGGCGCGCCGAGCCGCTCCACAGCGCGGCCGGCCATCCACTCGAGGAGATCGGCGAGGCGCTCGCCGGGCACGTGCTCGCGCGCTGCTCGGCGGCGCTGTGGAAGTCGAACGTCGAGCGGTTCGACGTGCTCGGGATGGCGCTGCGGTTCCGCGCCGGACCGATCTCGGATCACCGCGCGGCACCGGGCGACCAGGACCTGTTGTTCGCGACGATACGCAGCCCGTTCACGATGCTGCTCTCGCCGCTGTTCACCGACGCCAGCGACTTCGTCGGCAACCGCTACTGGGCGGTGTCGCCGTTCGAGGCCCCCGGCTGCGCGCGGGTCGAGCTGCGGCTGGTGCCCGAGGCGCCGCCGGTGATCCACGGCTCGCGCGACACCCGGCTGCGCGCGGCGGTCGCAGCGGGGCAGGCGGCGTGGACGCTCGAGGCGCGCCGGACCTGGACGCCGGTGTGGCACGCGGTCGCGCGGATCGCGCTCGAGCGCCACGTCGAGATCGACCAGGAGGCGCTGCGGTTCGACCCGTTCCGCACCGGGCGCGGCATGGTGCCGGTCGGCCTGGTCCACGCGATCCGCCGGCCGGTGTACGCGGCGAGCCAGCGAGCGCGCCCCGACGGCGAGCCGACCGCGAGCGGCTGAGTTATCCTGCCGCGCGATGCCGCCGACGTTCGCGTTTCAGGACATCTTCGAGTCCGACCACCACGATGACACCCCGTTCCGCAAGCTCACCGGCGACTTCGTGTCGACGCTCGACGCCGGCGGCCGCTCCTTCCTCGAGGTCCAGCCCGAGGCGCTGACCCTGCTCACCCGCACCGCGATGCGCGACATCGCGCACCTGCTGCGCCCGGGCCACCTCGGCCAGCTGCGCACGATCCTCGACGATCCCGAGGCGTCGTCGAACGATCAGTTCGTCGCGCTCGAGCTGCTCAAGAACGCGAACATCGCCGCGGGCGGGGTGCTGCCGGGCTGCCAGGACACCGGCACCGCGATCGTGATGGGCAAGCGCGGCCAGCTCGTGCTGACCCCGGGCGGCGACGAGGCGGCGATCGCGCGCGGCGTGTTCGACACCTACGCCGAGGCCAACCTGCGCTACTCGCAGGTCGCGCCGCTCGACATGTTCGAGGAGAAGAACACCGGCAACAACCTGCCGGCGCAGATCGAGCTGTACGCCACCGACGGCGACGAGTACCACTTCCTGTTCATGGCCAAGGGCGGCGGCTCGGCGAACAAGAGCCTGCTGTTCCAGGAGACCAAGGCGCTGCTCAACCCCAAGAGCCTCGC
>JBQCJR010000492.1:0-9554 GCA_051952595.1 Kofleriaceae bacterium
GCCGCGCGCCGAGCTCGGGCAGCGAGCCGGGCTCGCCGCGCCAGTAGTCGCGGATCCAGTCGCGGTACTTGCCGTTCCACTCCGACCACAGCGGCGGGAAGTTGCCGACCTGGTAGCCGCCCTCGCCCACGTCCCACGGCTCGGCGATCAGCTTGACCCGCGACACCACCGGATCCTGCTGGATCAGATCGAAGAACGGCCCGAGCCGGTCGACCTCGTGCAGCCCGCGCGCGAGCGCCGCCGCGAGATCGAACCGGAACCCGTCGACGTGCATCTCCTCGATCCAGTAGCGCAGCGAGTCCATCACCAGCTGCAGCACGTACGGGTCCTGCATGTTCAGCGTGTTGCCCGTGCCGGTGTAATCCATGTAGTAGGCGGGGTTGTCGGGGACCAGCCGGTAGTAGGCCTGGTTGTCGAGCCCGCGCAGCGACAGCGTCGGGCCCTCGTGGTTGCCCTCGGCGGTGTGGTTGTAGACCACGTCGAGGATCACCTCGATGCCGTGCTGGTGCAGCGTCTTGATCGTGTGCTTGAGCTCGGCGACCGCGCCGCTCGCGCTGCGCACGCTGGCGTACTCGGGGTGCGGCGCGAAGTAGCCGATCGAGTTGTAGCCCCAGTAGTTGCGCAGCCCGCGCTCGAGCAGGAATCCGTCGTGCACGAACGCGTGGATCGGGAGCAGCTCGACGGCGGTGACCCCGAGCGACTCGAGGTGGCGGATCGCCGCGGGGTGCGCGAGGCCGGCGTACGTGCCGCGCAGGTCCGGCGGGATCTCGGGGTGGCGCTCGGTGAAACCCTTGACGTGACACTCGTAGATCACCGTCTCGTTCCACGGGATCTCGAGCCGGCGATCGTTGCCCCAGTCGAAGTGCGGCTGGACCACGACGGAGCGGAACGTGTCGGGCGCGCTGTCCTCGGTCGACATCGTGACCTCGTCGTCGAGCTGGCCGCGCAGCGCGGGGCCCCACACGAGGCCCTCGCTGATCGCGCGCGCGTACGGATCGACGAGCAGCTTGTGTGGGTTCGCGCGCAGCCCGCGCGCCGGATCCCACGCGCCGTACACGCGGTAGCCGTAGCGCTGCCCGGGGCCGACCTCGGGCAGGTAGGCGTGCCAGATCTGACCGATCCCGCGGTGCAGGCCGATCCGGGTCTCGCCGGGCCCCTCGAACAGGCACAGCTCGACGCGATCGGCGATCCCGCTGAACACGGCGAAGTTGGTGCCGTAGCCGTCGAACCGCGCCCCGAGCGGGTACGGCTTGCCGGGCCAGCACTTGGGGCGATCGCAGCCGTCCCCACACGACGTCACGATGGGCCCCGCCGGTCTGGGCGGGTCCGCGGTCACGGCGCCAGCGCCCTGCTCGGCACGAGCGCGCGCGACCGGCGCAGCGCGAGCACGGTCTCGATCCGCTCCGGCCGGCCCCAGTCGCTCCACTCGATGCCACACAGCTCCATCGCACACAGCCGGCGCGGCGCGCGCTCGAGCATGTCGCGCGAGAAGCTCACCGGCAGGTACGCGCGATAGATGTACTCGATCGCGTCGGCCTCGTCGGGCGTGCCGACGAGCGGGACCAGCGAGTCGAGGATGTCGAGCAGCTGCGGCTCGGTGGCGCGGCCGAGCTCCCACAGCGCGTCGACGCTGCCGCAGGTGACCATGGTGTTCCACAGCGCGCCGCGCTCGCACAGCCGCTGCGCCCGCGGGACGCTCGGCTTCTCGACGAACCCCACGACCTGGCGCACCTCGGGGACCTCGGTCAGCCGGTCGCCGAGCGAGAGATAGCCGAGCTCCGGATCCGGCTCGCTCGGCGCGACCCCGAGGACCACCACCTGATCGCGCATCCGCGCCGCCACGGCGCGCGCCGCCTGGACCTGCTCGACGTACCCGGCCGAAGGCGCCACGTAGTGATCGGTCGGCGTGATCGCGACGATCGCGTTCGGCGTCCACCGCCGGATCATCGCGAGCGCGGTGTACAGCGCGAGGCCGGTGTCGCGCGCCGAGGGCTGGCGGAGCACGTGATCGCTCTTGCCGGCGAGCTGCGGGTACGCGAAGTCGCCGTGGTGCGCGCCGATCACGGTGAGCGTGCGCGACGGCGGCGTGATCTTGTTCATCCGCTCGAGCGTGTGCACGAGCATCGAGCGATTGCCGAGCAGGCAGCAGTACTGCTTCGGGATCCGCCGCCCGAACCGACGTTCGACGTAGTCGGTGAGCCGGACTCCCTCCCCACCCGCCAGCGCGAGCGTCCAATCGACGGTCGGAGAATCGTCCTCGACCGGTGGAACAGCTGAATTTCGTAGGGTTCCGGAGGCGGCCTCGAACATCGTCTGCGGCGTTGATGCGACCGCCGTGCCGGCGGCGCGGCGGGGCGCTCGCCAGAGCGATTCGCAGTCAACCCGCCGAAACCGTGGCGACGAGTCGGCGTCGACGCGCGCGCCGTCGCACACGGGAGCGTGCGTGCGCGCGCGACGGGCGCCGTCGCGCGTGCGTCGGTTCACGCATCAAGAAACGATTCACGAGATCACGATCGCGCGGCGCCCGGCTCGAGCGCGATCCGCCCGGCGCGCAGCGCGATCGAAGGGCAGTCGGCGAACCACGACAGCGTCTGTTCGGCGTCCTCGAGCAACCCGCTGCGCTCGACGAGCAGCTCGTCGCAGAACCGGACCAGGAAGCTATCGCCCTCGCGCGCGGCGACATCGCGCAACAGCCGCGCGCAATCGAGCCCGTGGCGCAGCCCGAGCAGCGTCGCGCGAAACGCTCGCTCCGAGTCGATCATGCGATCGAAGATCGCGTGGCGGAGCGCCGAGAACATCGAACCGACCGTGCGCCCGAGTCGCATCCCGCGACGCTGGTGCTTGCGCTGCATCAGCGCCTCGAACCGCGGCCGCAGCTCCTCGGCGTGCTCGGAGATCCGGAGCAACGAGTGCGCCGGTGGAACATCGCCGAGGCGCCGCGCTTCCCGCGCGGGGTGGAGCTTGGCGTCGTGCTCGCTCTGCGCGAGCTCGCGACACAGCTTGTTGCGTAGCTTGTGCAGGTCGGTCATCGCCGAATCAGCGATGCAGCGGTCGTGCCTGCACGCCCCCTGCGCGCCCGCCACGCGGGCGGCCGCGGGGCACGTCGAGTGCACGCCGTCGACGCCGGAGGACCACGATGACGCTTCAGCTGTTGAAGGATCGAGGCGTGCCGCTCGATCGCCAGCGGTTCCACTGGCGCGAGCTCGCGCCGCCGCCGATCAGCAAGGTCGACTGCGACGCGTGGACCCGCGTCCGCATCATCTTGATGAATGGCCTCGAGTCCGAAGCAGTGCGGTTCAGTCACGCGGCCGCGCGGCTGTACGGCGGGCTCCAGCCCACGCTCGCGGTGCTCCGCCGGATCGAGCAGCACCAGCAGACCCTGGTCAACTGGCTGCTGCCCGCGGATCACACGCCGCTCGAGACGACGATCGGCTACGAGCAGGTGGCGATCGAGGTCACCGCCGCGCTCGCGCTCGAGGAGCCGGATCCGTACCTCGCGGCGATGTACCGGTTCGGGCTGCTCGAGGACTTCGATCACCTGTACCGGTTCGCGGCGCTGATGGACCGGATCGACGGCAAGGACGCGAACGCGATCCTCCAGGGCTACACCGACATCCTGCCTGGCCGGCCGACCTCGATCGAGCACCGCCACCCGCTCGACGATCTGCGCCGGCCGTACGAGCGACATCGCGCCGAGCTGCTGTCCAAGCTGCACGCGATGACCCTGGTGGCCGCCGAGCACCAGACCCACGACTTCTACATGGCGATCGGGCCGATGTTCGCGGATCCCACCGCGCGCCAGCTGTACGCCGAGATCGCGTCGATCGAGGAGCAGCACGTCACCCACTACGAGACGCTGGTCGATCCGAGCGAGTCGATCCTCGAGAAGTGGCTGCTCCACGAGGCGTGCGAGGCCTACAACTACTGGAGCTGCGCCGAGTACGAGACCGACATGCGGATCAAGGCGATCTGGGAGCGCATGCTCGACTACGAGCTCGGCCACGTCCAGCACGTCGCGGCGCTGCTCGAGAACATCGAGCGCCGCGACGCCGGCGAGGTGCTCGACGTCGCGCTGCGCGAGCCGGTCTCGTACGAGCCGCACCGCGAGTTCATCCGCGAGGTGCTGCGCCGCGAGGTCCACCTCGGCTCGGCCGGCCCGATCCTGGTGCGCCGCGATCAGGAGCCGGAGCGCACGCTCCAGTACCGCTCGATCGTCAACGCCAAGGATCAGCCCTCGAACATCGTCGCCGCGGGCTGGAGCTGGCGGCCGGGCGGCGAGCTCGCGACCCCGAGCTCGGGCAACGGACGCCACCACGAGCCCCCCGGCGTGCGCGTCAGAAAGGCCTCGTCGTGAAGCCCACCCAGGAGCCGAGGAGGCCCACCCACGTCACCCGCCCCGGGGCCAACCACACCGGGATCACCCTGCACCCCGATCTGGTGGCCGAGATGATCGAGGGCACCCACGAGTTCGGGCCGACCTCGCGCGGCGGGATCGAGCAGCTGATCGCCGCGAGGGACCGCGCGGCGCGCGACAGCGAGCCGGCCGCGACGATGCCGCCGACCCGCCACCTGCCGGCCGAGCGGCTCCCGGTGCTCGACCAGCTGGGCGCGCGGCTCGCGTTCGAGCGCACCGGCGTGCGGCTGTACCAGGCGCTGATCGGCAAGCTCGACACCTACGACGCGTTCCCCGGCGGGCCGAGCCGCGCCGATCTCGAGCTGCTGCGCGACCAGGAGCGCGATCACCTGCTGCTCGCCGAGGAGCTGATCCTCGATCTCGGCGGCGATCCGACCGTGGTCACCCCGTGCGCCAACCTCCAGGCGACGGCGACCCGCGGGATCTGCGAGGTGGTGGTCGATCCGCGGACCAATGTGATCGAGTGTCTCGAGGCGATCGTGATCGCCGAGCTCGCGGACCACGAGAGCTGGGACCAGCTCGGCCACGCCGTGGGGCTGCTCGGCGCGCCGGCGGTCGAGCAGCGGGTGCGCGACGCCGAGCGGATCGAGGACGAGCACGCGCGCAAGGTCCGCGGCTGGCTGGCGGCCGCGGCGGCCGAGCTGGCGGCGCGGCCGCCCCACTGAGCCCCGCGCGGGAGCGGCGGCGCGGGGACGCGTGTGACTCAGCGGCGGACCAGCGCGCACGACCGCGGCGGCAGCTCGCGGTGGCTCGACGAGCCCGCCGACATCGCGATCGGCTCGCCGTCGAGCCCGAGGGGCGCGGCGTGGTCCGACAGGTTGCACACCAGCACCAGCGGGCCGCGATCGATCACCAGGCGATCGCGATCGAGCGTCGCGCGGGTGGCGCGCGGGGACGGATCGCGCAGCGCGGGCTCGCGGCGGCGGATCGCGATCAGCTCGCGGTACCACGCCAGCATCGCGGCGTGAGCGCCCTCGGCGCGCTCGCCCCACCGCAGGCGACTCGCGGCGCGGGTCGCCGGATCGATCGGGTCCGGCGGCTCGGCCTGCCAGCCGGCGGCGGCGTGCTCGGCGCGCCGGCCGTCGCGCACCGCGGCGCGCAGCGCGGGCGATTCGAGATCCGCGAAGTAGCAGAACGGCGCCGAGGTCGCCCACTCCTCGCCCTGGAACACCATCGGCACGAACGGCGACGCCATCAGCACCGCCGCGGCGATCCGCGCGCGGTCGATCCCCGCGAGCTGGTGCAGCCGCTCGCCGGCCGCGCGGTTGCCGACCTGGTCGTGCGACTGGGTGTACGCGATCAGCCGATCGCGCGGCAGCTCGCCGTACGGCCGGCCGTGCACGCCGCCGCGGAACCGCGACATCACGCCGTCGAGCGCGTAGCCACGCTCGAGCAGCTTGGCCAGCGCGCCGCCGGTGAAGTCGGCGTAGTAGCCGGTGGCCTCGCCGGTGAGCAGCGCGTGCAACGCGTGGTGGAAGTCGTCGTTCCAGTGCGCGTCGAGCCCCCAGCCGCCGGCCACGCGCTCGATCACCGCGCGCGGATCGTGCGCGTCCCACTCGCCGATCACCACGAATGGCCGGCCGAGCTGGCGCTCGAGCGCGCGCACCGCGTCGACCAGCTCGCCCACGAAGTGGCGCGGGCTGTCGTCGTGCAGGGCGTGCAGCGCGTCGAGCCGCAGCCCGTCGGCGCCGTGGTCGCGCAGCCAGCCGATCGCGCTCTCGATCAGGAACCGCCGGACCTCGGCGCTGCCCTCGCGATCGAGGTTGATCGCGTCGCCCCACGGCGTGGCGTGCGCGGGGGTGCGGTACGGCCCGAACTCGGTCAGGTACGCGCCCTCCGGACCGAGGTGGTTGTGGACCACGTCGATCAGCACGGCGAGCCCGCGGGCGTGTGCGGCGTCGATCAGCGCGCCGAGCCCGGCGGGGCCGCCGTAGGGCGCGTGCGGCGCGAACAGATCGACTCCGTCGTATCCCCAGCCATGGACTCCGGAGAACTGCGCGATCGGCATCAACTCGAGATGAGTAATCCCGAGCTCGCGCAGATGATCGAGATAGGGAATCGCCGATTCGAACGTACCGGCGGGGCTGAACGTGCCGACGTGGAGCTCGTAGATCACCGCATCGCGCAGCGGCACCGGGTGGAACGCGCGCGGTGTGCCGTGGGTCCGCCACCGCGACGCGCCGTGCACGCCGGCCGGCTGCCACCGCGAGCGCGGATCCGGCCGCGGCGGACCACCGTCGAGCGAGACCGCGTAGTCGTCGCCCTCGTCGAGGACGGGGCCGCGCCACCAGCCTCCCGGCTCGGGCGACGCCGCGATCCGCGAGCCCGCCACGACCACGTCCACGCGGCGCGCGCGCGGCGCCCAGATCCGCAGTGCCTCGGTCATGCCGAGCCGGCTTGCCAGCCGCGTGCCCTCCGACGACAGGAGGTAGCGATCCATCTCTGATGGAAATTTCGAGTGGCGAGGTGATTTATCCGTGAGCCCCTCGCATGCAGCACATCACTTGATGGGTTCTTGATGTCCCTGCGGGTGTATGGATCGCAACTGGGCAGGACACCATGACGACGCGAACCACCACCGGTTGGACCATCGACGAGATGAGAACGCTGCTATCGGCGATCTCCCACGACCTGAGGACCCCGCTCTCGGTGATCACCGGGCGCGCCTCGGTGCTGCGCGCGAGTGTCCGCGAGGACCAGCGTCGCGATCTCGACACCATCGTGCACGAGGCGCAGCGGCTCAGCCGCACGCTCGAGAACCTGCTCGCGGTCACCGACGTCGAGCGCGAGGCGAACCCGCGGCGCGAGTGGGTCCCGTTCGAGGAGCTCTCGGGCGCGGTGCTCGCGCGGCTCGAGTCGGTGCTCGCCGGCCGCCCGCTCGAGGTCGACGTGCCCGACGACCTCCTGGCCCACGTCGACCCGGTGCTCGGCGAGCTGCTGCTCGCCAACCTGCTCGACCACGCCGCGACCCACACCCCGCCCGGCACGCCGATCGAGCTGCAGGCCCGGCGCGACGGGGCCTCGGTCTCGATCCGGGTGTCGGACCGCGGCTCGACCGCCGTGCGCCCGACCGAGCACGCGACCCGCGCGGACGGCCTGGGGCTCGCCGCTTGTCGGAAGATCGCGCGCTGCTACGGAGGTAAGATCGAGTCCTCGACTCGCGATGGCGGAGGGACCGTGGTGTACGTGTACCTGCCCGATGGCGAGGCGCTGCCGATCCTGGGCGACGACAAGGTGGAGGTGGAGTGATGGAGACCGTGCTGGTGGTCGAAGACGAGAGTGCGATGCGGAGGTTCCTGTGCGATGCACTTGCCACCTCCGGCTTCGATGTGGCCGAGGCCCACACCGCGGCGCTCGCCGAGCAGCTCGCGACCGAGACCCGGCCGATCGCGATCTTGCTCGATCTCGGGCTCCCGGACGACGACGGGCTCAGCCTGCTGCGCAAGCTGCGCGCGTGGTCGACGACCCCGGTGATCGTGCTGTCGGCGCGCCACCGCGAGGATGACAAGATCATCGCGCTCGACGCCGGCGCCGACGACTACCTGACCAAGCCGTTCGGGATCGGCGAGCTGCTCGCGCGGATCCGGGTCGCGCTGCGCCACGCCCACAAGGTCACGTTCACCAACGATCCGGTGCTCGTCGTCGGGCCGTTCCGGATCGACCAGACCCGCCACGAGGTCTCGATCGACGGCACGCCGGTCCACCTGACGCCGATCGAGTTCAAGCTGCTCGCCCTGCTCGCCCGCCACCCGGGCAAGGTGCTGACCCATCGCCAGCTGCTGCGCGAGGTGTGGGGCCCGCTCAACACCCACCAGACCCATCACCTGCGCGTGCACATGGCGGCGCTGCGCCGCAAGATCGAGCACAACTCGCGGTGGCCGCGCTGGCTGACCACCGAGGCCGGGGTCGGCTACCGCCTGCGCGACGAGTAACGTTTGCTAGTCGCGCCCGGGGTTGGCCAGGCCGAGCCGGTGCAGCATCTTGTGGATCGACATCCGGTCGATCCCGGCGGCGCGCGCCGCGGCCGAGATGTTCCCGTCGTGCTGGGCGAGCAGCCGCGAGATGTACCGGCGCTCGAACTCGCTGATCACGTTCTGCTTGGCCAGCTTGAACGGGATCCCCACGTCGACCGGCACGGTCATCGATGCCTCGGCGGACGTCGCGGTCTGCGACGGCGTGACGGTGATCGAAGGCTCGGCGCGTGGGCTCGGCGCGGGCGCGCGGCGCAGCGCGTCCTCGCTGTCCGGCGCCTCGGCGAGCAGCACCGCGCGCTCGATCACGTTGCGCAGCTCGCGCACGTTGCCCGGCCAGTCGTGCTTCATCATCAGGTCGATCGTCTCCTGCGCGATCGACGCGGTCTCGCCGCCCGGCGTGGTCGCCAGGATGTGCTCGATCAGGAGCGCCAGGTCGTCCTTGCGCTCGCGCAGCGGCGGGACGTGCACCCGGCCGACCGCGAGCCGGTAGTAGAGGTCCTCGCGGAACCGGCCGCGGTTGACCTCGACGCCGAGGTCGCGGTTGGTCGCCGCGACCACGCGCAGATCGACCTCGAGCGTCTTGGCGCCGCCGACGCGGCGCACCTCCTTGCGCTCGAGCACGCGCAGCAGCTTGGGCTGCATCGCGAGCGGGAGCTCGCCGATCTCGTCGAGGAACACCGTGCCGCCGTGCGCGCGCTCGAACGCCCCGGCGTACGACGAGGTCGCGCCGGTGAACGCGCCGCGCTCGTGGCCGAACAGCTCGCTCTCGATCAGGTTCGGCGGGATCGAGCCGCAGTCGAGCACGACGAACGGCCCGCGGGCGCGCGGCGAGTGATCGTGCAGCGCCTCGGCGACCAGCTCCTTGCCGGCCCCGGTCTCGCCGGTGACCAGCACGGTGGTGTCGCTGCGCGCCAGCTTCTCGAGCCGCGCGAACAGCTCGCGCATCTTCACCGATCGGCCGATCATCGAGCCGAACCGGTCGGTGTCCGACAGCTCGATCTCGACCGAGTCGCCGAGCGGATCGAACTTGAGCCGCGTCGCGCCGAGCGCGATCTGCGCCCCGGGCTGCACGTAGACGTCGTTGATCCGCAGCTGCGAGACGTACGTCCCGTTGGTCGAATCGAGATCGCGCAGCCGGTAGCCGCGGTCGTCGAGCCGGATCTCGC
>JBQCJR010000493.1:0-29587 GCA_051952595.1 Kofleriaceae bacterium
CGCTGTACGCCAACGCCGAGGTGAGCAAGCTCCTGCGCGACCACTTCGTCCTGTACTGGTCGAGCGAGCGCCCGGTGCCGCGGGTGACCATCGACTTCGGCGACGGCCGCAAGCTCGAGCGCACGACCACCGGCAACAGCGCGCACTACGTGCTCGACGAGAACGGCCTGGTGCTCGACGTGCTGCCCGGGCTGTACGCGCCGATCGCGTTCCAGGCCGAGCTCGAGAAGAGCGTGCGGCTCGCCGAGCGCGTGCAGAAGACCCGCCCGGACCGCCGCGCGGCCGAGGTGGTCGCGTTCCACCGCCGCGAGCTGGCCGCGACCGAGAAGCAGCTCGAGACGTACCGCGGCCTGCCGTTCTTCCGCGGCCGCGGCCGGCTGCTCGCTCGCCACGAGACCGGCCCGTCGGCGGTGGCACAGGCGCAGCGCGCGACGATGTCCAAGATGCGGATCGAGGCTCCGGAGCTCGCGCAGATCGGCATCGACGCCGGCAAGCTGACCGACGCCGATATCGAGCAATGGGCGGTGATCGGCCAGCACGCCTGGAACCTGATGGCCACCGTCGATACCCAGCCGCGGGCGCAGAGGCCCGGCCAGCGGTCACCGGTGGTCGCGCCGCGCGTGCTCGACGACCGCAGCCGCGCGCTGATCGCCCGGCTCCACAACGGCGGCCCCGAGCGCGCGACCGCCGACGAGCTCGCGGCGATGATCGAGCGCCTCGAGTACACGATCGTCGCCGACACCGCGCTCGACCAGTTCGACCTGCGCCCGCAGATCCGCCGGGAGATCATCGAGGGCCGCCACGCCGACTGGGCGTCATTGAATGAATGGATCTACGCCGAGGTGTTCCACACCCCGCGCGAGGACGCGTGGCTGGGCCTGCTGCCGCGGACTACGTTCACCGGGCTGCCCGGCGATGGTGTCGTGATGCGGTGATGCGTATACTCTCGGCCAATGGACTTGCTGCGTAGGGTCGTGCTCGCCACCGTCGCTGCGGCCGCGATCGCCCACCCCGCGGCGGCTGACTCCACGCAGCTCGGCGCCTGGGTCGGCCCGCGCGTGTTCTCGGACGATTCGCGGCTCGGCTACATCGAGAACGCGCCCGCCCATCCGTCGCTCGAGGCCGCGATCCAGTTCGGCCTGCGCGTCTCGCACCCGTTCCTGCCGTGGCTGGTCCCCGAGCTCGAGCTCGGGTTCTCGCCGGCGAAGACCTCGCCGACCGGGACGGATCCGGTCAGCGTGTACTGGCTCGAGCCGCGGCTCCAGCTGCGGTTCGAGCTGCTGCCCGGCCGCCGGATCCAGCCGTTCCTGCTGCTCGGCGGCGGCTCGCCGATCTCGCTGTCGACGGCGACCAAGACGTTCGCGACCAGCATCATCGGCGATGGCTACGCGGGCGCGGGGCTCCGGATCAATACCGGCAAGGGGTTCGCGTTCCGGCTCGACGCGCGGCTCGCGGTCCTGCCCGACCAGGATCGATCGGTGACCACCGAGATCGAGGTCGGCGCGGGCGTCGAGATCGCGCTCGGCCGGCGGCGCGCGATCGAGGGCCACAAGCGCGTCGCCACCGCGCCGGTCGCGGATCGCGACCGCGACGGCATCCCCGACGACAAGGACGCCTGCCCGGACCGCCCCGAGGACGAGGACGGGTTCGACGACCTCGACGGCTGCCCCGACATCGACAACGACCTCGATCGCGTGCTCGACATCGCCGACAAGTGCCCGGGCGTCCCCGAGACGTACAACGGGTTCCAGGACGACGACGGCTGCCCCGACACCTTGCCGCCCGAGGTCGATGGCCTGCGCGGCACGATCGAGGGGCTGATCTACGCCGAGGGCGAGACGCTCGTGCGCGACTCGGCGCAGAAGAGCATCGACAAGATCGCCAAGATCATGATCACGCACCCGTCGATCCGCGTGGTGCTGATCGGCCACACCGATGACCACGAGGCCCAGCAGTTCGCGACCGAGGTCGAGGGCGAGGCGCCGGCGGATCTCGCCGCGCTGTCGAGCGATCTGTCGCGCGCGCGCGCCGAGGCGGTGCGCCAGGCGCTGAGCGCGGCGGGGATCGCGGCGCCGAGGATCGACGTCGAGGGCCACGGCGCCGAGGAGCCGGTGTCGGAGAACGACAAGCCGCGTGGCCGGCTCGCGAACCGGCGCGTGGAGATCATGCTGTACGTGCCGCCCTCTGGGCGCTGAGAGGGCGCGGAGAGGCGCGGAGAGGCGCGCGGGCGGCGCTACTTTTTGCGCCCGAACAGCCCGCCGCGCTTCTCCTTGACGTTCTCGCCGAGCTCGTTGGCCAGCTCGCGCAGCAGCTCCTCCTGGCGCGAGGTCAGCTTCTTCGGGATCTCGACCTTCAGCTGGATCACCTGGTCGCCGCGATCGCCGGGAGAGCCGCCGACGCGCGGGATGCCCTGGCCGCGGCGCACCACCACGTCGCCGGGCTGCGCGCCCGGATCGAGCTTCAGCGTCGCGCTGCCGGTGCAGTTCTCGTCGAGCGTGTAGACCTCGATCTCGCCGCCGAGCGCCGCCTTGACGAAGCTGACCGGGATCTCGGTCAACACGTCCTCGCCGTCGCGGCGGAACCGCTCGTCGCCCTGGACGTGCAGCACCACGTAGAGGTGGCCGGCCGCACCGCCGGGCGCGGTCTCGCCCTTGCCGGCGAGCCGCAGGGTCTGACCGTCGTCGACGCCGGCCGGGACGGTGACGGTGAGCGTCGACGTCTCGGGGCGAGCGCCGCGGCCGCGACAGTCCTCGCACGGATCCTTCACCTGCTTGCCGGCGCCGCGACACTGCGGGCACACCGTCTGGACCATGAAGAAGCCCTGGGCGTGCACGACCTGGCCCTTGCCGGCGCAGGTCCGGCAGACCTCGGGCTTGCTGCCCGGCCGCGCGCCGCTGCCGCCGCACGGCTCGCACGCGACATCGCGCGTGACCTTCACTTCCTTCTGCGTGCCCCACACCGCCTCGGCGAACGTCAGCTCGAGATCGAGGCGGAGATCCGCGCCGCGCTGCTGGCGGCGGCCGCCCGACGAGCGGCCCCCGAAGAAGTCGCCGAACAGATCGCCGAACGCGGAGAAGATGTCCTCGACGCTCGAGAACCCGGCGCCCGCGGACTGGCCGTTGCCACCGCGCAGCCCGTCGAACCCGAACCGGTCGTACCGTGCGCGCTGTTCCTCGTCGGACAGGATCTGGTACGCGTTCGAGGCCTCCTTGAACTTCTCCTCGGCGGCCTTGTCGTTGGGGTTGTGGTCGGGGTGATACTGCTTGGCGAGGCGGTAGTACGCCTTCTTCAGCTCGGAGGCGCTGGCCTGACGGTCGCACCCGAGGACTTCATACAGATCACGCATGGCGACCGTTGACGGGTTCATTCAGATACCGCATAGGGAGGGAAATCAGGGCTTTGGGTAATTCGGGACAGCGCCCGTGTCAAGGTAAGGTCCCGACGTGATCCTGCCCTCGAGCCTGGCGACCGGGGCTCCCGATCCCGCCGACGCGCTCCGGCGCGCGGAGCGTCTGTTCGACGCCGCGGCGCAAAGCAGCCTGGATCTCACGAGGTTGGACGACGCGGGGCTACGCGTCGCGACCCTGGCCTGCCAGTCCGCCCCCTACCTGGCGACCCTGCTCACCCGCGACCCTCACCGGTTGGTGAGGGTGGCCGCCGATCCCTACCTGCGCCGGGAAAAGCCGCGCGAGGTCCTCGCATCCGAGGTCGCCACGCGCGCCGCCGCCGCGCGGACCGCTCCGGAACTGAAGGCGGCGCTCCGCGGCGTGCGCGCCGACGAGCTGGTCCGGCTGGGCGTACGCGAGCTGGAGCTGGGGCTCGACACCGAGGTCGGCCGCGAGCTGGCGCGGCTGGCCGACGCGTGCTTCGACGCCGCGATCCGGTTCCACGATGCGGAGCTGCGCGCGCGCTACGGCGCGCCGATCTACCTCGACGACGACGGCCAGCCGCGCGAGGCCCGGCTCGCGGTGATCGGGATGGGCAAGCTCGGCGGCGAGGAGCTGAACTTCGCGTCGGACGTCGACGTGATCTACGTGTACAGTTCGTATCAGGGCGAGGTGGGTGGGATCTCGCTACACGAGTACTTCGCCAAGCTGTGCGCGCAGGTCACGGCCGCGCTGTCCGAGGTCACCGAGGACGACGTGGTGTTCCGCGTCGATCTGCGGCTGCGTCCGGAGGGCTCGCGCGGCGCGATCGCGAACTCGCTCGCCCAGACCGAGCGCTACTACGAGACGTTCGGCCGGCCGTGGGAGCGCCAGGCGTGGATCAAGGCGCGCGCGTCGGCGGGCGATCCGGCGCTCGGCGCCGAGGTGCTGGCCACGCTGCGGCCGTTCGTGTTCCCGCGGTTCGTCGCCCCGACGGTGATCGACGACGTGCGGGAGCTCAATCGCCGGATCAAGCGCGAGCTGGTCCGCCCGCGCCGCGGCGAGGACGCGACCCGCGGGTTCGATCTCAAGAACGGCGAGGGAGGGATCCGCGAGATCGAGTTCTTCATCCAGGCGCTCCAGCTGATCCACGCCGGCAAGCGCCACGCCCTGCGCTGCCGCGGCTCGCTCGCGGCGCTCGACGCGCTGCTGTTCGCGGGGCTGGTCACCGACGACGAGCACCTCGCGCTGTGGCGCGCGTATCGCTGGCTGCGCCACGCCGAGCACGTGCTCCAGCTCGAGGCGGGTCTGCAGACCCAGATCGTGCCCGAGGACGATCAGCGGCGGCTGCTACTGGCCCGCCGGCTGGGCTACGCGAGCGACGTGCCGTTCGCGATCGAGCTGGTCAAGCACACCGCGGCGGTCCAGCGGCTGTTCGCGACGCTGGGCGATCACGACGAGCGGCCGGGCGAGAGCGACGCGGCGGCGATCCTCGGCCACGAGCTCACCGAGGCGGAGGAGGCGGAGGCGCTCACCCGGCTGGGATTCGCCGATGTCACCGCGGCGCGGGCCGAGCTGGCGCGCGCGCGGCGCAATCCGGGCTCGCCGTTCTCGCCGCTCGCGACCGAGCGCACGGCCCGGCTGGGCGCGGCGCTGCTCGCCGAGCTCGCGGCGTCGGCGGATCCGGATCAGGCGCTCCGCTACCTCGGCGATCTGATCGCGAAGCGGGGCGCGTCGTGGTCGATCTGGCGGCTGCTCGACGAGACTCCCGCGCTGCTCCGCCTGCTGGGCTCGCTGCTCGGCGCGAGCGCGTACCTCGCGCGCACGCTGGTGGACACCCCGGAGTCGATCGACCTCCTGATCGAGCTCGGGCTGACCTCGCCGTCGCGCGATGCGGCGCAGATCTCCCGCGACCTCGATGCCCGGCTCGCGGGCGTGGATCGCAGCGACCCCGAGGCGGTCTGGAGCGCGGTCGCCGAGGTCAAGAACGGCCACGTGCTGCGGGTCGGGCTCGCGGATTTCGCGGGCGCGCTCGATCCGCTCGCGGTGTGCGCCGAGCTGACCGCGGTCGCGGAGGCGTGCCTGCAGCACGCGCTCGCGATCGTCGAGGCGCAGCTGGTCGAGCGCCACGGCCGGCCGCCGGGCGACGCGCGGCTCGCGGTGCTGGGGCTGGGCAAGCTGGGCGGGCGCGAGCTCGGCTACGCGGCGGACCTCGACGTGGTGTTCGTGTACACCGGCGAGGAGGGCGAGTCGGATGGCCGGGTGCCGCTGTCGACCGTGGAGTGGTTCTCGCGCTGCGCGCAGCGGCTGCTCGGCGCGCTCCGCCAGCGCACCCCGCGCGGGCGGCTCTACGAGGTGGACACCCGGCTGCGCCCCTCGGGCTCGCAGGGCCTGCTGGTGACTTCGCTGACGGGCTGGCGGCGCTACCACGTCGAGGACGCGCGGTTATGGGAGCGCCAGGCGCTCACCAAGCTGCGCCCGGTGGCGGGCGATCGCGCGCTCGGCGAAGAGGTGGCGCGGCTCGCGAGCGAGACGGTGTACGGCGCGGCCCCGGCGGGAGGTGCGCGCGCGGTCGCCGAGGAGATCACCCGGATGAAGGAGCGGATCGAGCGCGAGCTCGTCGGGGATCGCGATCCGCGGCACGCCCGGCCGGGCGGCGATCTCAAGCTGGGCGCGGGAGGCGTGATGGACGTCGAGTTCGCGGCGCAGTACCTGCAGCTGGTCTACGGCTTCGCGGTACCCGAGCTGCGCACCACCTCCACCGTGCTCGCACTGCGCGCCGCCGCGCGGTGCAGCGTGGCGCCGCTCGCCGAGCTCGAGCTGCTCGATCAGGGCTATCGGTTCCTGCGCGCGATCGAGCACCGGCTGCGCGTGGTGCACGATCAGCCCATCCATCGCCTTCCCGACACGGTGGTCGAGCTCGACAAGCTCGCGCGTCGATCGGGGTTTCCCGACGGCGCCGTGTTGCTCCAGCACGTCGAGCGCTGGCAGCGCGACGTGCGCGGCGCGTACCTGCGGCTCCTCGCTGCGTAGGGAACTGCGCACCGCACCGCGTCACGCTGTACGCGTCCGATCACCGTCGCTGTGGCGCTTGTGATCCCATGCGCGCATTGGTACGAAGCGGACATGGGCATCAAGAAGCTCGACACGATCTGGATCGACGGGCAGCTCCTGCCGTGGGACAACGCGACCGATCACCTGCTCGCGCATACGATGCACTACGGCGTCGGGGCGTTCGAGGGGATCCGCGCGTACCAGCGGTCGGACGGGCGCACCGTGATCTTTCGCCTGCGCGAGCACATCGAGCGGCTGCTCGAGTCCGCGGCGATCTGCACGATGGACGTGCCGTTCACCCGCGACCAGCTGATGGCCGCGTGCGGCGAGGTGGTGCGCTCGAACCGGATGACGTCGTGCTACCTGCGCCCGCTGGTCTATCTGGGGTACGGCGCGCTCGGCCTCGGCTCGTTCGAGCCGCCGGTGCGCACGATGGTGGCGTGCTACGAGTGGGGCGCGTACCTCGGCGAAGAGGGCCTCAAGAAGGGGATCAAGTGCATGATCTCCAGCATCACCCGCTCGAACGGCAACGCGGTGATGAACAAGGGCAAGATCTGCGGCCAGTACGTCAGCTCGGTGCTCGCGAAGCGGATGGCGATCAAGAGCGGCTTCGACGAGGCGCTGATGCTCGACCCGCAGGGCTACGTCGCCGAGGGCACCGGCGAGAACATCTTCGTGGTCAAGAAGGACGTCGTGCGCACGCCGCCGACCTCCGCCGCGATCCTCGCGGGGATCACGCGCGACACCACGATCCAGCTGCTGCGCGAGCAGGGCGTGGAGGTCCGCGAGGAGCCGATCGCGCGCGACGAGCTGTACGTCGCCGACGAGGTGTTCCTGACCGGCACGGCCGCCGAGATCACGCCGGTGCGCGACATCGATCACCGCAAGATCGGCCGCGGCGAGGCCGGCCCGGTGACCCGCCGGGTCCAGGAGGCATTCTTCTCGGTGGTCAAGGGCAGCGACACCAAGCACGATCACTGGCTCAGCTACCTGTGATCCGGCTGGCGGGGATCGCGCTGCTCGTTGTCGCGGCATGCAGCGGCGGCAACGGCGAGCGCGTCGCGGAGTGCGATCAGCTGATCGCGACCGCGCGCAAGATCAGCCAGTGCGACAAGCTCGAGCCGAAGAACCGCGAGCAGCTCCGGCAGACGCTCAAGCTGCTCGACGAGGCGACGAATCGCCTCGAGGCGGCGGGCGTCGATCAAGCGCCGCGCGAGCTGGTGGAGGCGACGCGCAAGACCTGCTCGCAGCAACACGAGCAGCTGCGCACCTCGTACCAGCAGCTCGCACCGGACTGCCTGCGCTAGCCATCCCATGGGGATGACCGCCGACCCGAGCGATCCGGCGAGCAGCTTCGAGCCCCACCGCGCGCACCTGCGCAAGGTCGCGTACCGCATGCTGGGCTCGGTGGCCGAGGCCGAGGACGCGGTACAGGATGCGTTCCTGCGCTGGCACGCCGTCGAGCGCGCGACCGTGGCCGCGCCGCGCGCGTTCCTCGCGCGGATCGTGACCCGGCTCTGCCTCGATCGCCTGAAGTCCGCGCGCGCGCTGCGCGAGCAGTACGTCGGGACCTGGCTGCCCGAGCCGGTGATCGAGGAGCCAGCCGACGACGCCCGCGACGACGTCCCGCTCGCGCTGCTCGTCGTGCTAGAGCGCCTGAGCCCGCTCGAGCGCGCCGCGTTCCTGCTCCACGACGTGCTCGAGATGGAGTTCGCCGACGTCGCCAGCGCGCTCGATCGCAGCGAGGCCGCCGTCCGACAGCTCGCCGCGCGCGCCCGCGCACACGTGCGCGACGCCCGGCCGCGCTTCCGGCCCTCCCCCGAGGAAGCGACCCGCCTCGGCGACGCGTTCGCCGCCGCGCTCGCCGGCGGCGACCTGTCCGCGCTCTCCACCCTGCTCGCCCGCGACGTCGTGTTCTACTCCGATGGCGGCGGCAAGCGCCGGGCCGCCCTGCGGCCGATCACCGGCCGCGACAAGATCCTGCGGTTCTTCGAGGCCATCCTGCGCAAGCAGCTGGTCCTGACAGAGGACTCGATCGTCGAGCGCGCGTGGCTCAACGGCCTGACCGCGTTCATCGTGCGCCGGCCCGGCGAGCTGGAGACGTTCGCGCTCGAGATCGCGGGCGAAGAGATCGTCGCGATCTACGGGATGCGAAATCCCGACAAGTTGCGGCATCTCGGGTAGAGCGCAGAGCGCTGTGGACATGACGCGCCTGTGACCTGCGCCAACCTAGGCACAGGTTGCGCGGTGGTTCGCAGCTCGACAGGCATGCCCACAGCGCCTGAGGCCGCTGGGCTGCCTCGACCACGTTCACCGCTACGCGTCGACGAATTGATCGGGGTGCTGCGCGGCGAAGTCGATCAACGCTTGTCGCACGTCGGTGATCGGGTCGAGCCCAGACGGCACGAACGGCCCATCGGCGCGAGCGCGAAACTGCAAGAAGCGGTCGACTGCTTCACCGGGCGTGTCCTCGTCCTCGTCATCGTCGAGACCCGAGGCCAGCTCGCACAGCTCAGCGACCGCCGAGCCAGCGCCGATCGCTGCGAACACCTCGAGGATCTGAACGAAGTACGCGCCACAGTTCCACACAAAGCCATCGATGCCGTTGCGACGGGTCTCGGATCGCATCACCAGGTAGTACAGAATGGCGCGCTGGCCGATCGCCGCGGCGTGCACATCGAGCTCGAGCAGCCGGCTACTCGGGCCTGCCTCGTCGCGGGTGGCTCGCGGACCGATCCAGATCAGATCGAGTTCTTCGAGCACGGTGTCAGGCGCGAACACGGCCTGGAACATCGTACGTACGTCGTCGAGGCCAACCCGTTCGAAGCTCATCGCGGCGCTCGATCCGCCCCATACGCAGCCATCCATGGATTCTAACCTACCCCTCGACCGTCGGCGGGCCGCTGTGCTCTGATCCCCCAGATGTGGCGAGGGTTGTCTACGACTACGTACGGTGCCCGTGTGACAGCGGATCGCGCGCGCTTCTCCGTCGAGAGCCGCTGCTGGCCGCCTTTCATTCGGTTGTCTTTGATTCGACGTCGCTGCCTCTAGATCGCGCGGCTCCTAGTACCGCTCCACAGAGGATCTGACCGGTCACGCCGCGGCCTTGAGGGCGCGAGTCGATGCGCCGGCTGGACGCGGATACGCGCGACCGAGCTTCTCCCGCGCGCGTTCGACGGTAGACATCCATTCGATGCTGGCGCGCTCGGTGTTACGGCGTCGCTGCCAGGCGGCGATCTCCGAGACGAGGGTCGCCTTGTCGGCGATGCGACGGCTAAGGCATTGCCGGACCATCACGCCGATATCGATCTCCACATCTCCACCATGTTGGATTCGTGCGTCGTGAGGCGCACCATTTCGTCGGCGAGCAGCTGCAGGGTCCGGCGTGCACGCCCGCTCGGCGGCCTGGAGCAGGCCACGGCGATCAACAGCGCCTCGTCGTTTGCGTCGAACTTCTTCTCACGAGCATCGTCACCGGGCTCCTCCTCGGGAAGATGCAGTAGGGGATGCCGATTCACATGGCACCGATGACGATCCAGACCAGCGTGTGGGCGATGGCCGGCGCCCACAGGGGGCGGTCTTGCCCGCGGAGCGCGCCCAAGCACAGGCCGATGAGCAGCCGGCCGGCGAATGCCACCACCGTGGTCGGGATGTGCACGAGCGAGAACAGCACGGCCGTGACCACGACACCGCTCGAGGTCCCAAGCCGCTCGCACAGCAACGGCTGCAGGTAGCCCCGGAACAAGGACTCCTCGACCAGGCTGGCGTTGACGCCAATCAGCACGCCTAGCAGCTGCTCGCGCCAGGACACGCCGGCGATGCCCCTCAAGAAGTCGCCCACGGAGTAGTCGGTAACGACGACGATGAACACCAGATACACCACGAACAGGCCCAGGAACCCCATGACGCCGAGCGCCACCTGACGCAGAGACAGATCGCGCCAGCCCACGTCGCGCCAGCGCAGCCTGCCCACGAGCAGCAGACCCACAGCGACGAGGAGCGCGCCCCCGAACACCGCTCGCACCGCTAGCCGCACATATGTGCCGACCGAACCGTCGTAGGGATGGCTGTCCGGCGCGGGCAGATGCGGATGCAGCAGCATGGCGATGACGACCCCGCCAACCGGCAGGAACGCGATCAGCGCCAACGCGTGCAACAGCGCGCCACGACTGCCCGTCGGCCAACGTCGCCCGGATGACGCCGAGACCGTGTTGGATGGAACGGGAGTCCCCCGGTTTGGAGTCCCGACGATCGCTGCTGACATCGTTTGATCCTCTTTGCGCTGTACAGGTCCGCTCGACAGGGGAAGGGGCGGTATCCGCCATCGCCTTTCATCTTGCCGCCGGCGCGCGAAGTGTTGGCCGGGCGCGTACGTTTCTGGTCGGAGACGTTGTTTCGACGGGCACTCGATGTCGGCTTTGACCACACCGGGATGACCTGCTGGCGCGGCGCCCCTGTTGCCGCGTCGCGCGAGCCCCGAAGCATCGAGGTCACCGTACCGGCAGCCGAGCTACCCACGCTCCAACCGATCAAAACCTCTGTGGCGCGGTACTAGTCGAGGTGCCCCGCAATCGAGCGCGGTCCCTCTAGATCACCTCAACGATCCCCGGTTCTGAGGCGACGCCCGAACTTCGGACGCGATGTCCGAAACCCGGACATATCGCCAGCTCTCCTCGCCCTCCCAGCCATTCCTCTTCTCCCCCGACGCGGCCGCTAGCTCGCCCGTCGCCGGCCCGCCTTGGCGAGCTCGTCCGCCAGCAACTCGGCGACGGCGCGGACGCGTGGGATCGCGAGCGACGAGCGCGCGCAGATCAGGTGCACGGTCGAGGTGAGCTTGCCGAAGTCGAGGTCCAGCGGCACGAGCTGGGTGGGGAGCCCGAAGTGATCGCGCATCCGGCTGAGCAAGATCGCGCCGAGGCCGGCCTCGGCGGCGCGCAGCTGGATCACGAAGTCGTCGGACGCGAACGATGGACGGAAGCCGGGGATCTGGGCGGCGAGCTGCGGGTTGGGCGGCAGGTGATCGTGCGACGGCGGCCAGCCGACCCACGCGACATCGGCGAGCCGGTAGCCGCGCGGCAGGGTCCGGGCGTACGCCCGCGACGCGAACGCGGTGACGGGATCCTGGATCGACGCGATGGTGGTCAGCGCGCGGCGGGTGTCGGGGCGCGATAGCGGCTGGAAGCGCAGCGCGAGATCGGCTTCGCGACGCGTCAGATCGAGGTAGTGGATCGTGGAGAGCACCTCGAGCTGGACCTCGGGCAGCTGGTCGCGCACGCGCGCGGCGAACGGCGCCAAGAAGTCGTGGGCGAGGCCGGGCGCCGCGGTGATCCGCACGACCCCGCGCGGGCTCGCTTCGGCCCCGGCCGCGACGCGCTCGAGCTCGCCGGCGCACTCGGCCATCCGGCGCGCGGGCCCGAGCAGCCGCTCGCCGAACGCGGTGAGGGCGGTGCCCTCGACGGTCCGCACGAACAGCGGCTCGCCGAGCTCCGCCTCGAGATCCGCGAGCCGGCGGCTCACCGTGGGCTGGGTGATCCGCAGCGCCCCGGCCGCCTTGCTGAGGCTGCCGGTCTCGGCGATCGCCACCACCAGCTCGATCTCGCTCCAGGGGATATGCACCAGCGCATGGTACCATGCGATATTGCGCACTTATCATACGCCCTTGCATTGCGCAGAGTGCGTGCATGTCCAAGCTCACCGCGATCGTCGCCGGGACGCTCGCCGCCTCGCTCGCCGCCGCGACCACCGCGACCACCGCCACGCCGGCCCACGCCGAGCCGGTCTCGCCGCCGGAGGCGTTTCACTCCGACTTCGAGATCGATCCCACCGCGTACGTGCTGAGTGGCTTCTCGCTCCACGTCGGGCTCGGCTGGCGGAAGCTCCGCCTCGACCTCGGCAACTACGCGATGGCGCTGCCGCAGTTCCTGCACGGCTCCGATGACTTCGACGCCTCGTTCAGCGGCTATGGCGCGAAGCTCCAGTGGTTCCCGTTCGCCGAGCAGCGCGGGCTGTTCGTCGGCGTGGACGCCGGCGTGACCCGCGCGCGCCTCGACCGCAAGGACTCCGACCTATCGGCGCGGCAGGTCACGTTCGGAGCCGGCGCGCAGGTCGGCTATCGGCTCCCGCTGGCCGCGGGCTTCTACGCGACCGGCTGGATCGGCGTCTCCTATGGCTTCGGCTCCGAGGACGTCACGCTCGGCGGCGCGACCTACGAGTCGAACCCGATCACCGTGTTCCCGGCGATCCACCTCGGCTACCAGTTCCGCTGAGCCCGGCGGCGTAGCCCGCGGCGATCACGACCAGCGTCGCGCCGCCGAGGATCGCCAGCCCCGGAACCACATCGGCCTGGCGCACCACCGCGAACGCGCCCGGCGCCGCGACGTAGATCGCCCACCAGCCGAGCAGCCAGCCGAGCTTGGCCCGCGCGCGTTCGCCCGCGCTGATCGGCAGCGACGCCGACAGCTTCGGCAGCTCGATCGGCGGCCGGCGCAGCCGCCCCGCGAGCGCCAGCGCGTACGCCGCCGCGGCGAGGATCGCGCCGCCGAGCCACGGCTCGGGGGCCGCGGGACGCGCGAGCCCGGTGATCGCGAGCACCAGGAACGCGAGCGCGCCGAGCGCGAACGCGAGCGGGTAGCGGCGGCGCATCATCCGCGCGTCCTTGCGATAGGGCAGGGCGGCGCTGCCCAGCAGGTTCGCGATCAGCCCCTCGAGCGCGGTCGGCGGCCGGATCTCGAGCGTCGCGAGCCGCTGGCGATCGAGCGCCGAGACATCGCGCAGGATCTGGCCCATCGCGCGCGCGGCGCGCTGGCGCGCTCCGAGGATCGCGACGAGGCCGGCGATCGCGATCGCGGCGAGCGTCGGCGGCGCCGGCAGGTGCGGCGGCCGCGCGGTCAGCCACGGCGAGACCAGCACCACCAGCACGATCAGGATCGCGCCGACCGCGCCGGGCACCGCGCCGAGGATCGCCGTCGTCGACGCGCGCACCTGCGCGCCGGTCGGCGAGGCCGCACCCGTCGCGCGCATCACCTTCGCGGCGCCCTCGCCCTCCTCGAGCGCGACCAGCGAAGCCGTCCACACGACCACCGCCGGCACGAGCAGGCCCGCCGCGATCCCGAGCGCGCCGGCCAGCGCGAGGTGCCGTGCGATCGGCTCGGCGGCGCCGAGCGGCAGCGCGCCGATCGCCACCGCGGCCGTCGCCATCGCGGCCGTTCGCACGCAGCGCACCAGCGCCGCATCGAACAGCGGCGTGCCCTCGATCGGCAGCTGCGCGAGCAGCGCGGCATCGCGGCGCCCGTAGATCTCGAACGGGATCCGCAGGAACGTCGCGCCGAACGTGGCCACCGCCGCGATCAGCCACGCCTGGCTCGCCGCCAGCGGGCCGGCCTCGGCGCGCCACGCCACCCAGCCAGCGATCGCCGCGCCGAGCAGTACGGCGATCGCGGCCCTCGACGTCCACCAGCCAGCGCGGGCGCGCCGTTCGTAGAGCGCCGACCAGGCAATCAGCTCGCGCGACGTCATGTTCGCGCGAGCCTATCAAACCTCAGCAGATCGGCTCGCACTCCGAGGTGCACTCGGCGCGGCACGCCGCCGCGGTCCGGTACGACTTGCCATTGTCATAGCAGTCGTAGCGACAGGCTCCGTAGTCGTCGCCCTCGCTCGACGGCGCCGCCTGCGCACCCGTCATCGCGAACATCCCTGCCATGATCATCAACGCCGCGATCCACTTCGTCATGGGTCTCCTCCTGGGGTCCACGTGGACTCCCGGCGCGAGAGTAAACCCGGCGGCGAACCAGATCTGGACGTTATCGCACGGCGAGATCCGCCCACACCGGCCAGTGGTCGGATCCCTCGACGCCGCGCGCCACGCCGGCGTCGAGCAGCGTCCATCCTCGCGGATACACGTTGTCGAGCCGTCCTCCGACCAGCGGCACGTTGAACGTCGCCTCCCCCCTGGCGATGGCGATGTCGAACCCGAGCCCACTCAGATAGTGATCGATGACCTCGGCCTGGTCCTGGTCGAGGATCGCTTCCTGCCCGGTGAGCGGCACCGTGCTGCCGATCCACGCCCACGGGTTGGTGTTGAAGTCGCCCAGCACCGCGACCGCCTCGGGCGCGTCGGCGACCACCGGGTGGAGCTGGCGCACCCGATCGATCGGTCCGATCCGGACGTCGAGGTGGACGTTGATGATCGGCGCCAGCACGTCGCCCAGATCGACCTTCGCCGCGACCGCGATCCGATCGCGCTCGTTGAACGCCGCGTCGGCGTGGGGCAGCCGCATCACCTGCACGTCGACGAGCGGGTAGCGGCTCAGCATCGCGAGCCCGTGCGTGCCATCGCCCTCCACGCGCGCCGGCACGTAGATCCACGTCATCCCGATCGCCTCGGCGAGCCGCTGCGCGCGCGTCGTGCCCTCGCGCGCGTACGCCTCGATCTCCTGGATCGCGATCACGTCCGCCCGCGCCATCGCCTCGTCGGCGAGCAGCGCTCGCGCGAGCCCGGCCGGATCCTCGGCGAAGTGGGTGTTGAACGAGGCCACCCGCAATGGGCCGGTCGCGGGCGCCACCGCCGCCGGGCGTGGGCCGACCTCGGGCATCAGCGTGCCCTGCGCGTCGAGGGGCTCCCACGTGCCCTCGATCTCGTCGACCCCGTAGCAGGCGCCGAGCGCGAGTAGCGCGGGCCACACGGCGACGCGGATCACAGCCGCACCCCGGCGAGCATGCCTCCGAACGGCGCCACGCCTCCCTGGCCCACCGCCGCGCCGGCGTACAGCCGGCCGAGGAACCGGCCGAACGAGAGCTGCCAGCCGAGCGTCGCCTGGCCGCCCGCGCCGCTCTCGTTCATGCCCTCCCACTCCGGCACCGGCGACGGCAGCCGCGAGTGGACGAGCGCGAACCCCAGCTCGCCGAACAGCGCGTGGCGCTTGCCGCCGAGGAGCGTCGCGTGGATGTACGGCGCGATCGTGAACAGCTGCTGATCCCGCACCACCGCGAACGAGCCCACCGCGCCGAGCGCGAGGCGCTGCGTGATCGCGTACTCCCATCCGATGCCGTACGGGCCGCCTCGGCCGAGCAGCTCGCCGTAGACCAGCTGCTTGTGCGCGCGCTCCGGCGGTGGCTTTGCCGTGGCCGTGGCCGTGATCGATGGCTCGGCACTCGCGATCGAACACGTGGTCGCAGCCGCGACCAGAAGCACCCGCATCGTCCGATTCTAATCGGGCGGCCCTCCGCCGCACGACATCGTTTTCGGCACCCGCCGGCAACTCCGAGACTCTCTCAGGAGGGGCCCTCGTCCGCGATCAGCGACACGTACAGCTCCTCGACCGCCGCCGGGCCACTCGCGAGCAGCTCCCGGAGCTCGTCGCCGCGGCGGTCCGCGATCAACTTCCCCTTGTTCATCAACAAGATCCGGTCGCACATGCGCTCCGCCACCCCGAGCAGGTGGGTCGACATCAGGATCGCCGCGCCGCGATCCGCCGCCCGGCGCAGGGTCGCCCGCGCGCTCCGCGAGGCGTGTGGATCGAGGCCGTTGAGCGTCTCGTCGAGCAGCGCCACCTCGACCGGACCGACCAGCGCGGCGGCCAGCCCGACCCGCTGGCGCATGCCGAACGACAGCTCGCGGCACGGCCGCTGCGCGATCTTCGACAGCCCGAGCTGCGCGAGCACGTCGTCGGCCGCGGCCTGGTCGGCGCCGCGCGCCTGCGCGACGAACCCGACGTGCTCGGCCACGGTGAAGAACTCGTACAGCGCCGGGGGCTGGTCCGCGAACCCGACCTTGCGGCGGGCCGCGCGTGGTGCGGTCGCCAGATCTTCGCCATCGACCGCGATCTTGCCGGCGCTCGGCACCACCGTGCCGGCCATCGCCGACAGCGTGGTGCTCTTGCCGGCGCCGTTCGGCCCGAGCAACAACACGATCTCGCCGGCCGCCAGCTCGAACGAGAGATCCTCGACGGCGAGCCGCTTACCGTAGTGGATCGTCAGCTGATCGACCGTCGCTACGGCCACGTATACACCACGACGTACAGCACGTTCGTTTTTCCCTTCGGCGGAACGGAGGTCCGCAGCGCCACCTGCTGCGGGCCCTCCTTGGTTGCGACCGGCGCCGATTGATACGCCAGCGTCCAGTTCAGGCTGCGATACAGGTGCTCGCGGATCACCACGTCGACCGGCTCCGGCCGCGCGTTGTCCAGCTCGATCAGGAACTCCTCGACCAGCCGGTGATCGTCGCGATCGTAGGTGAGCTCGCGGCGGCGCCGCGCGCCGGTCACGCCCGCCGCCGGGCCGATCGGGATCAGATCGACCTCGGCGACCCGCGTCGAGCTCTCGAACAGCCGCGCCTCGCCGAGCAGCGCCAGCGCGCCATCCGCCGTGCGCTCGAGCAGCCGCACCGGTCCTGCCGGCAGCCCCTCGGTCGCCGCGCGATCGCGCGCGATCTCGAGGCTCTCGTGGACCCGCGGCGACGCCGGCGGACGGACCCCGAGCATCGGATCCTGCACCGGCGCGGCGCCCTTGTGGTCGAGCGCGGTTCCGATCGGGTCGTAGACGAGCACCGACCGCATCCTACGCGGACCGGCGCCGTTCAGCAGCTCGATGCGCGTCTCGCCGTCCACCAGATCGAGCGTGCCCAGCTCGCGCAGCGGCGCGGCGGCCGGCACCGCGGGATCGCCGCGGGTCAGCCCGGCCGCCAGCAGCTCGGCGGTGCGCGCGTTCGAGGCCTCGAGGGGCGCGTCGACGATCCGCACCCGCGCGCGGCGGATCGCCAGCCCGGTCGCGTTGTGGATCCCGAGGGCGCCGCGCAGCACCGCGTGGTCGCGGGCCGCCGTCGTGGTGATCGTGTACGCCGCGTCCCAGCTCAGCCGCTCGACCACGTAGCCGAGGTGCAGCACCAGCTTGCCGGGCCGCGGCGCATCGACCACGAGCTCGATCTCGCGCGGCTTCGGCGGATCGAGCTGCGAGCGCTCGTCCGCCGGCTGCTCGAGCGGCTCCGGCGGCGCGAGCCCTCCGAGCTGATCCGCCAGCGTGCTCGTCCGCAGCTCCGCCACGGTCAGCCCGCCGCGCTCGAGCACGAACACGTCGTCGGGGCCGAGCTCCTCGGGCACGCGCACCCGCGCCCGCGCGATCCCCGCCTCGGTCGCCTCGATCTCGATCCGCTGGCGCACCAGCGCGCGATCTCGATACAGCGTGACCTCGTTGCCCAGCTCGTCGCTCGATCGACTCGATCTCGCCGACGCGCCGCAGCCGAGCACGGCGATCGCGAGCATACCCGGCGCGGCATGTGTAACGCCCCGTAGCGTCGCCCGCGGTGCCATGCTTCGAGCATACGGCGCGGGTGCGCCCGCAACCGATCATCTAACAATCATCTCTGTGTATAGTCGCCCCGTGGCGGTCGCGACCTATCCGGGAACGGTGTCGCCGTTGCGCGGACTCGATCCGTACGGCGAGGCCGAGCGCGATGTCTGGCAGGGCCGCGAGACCGAGCGCGACGAGATCGCGAAGCTGGTCACCGCGGATGGGTTTCGCGCCGGTCTGGTGTTCGGCGAGCCGGGAGTCGGCAAGACCTCCCTGGTGCGAGCCGGGCTCATCCCGTACCTGCGCGATCACGGGATCGTCGCGCTGGCGTGCGAGGATCTGACCGCGCCGGCGGCGAGCTTCGCGGCCGGGCTCTCGGCGTTCGGGATCCAGCCCACCGCGAACGAGGCGCCCACCTCGTTCATCACGCGCGCGGTCGCCAACGCGGTCGCCGGCCAGCAGTTCGTGTTCATCGTCGACGACGTCGATCTGCTGTGCGCCGACGAGCGCGCGACGATGGAGCTCTCGGATCTGTTCTCCCGCGTGATCAGCCGCTCCGGAGGCCGCGCGCGATTCCTGTTCGTGTGCGCGAGCCAGCGGCTGCACGTGCTCGGCGGGCTCGAGCGGCGCACCGGTTCGCTGTTCCCGCCGTCGACCCGCTACGAGCTGACCCGGCTGACCCCGGCCGCGGCGACCCAGATCCTCGATCGGATCCTGTCGTTCTCCGGCGTCGCGGCCGATCCCGCGCTCGCCGACGCGGTGGTCCTCGGCGTGGGCCGGGGCGGTCCGGTGCTGCCGGCGGATCTGCAGCTCGCCGGGCTCGCGATGCGCGATCTCAAGATCTCGAGCGCCGCGGGGCTCAAGCAGCTCGGCGGCCCGTCCGAGCTCGAGGAGGCGTGGCTCCAGCACGCGTGCCGCGCCACCGGCAACGAGCGCTCGGCGATGCGGCTGTGCGCCGAGCTCGCGACCGCGGCGCCGGCTGCGGTGCCGGCGGATCAGCTCGCGCGCCGGATCAACCTCGATCCGGGGCACGCCCAGCAGGCGTTCGTGGTGCTCGAGCAGCGCGGCGTGATCGTGCGCGGCGACGCGAGCGGCGCGACCTGGATGCTGCGCCACGAGGTGCTGACGGATCGGGTGCGCGAGCTCACCGCGCCGACCCGCGCCGCCGCGCGCCGGGCGTTCGACCTGCTCGGCTCGAAGACCGCGAGCAAGGAGCGGCTCAACATCCGCGAGCTGCGCGCGCTGCGCAGCGAGGGCATCGCGCCGGTCACCGCGGCCGAGATGGACGTGGTGCTGCGCTCGAAGCGGTACTACCTGACGATGCTCGGCGCGATCGCGGCGGTGCCGATCGTGCTGCTCGTGATCATCTGGGTGTCGCTGCGTGGCCGCGTGTACTTCGATCTCACGCCGCGCGCCGGTGGCGACACCGTGGTGGTGCGCGGCGGGCGCGCCGGGCTGTCCGGCTTCTTCTGGTTGCCCGGCGGGTTCGGCGACGAGGTCGCGGACACCGGGCTCACCCGCGCGATGGTCGCGCCGGAGCAGTGGAAGAAGATCGACGCCCACGACATCGGCGCGAGCAGCTCCGACTGGAGCGCCCAGCTGAGCGCGATCATGGCGCCGCAGCTCTCGCGGCTGGTCGACTACGCGACGACCGGCAACGAGGCGACGCTCGAGGCGCTGCGCAAGGCGGCCAAGGATCCGGAGGATCTCGCCGAGCTGCTCACCCAGCTGCGGTCGATCGCGCGCGGCACCGCGGCGGAGATCGCGCTGATCGAGGCGGCGCTCGAGACGCCATCACCGGCGGTCCAGCGCGCCGCGGTGGCGGCGGCCGGTGCGGCGGCCCAGCGGCGCAACGACGTCTACACCGAGACGCTGACCGAGGCGCTGACCTCGCCGGATCCCGAGCTGCGCCGGATCGCGTTCGCGGCGGTGCGCAACCTCGGCGATCGCGGGCGCGCGCTGTTCCAGGCCGCGCTCGCGCGCAACCCGGACACCGCGGCGCGCCGCGAGCTGATGGTCGAGGTCGCGGTCAGCTCGCCGGACCACGGCGGGCCGTCGGCCGGCAGCGCGGTGAGCTCGCTCGCCGATCCGGACTCGTCGCCGGCGCTGCGCGAGCGCGCCAAGACCCAGATCAAGGGCGCGATCGCCAAGGACGCGATGGCCGCCGCCACCGCGCTCGGCAACCTGGTGGCGCAGGAGCGCGCGCCCGCCGAGGCGCGGGTCTACGCGCTCGAGGTGCTCCGCGATCTCGACGTGGCGTCCAAGGTCCCGAACCTGCTCGCCGCGGTCAAGGCGGCGTTCGGGTCGCGCTCGGTCGCGATCCGCGCCGCCGCACTGCCGCTGTACGCCAAGCTCGATGCGGTCGCCGCCGGCGGCGAGCTCACCTCGATGCTCGACGATCGCAAGCTCGACAAGCCGCTGCGGATCGCCGCCGCGCTGGCCTGGGGCGAGGTCGCGCTGGTCAACCAGGGCGCCGCGACCAACGCGCTCGATCGCATGCTGAAGGACGACGATCAGGACGTGCGCGCCGCCGCCGCGACCGCCGCCGGCAAGGCCGGCCGGACCTACCAGGAGCGGCTGTACAAGATGGCCAAGCAGGAGAGCTACACGGTGCGGATCGGCGCCGCGCGTGGCCTCGCCGCGAGCGCCGAGGTCGGCGCGAACACCGGCGTCGCGGTCGGCGGGATCGGCCAGCTGTGGCGCGAGAAGGGCCGGCCGCGCCGCGAGGCCGCGAAGGTCTACGCGCAGCTCGCCAAGAAGAAGCCGGGCCCCGTGCTCGAGTACCTGCGGACGGCGGCGCGGACCGCCGAGGATCCGTCGCTCCACCCGATCGGCGTCGAGGGCCTGTGCAACGCCGCGCTCGCCGGCAACGCCGCCGCGCGCGCCGCGCTCGCCCAGTCCACCGACGATCCGTCCGCCGACGTGCGGCTGCTCGTGATGTCGTGTGTCGCCGATGGGCCGGAGCCGGCCAAGTACGGCGCCGCGATCGCCGCCAAGCTGGTGCGCGATCCGAACAGCCAGATCCGCGGCGACGCCGCGCGCGTGCTCGCGCTGACGGCGGCCAAGGGCGGCAGGGTCTCCGACACGATCGCGCAGGCGCTCGTCCAGCTGCTCGATGACTCGGATCGCGAGGTCCGGCTGATCGGGATCCGCGCGATCGGCGGGCTCGGCGCCGACGCGCCCAAGTCCGCGGCCGCCGCGATGGGCCGGATGTTCGAGCGCGCCGACGAGGGCGAGAAGCTCACCCTGCTGCGCGCCGCGCGCCAGATCGGCGCCGCCGAGCTGATCGGGATCGCCGTCGCGGATGGCTCGCCGCTCGTGCGCGTGGAGGCGGTGGACGCCGCGCTCGCGTCCGGCCTGCGCGCCGGGGCGACGCTCTCGGTCGCGCTCGCCGATTCGGATCCGCAGGTCCGCCAGGCCGCGCTCGAGCGGCTCGCCGCGCAGAAGGACAAGCTCGAGCCCGCCGTGCTCGAGCGCACGCTCGCCCTCGCGGTCCGCGATCCCAACCCCGAGCTCAGCCAGCTCGCGCTGACCACGATCGCGCGCGTCGCCCCCAAGGACGCCGTGGTCGCCCGGCTGTCCCGCTCGCTCGGCTCGCGCGCCGAGCGCGAGCGCGCCCAGGCCGCGGCCGCCGCCGTGGGCCTCGTCGATCGCGACGCCGCGCTCAGCGTCCGCCTGCTCGAGCCCCTGCTCGACGATCCCTCGCACGACGTGCGCGTCGCGATGATGCCCGCGCTCGCGACCGCCTACGCGAAGACCAACGTCGCCGAGAAGCTCGCCGACCTGCTCAACGACTCCGAGACCAACGCCCAGCGCCGGCTCGTCGTCGCCGCCGCGTTCATCACGCTCGCGCGCACCGACGCCGGCCGCAGCGCCTCCGAGGCCACGCTGACCAAGCTCGTGAAGGGCAGCGGCCCGCCGATGGCCCGCCACCTCGCGAAGCTCACGCTCGGCCTGATCACCGGCAAGGCCGACGGGATGGCGTTCTTGCAGGAGCTGGTGCCGTAGCGGCGGGGCACCGCTACGAGTGCCCCGAATGAGCCACTGGGTCGCGGCACGCAGCCTGGGCTGCTTCATCTACTTCGAGCGGCCACTCGCGGAGCAGCCGGTGCTGGCGCGCTCGATGATCGAGGCGCTCGTGGAGGGGCTCGAGCTGGCGAGCACGCTCCAGATCTCGACGAAGAACAACTTTCTGCGCTGGCGCAAGTTCCAGCCTAAGGCGGTCGAGGAGGCGCTCGCGAAGGGAGAGACCCGCTCGATCACCACCATGGTCGGCACGCCGTCAGAGGTCCACCTCGGCGGCCGCCTGACGTTGCGCCTCCACCCCTCGTTTGGCACGGAGTTCCAGTCGCCACCGCTCGCGTGGTTCGGTGCGGCGCTCCAACGGTGGCCGGAACATCGCGTCGCCGCGGTGGCCCAGCGATGGCTGGAGCTCGCGGCCGAGCACGGCGGTCCGCTGTCGGGTGGGATCCTCGCAGCGCCGGCGCTGAAGCAAGCGAAGATCGAGATGACCCACGAGTTCGAGACGGACCCGGGGGAGGTGCCGGATCGAAGCCCGCGATCGTTTCGCGGGCGCATGGAGAAGGATCGGAGCGCGTCTGATTGCTGGACGAAGATCCGCCGGGTCTATCCGGTGACCTTGCTAGGCCCCACGTTTGCTCGGGCGATCCCTCCCTCGCAGCTGGCCGGCGCGGGAGCGACACACGTCCAGTCCGTGAACGGCTCGGTGATCTTCGAGGCCGGCGAGGGCCTCGTGGAGGCGTGGAGCGATGGCTTCCTCGCCGACACGCGCGTGTTGCGGACGCTGCTGTGGCCGATCATGACCCAGAACCCGGCGGACGATCCGCGGGCGCCGCTCTCCTCGAACCGGGGCCGCGGCCGGACCTGACCCGCGCGCGCCGGTTCAGCGCGAAGGGGCGGTCAGCTCGTAGAGCGGGTCCCACGTGGCCCCGCCGTTGCTCGACACCAGGCTGCGGCCTCCCGCCCGCGGGATGCGGAGCCACAGGGCGCGGCCGGGGTCCTCGAGCAGGTAGTAGCCGGCGTCGGGGCTCGCGCGCTCGACGAACTGGTACGACGCGCCGTCGCTCGCGAGCTCGCTCCAGCGCACCTGGCCACGGCGCTCGCGGCGCACGAAGCGGCCCTGCGCGTGCGCGAAGGTGATCGCCGTGGACGCGCCGACCGCGCCGGGCTCGTCGATGAACGCGCTCGCGCCGAGCACGACCTTGTCGGCGGCGGTCAGGTAGCAGCGCTCCGGGTAACCATCGTAGAAGCCGCTGGCCATCAAGGCGCCGGCCTCGCGCTCGAGATCTGGCGGATGGGGCAGGCCAAGCGCGTGGCCGAGCTCGTGACCAAGCCCGCCGATCCAGCGCGCGATGCTCGGCTGCGTGGGGTGCCGGCCGATCAGCCCCAGGAGGTCGTCCTCGGGCAGGACCGCCACGCCGTTGCCACCGCGGCCCTTGTCGCCGGGGCCGTCGGAGTAGATCACCCAGACGTACGCCTGATCGTGGCCGGCGCCGAGCAGGCGCCGCGCTTCCTCGAGCGCGTTGTGGTAGCCCCAGTCATCCGAGTGGCCACCGCTCGGGTGGCTCTGGAACCACGTGGCCGGCTGCGCCGAGCGCACGATCTCGACCACGGGATCGTTCAGCGCGATGGTCAGGCCGTCGAGCTGGCTCGCGTAGTATGCCTGCACGCTGCGCGCAGCTGCCTCGATCGCGCCGCGGTAGTCCTCGCGTGCCTCGCGATCGGCCGAGACCAGGTACACGAAGCGTACGCTGTGTGGCCGCGGCGCGGCAGCGGTGGCGGTCGCCGCGGGCTCGACGGGCTCGTGCACCTCGTGGGTACGTTGGGAGCACGCGGCCGTCGCGATCGCGGCGAGCAGCCACGCGCGGCCCGTCACACGGCGATCCGGTGCAGCCAGCCGGCCTCGCTGAACGAGAACAGCCGGCCGGCGGCGCCCACCAGGTGCCGCGTGGTCCACCCGTCGCTCACGATCTCCCACGCGCCGGTCTCGGGATCCAGGTCGTACAGAGTCTCGCGGTCCACGGCGTAGAGCCGGCCGTCGAGCGCGGTCGCGGCGCGGATGCCGTTCCACTCGCCCTCGAGCAGCTGGCGCTCGCCGGTCTCGGACGAGACCCGGTAGAGCAACCCGCTGCGCTCCCACAGGAACAGCGTGGTGCCGATCGCGGCCATCTGCACGGTGTTCCACTCGCCGTCGAGCTGGGTCCAGGCGGCGGTGCGGGGCTCGACGCGATAGAGGCCGGAGCTCTCGACCACGTACACGTGATCGTCGACCGTCGCGGTGGCGCGTGGATCCGGCCAGATCCCGTCGAGCTGCTCGTACTCGCCGGTCTCGGCGCTGACCCGGTACAGCGTGCGGTTGGACTCGAACGTGTACAGCGCACCGGCGGCGAAGGTCATCGCGCGGGTGTCATAGCCGGTGTTGATCTGCTGCCACGCGCCGGTCTCGGCGTCGATCCGGTACAGCGAGCCATTCGTGACCGCGTAGATCCGCGTGCCCACGGCGGTGACCGCCGTCGTGTTCGGCCACTCACCGTCGAGCCTCTCCTGCGATCCGCGTTCCGACATGCAGACGTTTGTATCACCCCGCGGTCTGCAGCCCGGCGGCAATTCCGTTGATCGTCGTGAACACGATGCGGCCGAGGCGCTCTGCATCGGGGGCGCCACCACGGCGTCGCCGCAGCGCCTCGATCTGGATGTGCGACAAGATATCCAGGTACGCGTTGCGGCGGTCGACCGAGGCGGCGAGGTACGGCCGCCGCGACAGCGGGCCGGTGCGGCCGAGGATCTCGCGCAGCGCCCGGATCGTCCGGGCGTGCTCGGCGGCGATCAGCTCGTACAGCTGCGCGGCCTCGCGATCGCCGAGCCGCGCGTACTCACCGGCGACCTCGATGTCCGAGCGCACGAGCGAGAGCTCGCTGTTCTGGATCAGCGCGCGCACGAACCGCGAGCGCTCGACGAGCGCGCGCACGCCCTCGGCGCCGAGCTCGGACGCGAGCTGCTCGATCGCGGTGCCGACGCCGAACCAGCCGGGGATGCCGTGGCGGCTCTGGGTCCACGAGAACACCCACGGGATCGCGCGCAGCGAGTCGAGCGAGATCCCGCCCTTGCGCGAGGCGGGGCGCGAGCCGAGCGGCAGGTGGGCGACGTCCTCGATCGGCGTCGCGGCGACGGTGTAGCGGACCAGCCGATCCTCGTCGGAGGTCAGCGCGAGGTACGCCGCGCGGGCCCGATCGGCGGCGCGATCGAGCAGGCCTTCGTCGGGATCGCCGAGGATGTCGCCGGTCTTCTCGGAGGTCGCGGCGCCGAACACCGCGGCGAGCATGAGCTCGAGGTCGCGCTCGGCGATCTCGGGCTCGGCGTAGCGCGCGGTGACCGTCTCGCCCTGCTCGGTCACGCGCAGCCGGCCGCGCACCGCCGCCGCGGGCTGGGCGAGGATCGCCTCGCTCGCGGGGCCACCGCCGCGGCCGAGCGCGCCGCCGCGGCCGTGGAACAGGGTCAGCGTGACGCCGGCCTCGCTCGCCACGTCCACCAGCTCGAGCTGGGCGCGGCGGAGCGCCACCAGCGCCGCGACGTAGCCGACCTGCTTGCCGGAGTCCGAGTAGCCGATCATCACCTCGAGCTCGGCGGGGCGGCGATCCGCACCCGCGCCGAGCTCGAGCCGGAGCGCGGGCTGGGCGAGCACGTCGCGCGCGATCGCGCCGGCGCGCTGGAGATCCTCGAGCTGCTCGAGCAGCGGCACCGGGCGCAGCTCGCCGGGCGCGAGCCCCGCCGAGCGGGCGAGGAACGCGACCTCGAGCAGGTCCGAGACCTCGCGGGTGAAGCTGACCACGTAGCGCTCGCACGCGCGCGGCCCGAGCTCGCGGCGGGCGCGCCCGGCGACGGCGAGCGTGGCGAGCACCTCGCGCGCCTCGGCGGAGAGCCCGCTGGTATCGATCACCGACGCGATGGGCGCGGCGAGCACCTCGTCGAGCAGCGCGCGGCGCGCCGGCTCGTCGGCGGTGAGGTAGCCCGGCCGGCCGACGCGCGCGAGCAGCTCGGCGACCACGCGATCGTGGACCCCGGAGTGCTGGCGCAGATCGAGCGACGCGAGGTGGAACCCGAACACCTCGGCGCGCCGGATCGCGTCGCGCAGCTGGTAGTCGGCGATCTCGGCGAACCCGGCGGCGCGCAGGCTGCGATCGATCACCGCGAGATCCGCGATGTACTCGTCGGCGTCGACGTACGCCGCGTCGCGATGCTCGATCGTCGCGAGCAGCCGGGCGTGCAGGTACCACACCTTCTCGCGCCACGGCTCGTGGATCGTGCGCGGGCGGGCGCGCGCGGCCACCTCGGGCAGCCGCTCGCGATCCTGCTCGAGCACCGCCTCGAGCGCGTCGACCGGGCCGTGCGCGCGCAGCGCCGAGACCGACAGCGACCGGCCGAGCGAGAGCACGTCCTCGAGGTAGCGGTCGAGCACCAGCGCGCGCTGGCGGGCGAGCGCGATCCGGGTCACCGACGAGGTCACGTTCGGGTTGCCGTCGCGATCGCCGCCGACCCAGGTGCCCCAGCGCAGGAACGGTGGGATGTGCCACTCGCCGCCGAACCGCGCGGCGAGCCGGTTCTCGATCGTGCGGTAGATCCGCGGCGTGACATCGAGCAGCGATCTCCGGAACACGTCCAGCGCGTACTCGACCTCGTCGAGCGGCGTCGGCCGGCGGGCGCGCGAGTCCTCGGTGGCGTACAGCGCGAGCACCTCGGCGCGCACCGCCGCCTCGGTGCGATCGCGCTTCACCTGATCGAGGTCGTCGAGCAGCTCCTCGATCCGCTGCAGGTGATCGAGCGACGATCGCCGCCGCGCCTCGGTCGGGTGCGCCGTGATCACCGGCATCACGAGCGCGCGATCGAACCATGCGCGGATTTCATCCGCAGTCGCCCCGGCGTCGATGAACGCATCGATCGCGGCGGCCAGGCCGTCGGCGGGATGATCGCCGCGCACGCGCAGGGTGCGCAACCGCGCGCGCTCCTCGGCGGTGTTCATCAGGTGGCACCACAGCGCGTAGCTGCGCGCCGCGTCCTCGAGCTGCGCGTCGGCGAGCCCCGCGATCCGATCCGCGAACGCGCGCCGTCCGCCGGCCAGCTCGCCGCGGCGCAGCGCGCGCGCGTCCGCGCCGAGCGCGCGGCACAGCTCGAGCGTCGGTTCGCCGTTGAGGGTGATCACCGCGGACCACAGCGCGGTCGCCAGCCGCTCCAGATCCATGTCCAGCTGCGCCGGTTCGTGCACGGACTACGTTGTAGTCGATCCGCGGGGCGGCATCACGGGAGTCCGGTTCGCCTCACGCCGCGGGAGCGCCGCTCACGCGCGATACACCGACCATCGCCGCACGCCGACCGGTCGCGGCAGCGCCTTCGAGGTGTACTCCAGCGCCTCGAGCTCGGCGGCCTGCTCGGCGAGGTACTGCGCCACGCCTGGCGCGTCGTACGTGGCCTCGCTCATCGCGATCTGGTAGCCCTCGGCGAGCGCCTGGAGCTTGGCCGCCACGTTGACCGTGCTGCCGAAGAAGTCGGCGTTCGCGTTGAGCCGCACCGCGATGCACGGCCCGGTGTTGAGCGAGATCCGCAGCCGGATCGGCGTGTCGGTGCGCGCCGGGTGAAACGCGTCGTGGATCTGGTGCGCCGCGCGCACCGAATCGACCGGATCGCCGAACGTCGCCATCACCGCGTCGCCGATCGTCTTGACCACCGCGCCGCGGTTGCGGCCGACGATCGCGAACACCTCGTCGAAGTGGCGCTTGATCTCCACGAACGCCGCCGGATCGCCGCGCGTCGCGTAGAACGCCGTCGAGCCGACGACGTCGGTGAACAGCAGCGTCTGCTCGCCGACCCCGAGCCGGACGTCCGCGCCGATGTACTCCTCGGAGAACAGGTCGCGGAACTCCTGGAACCCGAGCAGCTGGCCGGCGCGCAGCGCGTGGTCGCTCCACCGCGCCTCCTCGACCGTGAACAGCTCGGGTTCGCTGCCCTCGTTGTGGAGCTCGAGCGACGCCGAGCTCGCCGCGCGGATCACCGTGCCCTCGGCGTGCGGCGACCACCTCACCACCGCCGGGCCGTCATCGTCGACGTCGAGGTACCAGCCGCCGCTGTGGCCACACCACACCGTGTAGCGCCCCGGGCGCAGCCGCGGCTGGAGCACCACCGCGTCGCCGGGCGCGACGGTGCGCTGGACCCGGATGTGGTCCTTCCGCGCCGGCTCGGCGCTGCAGTAGACCTGGTCCGGCACGTCGCGGATCGAAGGATGGACGCGGAACGTGACCTCGACGGTCTCGGCCTGCTCGGTCGTGAAGTCGACGTCGCACACCGTGCAGTGGCCCTGCGCGGCGACCTCGGCGAGCGTGGAGGTCTCGTCGCGCACGCCGCGGCAGTGTGGGCACACCGTGTCCCACGACAGGCTCAGCAGGCCGGCGCGCGTCGCGTGGAGCGCCACCGCGAGCAGCCGCTGCTCCGGCAGCTTCCACACCCGCGCGCGCTCGCGGATCTGGATCCGGTGCACGTCCTGATCGTCGCCGGTGCGGATCCAGTCGATCAGCGTGTCGACGCAATCGCGCGGCAGGCCGCGCTCGATCAGCGCGGCTCGCTGGGTGCGCAGCCGCTGCTCCGCCACCTCGGAGAGCCGCGCCGGCGGAACCACCAGCACGTCGGGGCGCAGCCGATCGAGCTGCGCCGCGAGCGCCGGCAACACGCGCTTGTACGCCCGCTCGATCGTCGGGAACCCGAGGCGGATCGCCGCCGCGCCCACCACGTTGCGCGGCACCGCGCCGAAATAGAGGTAGAGCCGGGTGCCGGTCGCGATCGGCTCGAGCTTGTGCACCGCCCACACCGCGCGAAAGAATCCGCGCTCGTAGATCCGGAGCGAGGTCAGCCACTGATTGGCCACCCAGTTCCACGGCGCCTCGACCCACTCGTGGCGAACGCCGCCTGGCCGCGCGGTTCCCCACCGCCTGCCGTCGCGCTCGACGAACGTCATCTCGGCGGTGCCGAGCGCGCGGTTCATCCGCGAGGTGTCCGACAGGAACGGCCACAGCGCCTCGGGGGTGCCCGGCAGCTCGTGGATCCACAGCCGCTCGATCCGCTTCTCGCCGCCCCACGGCTCCGGCCACGGGTGGATCGCGAGCAGCTGCTCGACGTTCAGCGCGGCGGGCGCGCGACCTTCGCTCAGCTGCGCCGTCGCCATGATCGGGGATCTCGGTGGAGGTGGTAGATCGCCACGACGATCAGGAGCTCGTCTGACGGCCGATCGCCGGCTTACCCATGTCGATCAGTATGCCATGGTTCGCCCGAGCGGCCGTGGGGTAAGGTTCGCCGCGATGGCGACGACGACGACGCATTATCGCAGTTGCACGCTGTGCGAGGCGGGCTGTGGCGTCGCGGTGACGGTCGAGGGCGAGCGCGTCGTCGAGGTCCGCGGCGATAGCGCGGATCCGTTCAGCCGCGGCTACGTGTGCCCCAAGGCGACCGCGCTCGCGGACGTGCACGACGATCCGGATCGGCTGCGCCGCCCGGTGGTGCGCGATGGCGCGGGCTGGCGCGAGCTCGAGTGGTCCGCCGCGTACGATCTGGTCGCGCGCCGGCTCGGCGCGATCCGGAAGCAGCACGGCGCCGATGCGATCGCCGTCTATCAGGGCAACCCGGTCGCCCACAACCTGGGCCTCATGACCTACGGCCAGCTGCTGCTGCGCACGCTCGGCACGCGCAACCAGTTCTCGGCGACCTCGCTCGATCAGCTGCCGCACATGCTCGCCGCGCTGCTCATGTTCGGCAACCAGCTGCTGATGCCGGTGCCCGACATCGATCGCACGGATCTGCTGATCTGCCTCGGCGCGAACCCGATC
>JBQCJR010000494.1:0-8491 GCA_051952595.1 Kofleriaceae bacterium
CGGGTGACCCACGGGTCGGCGTCGCGCTTGTAGCCGCGCGCCGCGCGTACGCCGCACAGCGCCGCCACCGTCGCCGCTGGCGAGACCTCGAGCAGGTTCGCGTGCAGCTCGAAGCCGGCGCCACGCAGCCGGCGTCGCAGCTGGTTCGCGCGCGCCGAGATCGTGGCGTTCGCGGCGCCCAGCGCCGACAGCGGCAGCAGACCTCGCGCGTAGGTCATCACGACGTCGGTCGCGCGGTGCGCGTACGGGGCGAGCCGGGCCTGCGCGACGTGGGCCGGCCGGGTCGTGCCGCCGACCGTCTCGGCGGCGACCTTGCGCACCAGCGCGCGGCCCTCCTGGCGCAGCCAGACCACCGCCGGCTCGACGCAGGCCTCCATGCCCGGGCAGACCGGCCGCTCGCAGCGATTGCAGGCCGGCTGGGTCAGCGGCGCGTCGATCGCGATCACCAGGCCCTCGGCCGGCTGGGCGAGCCGCTGAACCAGCGTCTCATCGGTCCAGGCCTGCTTGTCGGAGCGGGTGGCGACCTCGATCACCTCGGCGCCGTCCGGGCCGCAGCGGAGCTCCGCCACGGCGGTGGTCTTGCCCCGACCACCCCCCAGATCGACGCCGACGAACCTGGAAAACGCGCGCTTCACCCGGGCTTCGACCGTTGTACCACGATCCCCGGCGGTGAAATTCACCCCCAGCCGCGTGGCGGCGGCCGGACGCGAAGCGAACGGGCGCGCACGAAATGCGCTCGGGGAAACACCGCCGGGGGCGGCGCAAATCGTCAGAGTCCACTGGCATTTGCATCAGGAGCGCGCGTAAGTTCGGCGCCCCTGTAAGCGCCGGCCTCGTGGCGCGTTGTGTCGTGGGCCCATCGCCCTCCGCGGGACTGCACTCGGTACTTCTCGTAGAAGTCATGGATCGGATCGCCACCTTCAAGACCTTCATCGCCCGCTCGCCGGCCGATCCGTTCCCCCGCTACGGGCTCGCGATGGAGCACAAGGGCCGCGGCGAGCTGGCCGAGGCGTGGGCGGCGTTCTCCGAGCTGCTCGAGAAATTTCCCGACTACGTGCCCACGTACCTGATGGCCGGGGGCACGCTGGTCGCGCTCGGCCAGCGGGCCGAGGCAGCGGATCTGTACCGCCGCGGGATCGAGGTGGCCGGCCGGCGCGGGGACGCGCATGCGCGCGGCGAGCTCGAGTCCGCCCTCGCGGAGATCTCCACCGCCGAATGACCGGGCCTCGCCCGATGTACTCGACCCACCACAAGAGGACCTGATGAAGAAGCTGTTTGTTGTTTCGCTCTTGCTCGCCGCGGCGTTTGGTGTGGCCGCGTGCAGCAAGAAGAAGCCGAGCACGATTCCAGAGAGCCCTGGCGCCGACGCCAAGGCCGACGGTTCGTCAACCGGCGGGTCCACCTACGGTGGCAACACCGCGCCCGCGGCCGGTGGCGATGCGCCGGCCGATCCGTGCGCGCCCACCCCGTGAGTCAGTTTTCGATCGTTCGATAGCAACCAAGACCTGAGACCAACAGAGACCAAGAGAGGACTAAACCAATGAAGAAGCTGATGATCGTTGCGTTCGTTGTTGCGTCGGTGTTCACCGCTTGCGGCGGCAAGAAGAAGGCCGACAACACCACCCCGCCCGCGGGTTCGGCGACCGAGCCGGCCCCGGCTGAGGCGGGTTCGGATGCGACCGAGCCGGCCCCGGCCGAGGGCGCTGAGCCGGCCCCGGCGCAGTGATCGCGCGGATCTGATAGAGTCTGCGAAAGGAAGCGCGCCGATCCGTTCGGCGCGTTTTCCGTTGCCGGAGTGGAGAAATGGTAGACTCGGGGGTCTCAAAAGCCCCTTCCCGCGAGGGAGTGTCGGTTCGAGTCCGACCTCCGGCACTCGCCGCCGCGAAGCGGCGGACGCTTCGCTCGAGCGCCGGACCTGGCGCTGCGCGCCAGGCCGAGCGCTGACGCGCTCGGGGCGGACTCTCCGTCCTCGCCAACGCGCCGCCCCCGCAGGGGCGGCGCGTCTTTGCGAGGAAGCGAGTCCCGGACCAGGGCGACAGCGAGACGAAGGGGCGCGGTCGTAGATGGCGTGTTGGAGATCGGTGACGAGCTGGCCGGACATGCCTTCGAAGGCGGTGTTGGTGAGGAGGACGACCGAGAGGTTCGCGGAGGGATCGAGCCACCAGGTGTGGCCGTAGGCGCCGCCCCAGAGCACGGTGCCAGGGGAGACGGGAGAGCGGGAGGGCGAGGTGAAGATGGAGCCGAGGAAGGTGAAGCCTTTGCCGGGGCCGAGCTCCTGAGGGTCGGCTGTGGAGAGCTGATCGTGGAGGGTAGAGGCGTGGGTGGCGGGGGCGAGGCCGATGGTGTTGGTGCGGATGGACTCGAGGAAGCGGAGGAAGTCGTGGGCGGTGCCTGCCGCGCCGGCGCCGCCGGAGGGATACGACAAGGAGTCGAGGATGCGGGAAGGGGCGAACGTTACGTGGCCGCCGCCGAATGGGACGGCGATGCCGTCGGTCATCGCGATCGGTGCGTGGGGCGTGGTGTTCGCGTAGGGAGTGACGAGTCGGCGAGGATCGGTGACGCGAAACGCGGTGTCGCGCATGTGGAGTGGCGTGGTCACGATGCGTGCGACGAGCTCGGGGAGCGGTGTGTGGGCCGCGCGAGAGATCGCTTCGCCGAGCACGTCGATCGAGAGGGAGTAGTGGAAGCGGGTTCCGGGTTGGGTGAGCAGGGGGACACTCGCGAGGCGGCGCTCGTTGTCGGCCCAGCTGCGGCCGGGGGCGTCGAGCCCGTCCGAGATGGCGGCGCGGTGATAGGGACCGTCGGGTGGCTCGAGGAAGCGGTAGCTGAGCCCGCTCGTGTGTGTGAGTAGCTGGCGCAGCGTGATCGTGGGCGCGCTGCCGTCGGCGAGTTGGGGTGTCAGGTTTGGAAGGTATGTCGTCACGGGATCGTCGAGCGAGATCGTGCCGCGGTCGACGAGGGCGAGTGCGGTCACCGCGACGAGTGGCTTGGTCATCGATGCGAGCCGGAAGATCGCGTCCTCGCGCATCGCGATGTCGCGCTCGCGATCGGCGCGGCCGATGGCCCGGTGATAGACGAGGCGGCCGTCGCGCGCGACGAGCGCGACGGCACCGACGATTCGATGTTCGCGGAGCGCGGTGTCGAGCACGCGATCGATGCGCGCGGCCAGTGCGGGATCGGGTGCACTTGCGAGCTCGATAGCAGGCGGCGTCGGGGCCGGGGATGCGCCGCACGCGGCGAGGGCGGCGGCGAGCAGCGTGAGGGATAACGGTCGACACATGGGCGTCTCCCTGATTTTTGAGTGACCGCTCAACAACTAGCGAGCTTGCGCCGGGGTGGCAACCGAATTATTGATCGATCGTGAAAGAAACCCGCCAGCGCGGTCGGCCGCGCAGTTTCGATCGCGACGCCGCGATCGAGGCCGCGATGCTCCTGTTCTGGGAGCGCGGCTACGAGACGACCTCGCTCGCGGACCTGACGCGGGCGCTGGGCATCGCACCGGCGAGCCTCTACGCGGCTTTCGGGAGCAAGGAAGGCCTGTTCTACGAGGCGATCGCTCGTTATGGCGAGAAGTTCGGCGGCTTCGACCGCGCCCTGATCGCCGCCGCGCCGAGCGCACGCGCGCTCATCGGTGCCATGCTCGAAGGGGCCGCGAGCGCGTTCACGACCGAGGGATTGCCGCGCGGCTGCATGGTGATCTCGTCGGCGCTCAACTGCGCGGAGGAGTCGGCGGACGTCGAGCGCGCGCTGCGCGACCGGCGGCGCGCGAACGAGCACGATCTCGCCAAGCGCCTGCAGCGGGCACAGGTCGAGGGAGAGCTGGTGTCGTCGGCGGATCCTGGCGCGCTCGCGAAGTATGTCGCGACGGTGATCCAGGGCATGTCGGTGCAAGCACGCGATGGTGCCGGCCGAGACGAGCTCGTCGGAGTTGCGCGTGCCGCGCTGTCCGTGGTCGATGCCTCGTTCCGCCGGCCGCGCCGTGGCGGCGCGCGGCGAGACCGCTCGCGCCACGCGCCTCGGCGATGATCGAACCGCGATGCGGTCGACGGGGTAGGATGGAGAGGTCGAGCGCCGGGCTCGATCGGATGTGCGAGGAGTAGCGAATGAGTCAGCGCGCTGCACTGCGGGTGGAGGTCTCGGGGCGCGTCGTGCGAGAGGACGGGCGCGGCATCGAGGGAGCGATCGTGGCGGTCGGCGCAGCCGATTGGTTCGGCAGGGGGGCCCCGGTGGTCGCGATCAGCGACGGCACGGGGGCGTGGAGTGCGTCGGAGGTGCCGGCCGGTCGATGTGTGGTTGCGGCCCAGGCGGAGGGCTACCTGGCGGCGCAGATGCCGATCGTCGCGGAGGGCGAGGCGCGAGTGGGAGTCGAGGTGGCGCTCGCGCCGGGTGGCACGCTCGTCAGCGGCGAGGTCCGCGGTGTCGGAGGCCGCGGGATCGGCGGCGCGCGCGTCGCGTTCGAGCGCCCGTGGGGCGATGTGGTGTGGATCGCGATCGCGGACGCGGACGGCCGGTACCGGATCTCGCTCGAAGATGGCGAGTGGCGCGCGTCGGTGGAGCACGACGAGCACGCGTCGGCGCAGCGCGTGGTCGCGCTCGGAGGGATTCCGCTGGAGGTCGACTTCGCGTTGTCGCCGGGCGCGGTGGTCCGTGGCCGCGTCGTTGATGCGGACGGAAGGCCGGTGCCCGACGCGCAGGTCCGGGCGAGCCGGCGCGAGGCGAGCGTCGAGGTCGCCGCCGACGCGCACGGGGCGTTCGAGCTGCGCCGCGTGCCCGGTGGCGCCGTATCGATCTCGGCGAGCGGCTCTGGCTTCGCATCGGCGGAGCCGGTCGAGGTCGACGTGGGAGTTGGAGCGCGGCTCGACGCAGTGACCGTTCAGGTCGAGCGTGCGTTCTCGATCTCGGGGCGCGTCGTCGCGGCGGGGGCCTCCGCGGGCATCGCCGGCGTGGCGCTTGGCGTGGCATCCCGTGCGAGCGAGTCGAGGACGACCACCACGGCCGAGGATGGATCGTTCCGGTTGGTGGGCGCGCGCCCGGCGCGCTACCAGATGTTCGCGTACCACGGTGGATACGTGCCGATGTTCGGGGCTGTCGTCGAGGTGGTCGATCGCGACGTCGACGGTGTGGTGGTCGAGCTCGCGGCGGGAGTCACGCTGTCGGGGCGCGTCGAGCCCGCGGCGGTCGCCTCGCTGACACTCGAGGTCCCCGAGGACGCGTGGCGGAACACGAGCGGGGACGAGCTGACGATGGTTTCGTACGTACGCGCCGCCAGCGATCCCGCAGGTGCGTTCGCGCTGCGCCGCGCACCGCGTGGTTCGTTCGTGCTGCGCGCCGAGACGAGCGACGGGCGAGAGGGAGAGCTGGCCGTGGAGATCGCGGACGGAGATCTGCGCGACCTGGTTGTCCGGATCGAGACGCGGGCCGCGATCTCGGGGCGGGTCGTCGACCCGCGCGGCGCGCCGGTCGCCGGGGTGCGGGTCGAGATCGGGTGTACCGGCGAGGGCGGGGACGTGTACCCGCTCCGGGAGCGGTCCGCCGCGACCTCGGTGGATGGCGCGTTTCGCGCGCGCGGCCTGCTCGGCGGCAAGACGTACCTGTCGGTGCACGACGATCGCGGGCCGCTCGCGTGGGCGGATCCACACGGCGCGCGCGTGGTCGAGTTGGTCGATGGCGTCGAGCTGGGTGGTCTCGTGCTGGCGGTGCAGCTGCACGTCGGCACCCTCCGCGGCGTCGTCGTGAACGAGGAAGGCGAACCGGTCTCCGGTGCGCGGGTCAGTGCGCGCGAGGCCTTCGCGGATGCCTGGGCCGAGTTTGCCGCGATGGCGCTTTCTTCATCGTCGATCGATCCTGTCCTGTCGGGTGCAGATGGCACGTTCGAGATCGACAGGCTGCCGAGCCGCACCTACGTGGTGAGCGCCGAGGGCGACCACGGGATCACGTACGGCGAGCAGACCGGCGTCGAAATTGGTGCGCAGGTGGAGATCGTGCTCGCCGCCCGCGGCACGGTCGCCGGACGCGTCCGGATCGGTGCGTCGCCGGTCGAGCGGTTCGAGATCTCGTGCCGCCGCGGGTCGCGCGAGATCGTGCGTGTGTTCGACCGGCCCGACGGAACCTACCGGCTGGAGCGCGTGGACCCCGGCGAGTACCAGTGCGAGGTCTCGAGCGACCACGGCGTCGCGGAAGGCACGGTGGTGGTCACCGCCGGAGGCGTCGCCACGCTCGACTTCGAGCTTGCTCCGTGGGCCTCGCTGGCCGGCACGGTCGTCGAGATCCGGTCCGGCCTGCCGGTCGAAGGCGTGCTCGCACGCACGCTCGGTGACTCGAGCCGCTCCGTCACCGACGAGCGCGGCCGGTTCGCCCTCGCGCGGATCCGATCCGGCTCCGGCGAGCTGTGGCTGGTGTCGCCCGGCGATCGGTATGACGCGCGTGCGCTCGTGCGCTACGAGGCGCCCGCCGGCCAGTGCCTGGATCTCGGCGCGATCGGGATCGCGCGCCGATCCCCCGGCGTGCCCGGCAGGCTCGGGGTGGCGCTTGGTCCCGGCGACCTGCTCGTCGTCGAGGGCGTCGATCCGGGCGGCGGCGCCGAGGCCGCCGGGGGCGCGCCGGGCGACCGGATCATCGCGATCGACGGCCTGCGGGTCGGCGATCTGACCGCGGAGGTCGCGCGGCGGCTGATCTCGCCCGGCTCGATCGGCGCGGGGCAGCGGGTGTCGTTCGTGCTCGACCGCGGCGGTGCATCCGTCGAGGTCGAGGTCGTTGCACGGGAGCGCGAGGACACGTGAGGCTGCGGACCAGGGAGGTCGTCGATCTGCGGCCCCTGTTCGAGGGCTGGGCGAAGCCGGTCGTCGTCGCGACGGGTCCGACGGCGAGCTCGTATCGAGCGTGGCGCGGGTTCGGCGAGTGCTTCGCGCTGGCGGTTCGTCGCAATCGCGTGCTGTTGTGCGGGTGGTACCCGAATCGGCAAGTGGTCCGGCCGTGGTGCTCGATGAGGACGGGACCACGCGGGTCGAGGGCGAGTCGAGGAGCTGGAGGGTGCGGCGGTCTGGGGCTCGGAGAGGTGCTGCACCTGGTTCGCGACCGGCAGGTGCGCATCCTCGACGACTGGTGAGCGGGCTCGTCTGATCGGCGATCGAGTGGCAGAGTGGAGCCACGGTGGACAGCGCGACGACGTTCTGTTGCGTTCAGTGCCGGCTGCTCCAGCGGCCCACGACGTCGTGCGTGGAGTGCGGGGCGCCGATGACCGCGCCGGTCGAGCTCGTGCGCGAGCTGCTGTACTACCGGGACATGCGGCTGCTCGATAGCCGCGACTGGGGGATGATCACGGCGTTTCTCGCGGGCAGCTCGCTCGCGATCCCGCTGCTCGCGCCGTTCGCGGTCGGCAGCATCGTCGCGCTCGGCATCAGCAAGCTCCGGGGGCTCCGGCGCAAGCGCATGATCGCCGGCATCCCGATGCCCGTCGTGCCCGCGGCGCCCGGCGCGACGACGATCTACGGTGTGGCTCGGCGGTTTCGCTCCACCGTGCGCTCGCTGCTCGACGAGTCGCCGGTGCTGCTCGAGCACGTGGCGATCAAGGACCGCCGCGGCGCCGTGTTGCTCCGGCGCAGCGAGGCCGCGCCGTTCCTGCTCGAGGTGGAGGATGGCGCGCCCGTGCTGGTCACCGGTGTCGCGCGGATCAGCGCCGCGAACCTGCTCGCGCAGCGCACCCAGGTCCGCCACGGTGACCCGCGGCTCGACAAGCTCGGCGTGCCGCCCGACCTCGCGATCACCGGCGATCTCGAGGTCGCGACCGTGGTCGCCGACGGCCCGCACCTCGCCGTGACCGGCGTGATCGAGGAGGAGCCGGTCGCCGAGCTCGCGTTCCACCGCGACGGCGGCCTGATCCCGGTGATGCGCGGCCGGATCGGCGCCCCGGTGGTGGTCGAGGATCCCCGGCTGATCGCGGCAGGCCTGCCGGATAGCCGGCTGCGGTGACCCAGAGCGGTTGCCGATCTGGCCAGGTCCGCCGCCCACGTTTTGCCATCGCGCGGCGAAACAGCTCGCGGAAGCTCGAGGCCGGATCTGCGCGCGCAGGCTGGTTGTTCAGCGCCAGCTGCGGCGCCGGCCACGCGCGGCGGAGACAGATCGCGGAGGCGCGAGGCGGGAGCGGCGCGCGCAGGCTGTTGTTCAGCCCCCGTTACGGGGCGGCCACGTGCAGCGGAGATAGATCGCGGCGAGCAGCCGGCGCCTGCCGGCGAAGGCTGGTAGTTCAGCGTCCGTTTGCGGGCCGGCCATGTGCAGCGGAGATAGATCGCGGCGAGCCGGCGGCGCCTGCCGGCGAAGGCTGGTAGTTCAGCGCCGGTTGCGGGGCGGCCGTTTGCCGCCGGGGCCACGCGGCGGAGATAGATCGCGGCGAGCCGGCGACGCCTGCCTGCGAGGCTGGTAGTTCAGCGCCGGTTGCGGGGCGGCCGCTTGCCGCCGGGGCCACGCGGCGGAGATAGATCGCGGCGAGCCGGCG
>JBQCJR010000495.1:0-5506 GCA_051952595.1 Kofleriaceae bacterium
GCATCGAGCTGCACCGCGAGCGAGAGCGACGGGAGGGCGTGCCAGGTCGCGGTGAAGTCCACGAGGTGGCGCCACGGTTGGCCCTCGGGCGCGTCGTGAAAGGGTTCCACGCCACCGAAGTAGAGGAGGTTGCTCGAGAACGCGGCGCTGGGTGTCCACGACAGCACCCCGGCGAAGCACGGGTATCGGTTGCGGTTGACGACGTTGTTCCAGCCGTTCGTCGCGTACACCACACCGGTGAGCTGGTCGCTGATCGGATAGGTGAAGCGCACTCCTGCGTGATAGAAGGGCAGTCCGTAGAACAGGTTCGAGCGCGACCAGTTCCACTGATCCTTGATCGCGATCCCCTCCAGCCCGATCGGTGACAAGAAGATGCCGGCTTCTCCGAGCAGGCCACGGCCGACCGGGATCTTGTAGCCGGCGATCGCCTGCTGGATCAGCCGCCACAGCTCGGGACCGCTGGCGCCCGTGCCCGCCTGCGCGGCGTAGGTCGGCTCGGCGGCGTAGTAGCTGATCGGCGTGTGGCCGATCTGCAGCACGAGCCGCGTCGAGACCGCCCCGATCTGGCCCGTCACGTCGAGCGCCGCATTGGCGATCGTGAACGAGCTCGCGCGGTTGTCGAAGCCGCGATAGGCGGTGATCAGGTTCGATGGCCGGTTGAAGTTGTGCTGGTAGAACGCCTCGACGTAGCCGGCCACCCGCACCGAGGGCGAGGCGGGCTCCGGTGTGCTCGCCGGTGGTGTGGCGGCGCTCGGCGGCGGCGCGCTACTCGATTCCTCCTTCTCCTCCTCGGCGGCGGGAGAGCTCTCGGGCTGTGCCGCGGCGAACGAGCTGGAGAACAGGACCAACGGACCCACGAGTCGTAGACACTTCATGCGCAGGCGCGCGGTGCATCGAGCATGCCGCGAGGCATCCGCCTGCGAGGCGGAGCTGCGCGCGCTGCGACGTGCAGGGTGCACGATCGGCGCTGCGCGATCGTGCACCCTGCATGGGCCGGCGAGCGAGGGCCCACGTGGCCCGGGCGCAGCTAGCTCAGCGGCACATCGAGCTCGGCGAGGATCCGGCGGAGCTCGGCCACGCGATCGGGGGAGAGCGCCTGTAGTGGCGCCCGAAGCGGGCCCACGCGGGTGCCCATCAGCTCGAGCGCCGCGGAGATCGCGCGCGGCAGGCCGTGAGCGACGATGAACTGGAGGAACGGGAGCTGGCGGTAGAAGCTCCGGCGCGCCGTGGCCAGGTCGCCGCGCTGGATCGCGTCGTAGAGCTCGAGGTTGAGCTGCGGGATGATGTGTGGCGCCGCGGTGCACCAGCCGCGCGCCCCCGCGACGAGCGCGGCCAGCGCCAGCGGGTTGCTCCCATTGTAGAACGCCACGTCCTGACCGCAGAGCTGGACGAGCCGGTGCATCCGGTGGACGTCGCCGGTGCTCTCCTTGACCATCGTGACGTTCGGGATCTCGAGCAAGCGCGCGAGGACGTCGGGGCTGAGGTCGAGGCCACCGGTCGCGGGGTTGTTGTAGACGGCGATCGGCGTGGAGATCGCCTTGGCCACGGCGTCGAAGTGGCCGACGATCTCGACGTCGGTGAGCTTCCAGTAGCTCATGGGGATGATCATCACCGCGCTGGCGCCGATCTTCTCGGCGTGCTTCGCGTGGTGGACCGTGCGCTCGGTGGTGAGGCTCGAGACCCCGACCAGCGTGGGCACCCGTCCCGCGACGCGCCGGACGACCACCTCCGCGACCTGCTCCCGCTCGTCGTCGGAGAGGTACGGCAACACGCCGGTGCTGCCCAGCGGCGCGATCGCGTGCACGCCCGCGTTCACCATGTCCTCGACGATCCGGCCGAGCAGCGCCTCGTCGACGCGCCCGCTCGTCGTGAACGGCGTGATCGGATAGGCCACGATGCCGCGAAGCGGGGCGCTCATCGCTTCCCCGCTTCGGTCTCGTGGTCCTGGTCGAACAGCTGGTCGCCGCGATCGGGGACCTCCTCGCGGAGCGCGACGCCGCCCATGTTCTGCAACATCGGGGCGTTCTCGCAGGCCAGGTATCGCGCGCGGCCCGCGCCGGTGTTGACGTGGTTGTGCCAGGCCCACACGGGCACGTACACGGCATCGCCCGCCTTCCAGGGGACTCGCCGTCCGCCGATGTACGAGTAGCCCTCGCCCTCGAGCACGAACAGCACCGTCTCGTAGGTGTGGCGGTGGCGGTTGGAGGACTGGCCGGGTTCCAGCCAGCCGATGGTCATGCTGAGGGCGTGCGAGGGCAGGTCGACGAAGAACACCGGATGCTTGCGGGCCTTCGAGTAGTCGCCGTGTTGACCGGCGCTCTCGACGGCGGGATGGGCGATCCGGTCCGGCATCACCACGCGGGGGCGCGGTGGCGTCTTGTCGAAGTCTGCGGAATGAAACTTGTCGGTCATGTCGCCTCCAGTGGCTTCGCGCGTGTTTGCGCGAGCCCTCGTGTAGCGCCAGACTGGACCCGTGGAGAGCCCCAGAAACAAAACGGTGGATGGTCCAGTTCGTCGGCCGTGGCGGTTCGACTTCGCCCTCGAGCGCGACGGGACGGTCTCGCAGCAGACGCAGCTCGCGCGCGCGCTGCTTCACGAGATCCAGCGCGGCAGGCTGCCTCCGGGCTCGATGCTGCCGGGCAGTCGAACGCTGGCCAGCCAGCTCGGGGTGAACCGGAAGGTCGTGGTGGCGGTGGTCGAGGAGCTCGTCGCGCAGGGGTGGCTCGAGACCCGCCCGGCCTCGGGGACTCGCGTGGCGGCTTCGTTGCCGCGATCCGCGGTCGCCGACGTGGAGCTAGCTCCGCCGCGCATGGCGAGCGGGGCGCGGCGCGACGCCTCGCTGGTGGCGATCACCGACGGCCTGCCAGACCCTCGGCTCGCGCCGATCCCGGAGCTGTCCCGCGCGTACGCCCGCGCGCTCCGCTCGCTCAGCCGCACGGCGGCAGGCTACGGGGACGCCGCCGGGGATCCGACCCTGCGCGACGTGCTCTCCAGCTTCGTCAACCAGGCTCGCGGGCTCTCCACGACCAGCGACGAGATCTTCCTCGCCCGCGGGGCCCAGGGCGCGCTTGGACTGTATGCGCTGGCGATGCTCCGCCCGGGCGACGTGGTCGCGGCGGAGGCGCCGGGATATGCGCCTGCGTGGCGAGCGTTCGAGCTCGCCGGCGCCAAGGTCGTCCACATCCCCGTCGACGGGGACGGCCTGAGGACCGACCTGCTCGAGCAGATGGCGCGAAAGCGGTCTGGCAGGCTGAAGGCCGTCTACGTGACGCCTCACCATCAGTACCCGACGTCGGTCTCCATGGCGCCGGAGCGGCGCATGAAGTTGCTGCAGCTGGCCGAGCGCTTCGGCTTCACGGTGCTCGAGGACGACTACGACTACGAGTACCACTTCGAGGGGGATCCCCTGCTGCCGCTGCACGCGACCGGAGGCTCGAAGCACGTCGTCTACATCGCGTCGCTCGCGAAGCTGCTGGCGCCGACGGTTCGGCTCGGCTACCTCGTCGCCTCGGACGAGTGCATTCGCAAGCTGAGGGAGACGCGAACCGTGCTCGAGCGACAGGGCGATACCGTCCTCGAGCGCTCGATCGCCGAGCTGTTCGAAGATGGGACCATCCAGCGCCACGCGAGGCGGGCGCGCCGCACGTACAAGGCGCGCCGGGATCATGTCCTCGCCCGCTTGCGTACGACGCCGTCGCTGCGAGACGCCTTCGAGTACGTGGTGCCCGCGGGTGGCCTGGCGCTGTGGCTGACGCTTCGCCGCGGCACCGCGGAGTCGCTGGTGGCGCGAGCCCGCGACGAGCGGCTGCTGATCGCGCCCGGCTCGACGCACCTGCCGGAAGGGCGCCTCGATGCGCTTCGATTCGGGTTCGCCTCGCACGACACCGACGAGCTGTCGCGCATCTGCGACGCGCTCGCTCGCTGCGTTCCGCGCTGAGTCTCAGCCGGGTGGCTCGGACTTCGCGGCCGCCCAGGCCAACATGGCGCCGCCGAGCTCGTGCTCGCCCTGCGCCTCGAGCGCCTCACCAGCGCCGCGCAGGTCGCGTGCATCCTTGTTCTGGCTCAGCTTGAGCTTGCCGACGAGGCGCGTGATCTCGATCTCGATGCCCACGATCGCCTCGAGCGCCGCGTCGAGGTACTCCCTCGGGGCGTCCTTCATCTTCCAGGGCACCGGCTGGGAGGCCTCGTGGATCTGCGTCAGTCGCGCGACGATCCCACGAACGTAGCGCTCGGTATCACGGATGGTGACGCGGCCAAACGCATGGACCACCCGGTAGTTCCAGGTCGGCACCTGCTTGTGAGTTTCGTGCTTGCTGGGAAACCAGTTGGGCGAGATGTAGGCATCGGCGGCCCGGAACACGACCAGCACCTCGTCGCCATCCGCCACGTCCTGCCACACTGGATTGTTGCGCGCGACGTGGCAGTGCAACACACCGAGCTTGCCCTCGGCCGGATCCAGGACAAACGGAATGTGATTGGCATCGAGCCCATGCTTGCCATTCGTGAACAGGATTCCAAGAGGATTCTGCTCGATGAGGGCATGTAGCACCTCGGTGCGTGATTCGCTGAAGTGATCCGGTATGTACACGCGACGACATGCATAGCTCGGTTCGCCCTGCGGTGGGGCTCCAGATGCAAGATCGCGACGGGTCCAGGGCGGCTACTCGGCGTCCGTTCGCCGGTACATGGTGCCGTCGCTGTTCTCGGTGCGGCGCCATCGCCCCTTCGGCAAGCGCGCGGTGACCTCGGCGGGGCCTTCGAAGGCGAGGTCTGCGAACGCGAGCTCGCGCAGGTTCTCGAGCTGGAGGACGGTCGAGGGGAGCTCGCCGACCCAGGGAGGCCAGCTGCCGCCGAGATAGAGCTCGCGAACGCTTCGCAGATCTCCCATCGAAGGTGGCATCCGGACGTAGTCCTTGCGGCCCTGGAGGGGCTCGGCTCCCCGCAGATCGTTGACGACCAGCAGGGAGAGCTTCGGCAGCCGTCCGAGGGACGCGAACAGCTCGCCGAGGTCGAACGGTGGCTCGTTGTCCCCGAAGAGCCGCAGCTCCTCTAGATCCTCCATCGCCTGCAACGCCGCAGGGGGCGACGTGAACCGTGTGCCGCCGAGAGCGAGCTGGCGCAGACGGAGGCGCGCGAACGAGTCGGGCAGCGTCGAGAGCGGAACGCTACTCAGCGTGAGCTCCGTGAGGTTCTCGAGGTCGCCGATGCTCTCGGGCAGCGCCTCGAGCTTCGTCATCTGGAGGCCCAGGGCTTCCAGCTTGCTCAGCCGACCGATGTGCTCGGGGAGCGTGCGGAGGTGCGGCGCTTGCTTCACCTCGAGCCGGCGGAGGTTCGCGAGGCGCGTGATCGAGTCCGGAAGCGCTTCGAGCCTGTTCTCGATCATGGACAAGGACTCGAGCTGCGCGGGATAGCCCAGCTCGTGGGGCCGCCGGGCGGTCTGGGGGGAGGAGAGGGCGAGGGTGGGGCGGGGGGGTGGCCCCCCGGTAGGGGGCGGCCCCGGGGCGGT
>JBQCJR010000496.1:0-8220 GCA_051952595.1 Kofleriaceae bacterium
ATCGGGGTCTGGGTCGGCATCGGGGTCTGGGTCGGCATCGGGGTCTGGGTCGGCATCGGGGTCTGGGTCGGCATCGGGGTCTGGGTCGTCCCCACTTCCGCGAGTGGCGCCGGTCGCGGTCCCGCGCGAGCTGCCGCCACCGCCGCGGCTTTCGACCGAGGGCACGGGCGTGGTTCGCCGAACTCGCGGGCCGGGGCCGGGTGCGCTCACCCTGATCGGGCTGGCGGTAATCCTCGCGGTGGTCGCGGTGTATCTCCGGCTGCGACGAGAGCCGACGCAGCCAGATGCGAAGGACCCGGCCGGCAGCGCGGTCGTGACTGTGCCGCCGGATGCAGCACGGCCCGTCGTGCTCGACGCGGCGGAGATCGCGGTCGATGCGGCAGCGCCGCGGCTAGATGCGGCGGCAGCACGGAATACAGAGGAGACGCGGCCGGATGCGGCGGGCGCGCCGTCGGCGGGCGCGCCGTCGATCGATGCGGCGAGCGAGCCGCCGCCCGACGCGGCGGGCGCGCCGACGAGCGAGCGCACCGAGCAGGCGAAGGTGCTGATGGCCCAGGCCAGCGATGCGCTCCGGGAGGGCGACTTCGAGAAGGCGCTGCGGCTCGCGGATGGCTCGCTGAAGCTGCGCAAGACGGCGCGCACCTTCCTGGTCAAGGCGCAGGCGCTGCAGCGGCTCGATCGCGTCGAGTCGGCGCTCGAGGCGGTCGATCAGGCGGAGAAGGTCGCGCCGGACTACGCGGCGGTGTTCGAGTGGCGCGGCCGGATCCTGTGGTCGGCGCGGCGCAAGGACGAGGCGCGCGTCCAGTTCGAGAAATCGCTCGAGCTGGACCCCGCGGGCCAGCGCGCGGCGCAGATCCGGCGCCTGCTCAATGGACCTCGCTGATGCGCGTCCTGGGACTCGAGAGCTCGTGTGACGAGACGGCCGCGGCGGTCGTCGATGACGGCACCACCGTGCGCTCCGACGTGGTCGCCTCGCAGAACGAGGTCCATGCGCGCTACGGCGGCGTGGTGCCGGAGCTGGCTTCGCGCGCGCACATCCTCAACGTGGTGCCGGTGGTCGAGGCGGCGCTCGATCGCGCAGGCACGACGCTCGACGAGATCGACGGCATCGCGGTCACTCATGCGCCGGGGCTGGTCGGCGCGCTGCTCGTGGGCCTGCAGACCGCCAAGGCGATCGCCTGGGTCACCGGCAAGCCGCTGGTGGGCGTGCATCACCTCGAGGGCCACCTCTCGGCGATCTTCCTCGAGCCGGATCCGCCGCCGATGCCGCACCTGGCGCTGATCGTCTCGGGCGGGCATACGTCGTTGGTCCGCGTCGAGGACCACGCGAACGTGGTCGAGCTCGGCGCGACGCGCGACGACGCGGCGGGCGAGGCGTTCGACAAGGGCGCCAAGCTGCTCGGGCTCGGCTATCCGGGCGGCGCGGTGATCGACCAGCTGGCGAGGACGGGCGATCCGCGCGCGGTGGCGTTCCCGCGCGCGATGGCGGCGGCGTCGACGGGCGCCGACTTCTCGTTCAGCGGGCTCAAGACCGCCCTGCTCCACCACGTGCGCGCGCACGGAATTCCCGAGGGCCAGGCGCTCGCGGACCTGTGTGCGAGCTACCAGGCGGCGATCGTGGAGGTGCTCGTGCGCAAGACCCGGCGCACCGCGCGCCGCGAGCAGCTCACCCACGTTCAGATCTGCGGCGGCGTGGCCGCGAACTCCGGCTTGCGCGCGGCAATGCGCGCTGCGGCCGAGGAGGACGAGCTGCAGCTCCATATCCCCCCACCCTCGCGGTGCACAGACAACGCGGCGATGATCGCGGCGGCGGGCTACCACCGTTTGATTCGCGGCGAGCGCGCCGGGCTGGCGCTCGATGCCGTGCCGAGCGCACCGCTGCCGAGGCGCGTATGACGCTTGGTAATGGCCGTGGTGATCCACGCATGGATCCGTTCCCGGATGCGCGGGTGCTGCTCGATCGCTACGGGCTGCGCGCGAAGAAGTCTTTCGGCCAGAACTTCCTGATCTCCGACCGCGCGTTCCGGGCGATCGTCGACGCCACGGTGCGCGCCGACGACGACTGGATCGTCGAGATCGGCGCCGGGCTGGGCACCCTGACGGCGCGGCTCGCCGAGCGTGTTCCGGAGGGCAAGATCATCGCGCTCGAGCGAGATCCGGACATGATCCGCGTGCTGCGCGCCGAGCTGGCCGGCGTGGACAACGTCGAGATCGAGGACGTCGATGCGCTCCGCTACGACCTGCGGATGGCGGCGCGCTGGCGCGGCGACGCGATCTCGGTGTGCGGCAACCTGCCCTACCACATCGCGGCCCCGCTGCTGTTCAAGGTCGTCGAGGCGCGCGCGCACGTTCGCCTCGCGGTCGTGATGATCCAGAAGGAGATGGCGGACCGGATCGTCGCGTCGCCGGGCACCAAGGAGTACGGCGCGCTCGGCGTGATGCTGAGGACGTACCTCGACGTCTCGACGGTGGCCAAGGTCGGCGCGGGCTCGTTCGTGCCACCGCCGAAGATCGACTCGACGGTGATCAGGCTGGTGCCGCTGCCGAACGCGGCGCCGCGGGTGCCGATCGCCGATGAGCGGCACTACTCGGCGGTGGTCCACGCGGCGTTCGGTCAGCGCCGCAAGACCCTGCGCAACGCGCTGCGCGCGGTGTTCGACGAGGCCGCGGTCGACGCCGCGCTCGAGGCCACGAAGATCGATGGGATGCGGCGCGGCGAGACGCTCGAGATCCGCGAGTTCGCCGAGCTGGCCGCCGCGCTGCCCCCGACAACACCCACCTGAGGTGATAAGCAGGGAGAGATGCCGGAGCTGCCCGAGGTCGAGACGGTCCGACGGACCCTGACGCCGGCGATCGGCGCGCGGATCGAGTCGGTGTGGGACAGCGGCAAGGCGCTGCACATGCAGCGCCGGCCACCACGCAAGAAGCTGCAGGGCCTCGTGGGTGCGCGGATCACCGGGGTGCGCCGCCACGGCAAGTACCTGATGGTCGACACCGATCGACCGCAGTCGCTGCTCGTCCACCTCGGCATGACCGGGCGGTTCTGCATCCACGCGCGCCGCGAGGAGCGCGCGACCCATACCCACCTGGTGCTCGGGCTGGGGGCGCGCGAGCTGCGGTTCACCGACGCGCGGCGGTTCGGGCAGCTCGACGTGTTCGCGCGCGACCAGGAGCGCGAGCACCCTGCCCTCTCGGTGCTCGGCCCGGACGCGCTGGACGCCGGCGTCGATCCGGAGGCGCTGGTCCAGCGCGCGCGGCGCCGCCAGCGCAGCACGCTCAAGGCGTTCATCCTCGACCAGAGTGTGATCGCCGGCGTCGGCAACATCTATGCGTCCGAGGCGCTGTGGCGGGCGCAGCTGCGTCCGACGACCCGGACGCGCCGGCTCACCGCGGCGAGCGCCGAGCGGCTGTCCGCGGCGATCGTCGAGGTGCTGCAGCACGCGCTCGACAACGGCGGGACGACGCTGTCGGACTTCGTCGCCGCTGATGGCAAGGCGGGAGAGAATGCAGAGTATCTATGGGTCTACGACCGCGCCGGGCAGCCGTGTCCGAGGTGCCGGACGAAGATCCAGCGCTCGGTGCTCCAAGGCCGGGCCACGTACTTCTGTCCAACGTGCCAGACGGCCTGATCGATCTGTCGGTGCGCTTGGACGGTAAGTGCTGCGTAAGCAGTCTATGATTGGGGACGTTGCCGGTGGGGCCGGTTTGTTCACGGACTGCCAATAGAGTAGTGTGGCGCCCGAAATCTGGTCGAAGGTCGCAGACCTAGCTCGCTCGAAGCGCTCGAATGTTCACCGACACAGCCGACGAAGACCTGATGGTCATGTACCAGAAGGGCGAGGTCCGCGCCTTCGAGGTGTTGCTGTCGCGCCATCGCAAGCCGGTCTACAACTTCATCTACCGCTTCGTCGGCGACAAGGAGACCGCGGAGGACCTGCTGCAGGAGGCCTTCATGCGCGTCATCAAGGGCGCGGAGGCCTACAAGCGACAGGCCAAGTTTACGACGTGGCTTTACACCATCGCGCGCAACTTGTGCGTTGACCAGACAAGGCGACGCAAACATCGCAAGCACGCATCGCTCGACGCCCCGATGGACGCGAGCGCCGAGAGCGGCACGCTGATGGATGTGCTCCCGTCGAACGAGATGGCCAGCGATCGCAAGTCGGTGAACAAGCAGCTGCACGAGACGATGCAGCGCGCGATCTCGACGCTGTCGGACGAGCAGCGCGAGGTGTTCCTGATGCGCGAGTTCCTCGACATGCCGTTCAAGCAGATCGCGGACGTCGTCGGGGTGCCGGAGAACACGGTCAAGAGCCGGATGCGCTACGCGCTCGAGAAGCTGCGGCTCGAGCTCGACGAGTACAAGGATCTGGCGAAGGCAGCGCCGTGATGGCGATGGCCGGCGACGGCGACGACGAGCGCGACGATGTAGAGACCCGGGAGAGCGACGACCCGGTGATGGCCTCGATGCGCTCGGTGTGGCTGTCGATGCGCGACGAGGAGCCGTCGTCCGCGGGGCTTTCGGGGCTGCTCGCCGCCGCGCGGGCGCAGGCCGAGGCGATACAGGAGCGGCGGCTTCCGTGGTGGCGGCGCGCGTGGCTCGCGGCGCGCCGTCCGCCGGTGCTCGCGTTCGCGAGCGTGGCGGTGCTGCTCGGCGGCGCGCTGTGGATCACCGGCCGCCGCGAGAATTTCGACGCGGCGCCGGTGGTGTCGACGGCGTCCGAGCGCGTGCCCGCGGAAGCGCGCGGGTCATCGTTCGAGCCGTCGTCCGCGGAGGCGCCATCGCCAGAGACGGCGATCGATCGCCCGGCCCAGGAACGCGGGGCCGCTCCCGTGCTCCCCGAGCCCAGAGACCTCACTGCGGCCCCTGCCCCGTCGAGCGACGGCGCGAGCTCTGCTCGGCCCCGCGTTCGCGTGCAGGCGGAAACGACCGAGTCGCGCCGTCCGCGCGCGCGTGGCGGGAGCGGCCGCGAGGGCGCTGAGCAGGCGGTACCAACCGCCGCGCCGCCTCCATCGAGCGCAGATTCGATCGCCGTCGGTCGATTCGACGACCAGGCCACGGCCGGCGGCCAAACGGTCGCGATTCCGAACGACCAGGGCAAGCCGGAGGCGGCCAACAAGGCGGACCGTTCTGACTCCGTGAGCACAGCTCTCCGGGATACACGGCCGGCCGCCAAGGGCGCGCCCGGCGGCGCGTTCTCGAGCCATGCCGACCAGCCGACGGCCCTGCTCGGACAACTGTCGTCTGCCGCGGAGCGCGGTGACTGCACGGCCGTGCGGGACCTGGTCGCCCGGCTGACTCGCCTCGACGCAGAGGTGGCGCGGGCGCAGATCGCGCGGAGCGCCGCGGTCCGGCGCTGTCTCGAGTAGGCCCGCCTCGACGAGCGCGGACCGAGCGAAGCGCGACCGTGGCGTGGTCCGGTGCTGCCGCGAGCAGACCTGTGCGGCGGGCGCGGCGAGCGAAGCGCGAGGGTGGCGCCGAAGGGCGACGGCGGTCCGGTGCTGCCGCGGACCTGCGCGGCGAGCGAAGCGCGCGGTCGCGCCGAAGGAACGATGGCGGTCCGGTGCTGCCGCGAGCAGACCTGCGCGGCGAGCGCGGCCGAGCGAAGCGCGCCGGTCGCGCCGAAGGGCGATGGCGGTCCGCCTGCCTCGAGTAGGCCCTCTCGACGAGCGCGGACCGAGCGCGGACCGAGCGCGGACCGAGGGTGACGCCGGAGGAGCGATGGCGGTCCGGTGGTGCCGCGAGTAGACCTGCGCGGCGAGCGCGGCTGCGCGAAGCGCGAGGGTGGCTCCGAAGGGGCGATGGCGATCCGGTGGTGCCGCGAGAAGACCTGCGCGGCGAGCGAGCGAAGCGCGAGGGTGACGCCGGAGGAGCGATGGCGGTCCAGCTGCCTCGAGTAGGCCCTCTCGGCGAGGGAGGACCGAGGGCGCGAGGGTGGCTCCGAAGGGGCGACGGAGGTCTGGCGCTGCTTGAGTAGGCCGCCGCGGCGAGCGCGGGCCGAGAGAGCGCGACCTGGGCGTCGAAGGGGCGGCGGCGGATCGGCGGGATGCCCGGAAGGAGTGACCAGGGCGTCCCTGAATCGAGGGGCCGCTAGCCCAGCAGGTCGAGCTGCGGCACGGGCGGGCTGATCTCGCCGATCAGGTCCTCGACGTACGGGTGCGGCCAGCTCCGGCGCACCTCGTCGGGGAGGCGGCCATAGCGCTCGACGTAGGCGCGGATCCAGCGGCGGGTCGCGGCGTTGGCGTAGCCGCCGCCGGTGATGGGTCCGAGCTCGGATTCGTAGCGCTGGCGGATCTGCGCGAAGCGCTCGTCGCGCAGCACCTTGGCGACCACCGAGGCGGCGGCGACCGCGGCGTGCTTCTCCTCGGCGCGATCGTGCGACTCGAACCGCTCGAAGCGCTGGCCGAGCGCGAAGAACATGCGCTTGCCGTCGGCGATGATCCGATCGACCTGATCGAGCTCGTCGTGGGCGCGCTCGATCAGCCGGATCGCCACCTCGCGCTCGAGCATGTTGAGCTCGTTGCGCGCGACCCGCTGGTCGATCTCGGTGTGCTCGACCTCGATCGTCATCACGAACGCGGCACGCGCGCGGACCTGCTCGGCGAGGGTGCAGCGGATCGCGTGCGCCTCGTCGCCGGCGCCGTACGACTTGGAGTCGCTGAGCCCGGCGCGGGTCAGCGCCGCGGCGGCGCGGGTATCGAGCGCCACGGCGGCCATCACCATCGGGCCGATCGAGGGACCACGGCCGGCCTCATCGATGCCGAGGGTCACGCGGGGCGAGGACGGGCGGCGAGGACTTCGCGGGGGCATCTCGACGGGATCGACCATACCGCTTGTACCTCGATGCGGTCGAGGGTCACGCGACCCGTGCCGCCGCAATCTCCAGGGCTCGGCCGACGCCGACCTCGAGGTCGAACGCCTGCACGTCGACGACGGCGCCCCAGTGCTCGAGCCGCGCGGCGAGCACGAGCAGCGCGTCGGTGGCGGCGCGCTCGAGCGGCTCGCCGAGCTCGCGATCGAGATCCGGCGCGCCGCGGACCAGCGCGTGATAGACCGCGTCCTCGGCGAGCTCGAGCCGCGGCACGTCGTTGCGGAAGAACGCCTCGACGTAGCCTCCCTCGAGGAAGCCGCGCAGGTAGGCGTGCGCGCGATCGAACACGCGCGACAGCGCGAGGCCGATCCGGTCGGCCGCGGCGCGCTGCAGATCGCCGAGCACGTCGACCCCGAGCGCGCCGCCGAGGATCCGCGCGGCCTCCTCGGCGGAGGCGCTGCGCGCGCGGAGATCGTCGGCCACGCGGCGCCGCCCGGCCTCGATCTCGGTCTCGAACCCGGACTGGAGCAGCGCGATCAGGTAGTCGCGGTCGGCGGCGGTCGCGGTGTGCGACGAGAACGGCAGCCGGCGCGGCCGCACCAGATCGAGCACCTCGCGCGCGGCGCGCCGGTACAGCGTCGAGGTGTGGTTCGAGAGCGCCGTGCGCTCGTCGAGCACGGTCTTGTCGACGAACGCGCGGGCGGCGGCGGCGAGCTCGTCGCGACCGGCGCGCGCGGCCTGGGCGGCGGTCTCGGCGCGCTCGCGCGCGGCGTCGACCGAGCGCTGGGCGTCGGCGATCGCGAACCGCAGCGCGCGGGCACACGCGTCGCGCTTGAGCTGGCGCGCCTGCTGGAAGAACCGCTCCTCGAGCGCCGCGGCGAGCGCTGCCCAGTTGCCGTCGTCGGCAGCGCCGTCTCGCTTGTGGTCGAGCGCCGCACGCGCCGAGAACGGCACGATCGTCTCGACGAGCTCGCCGAGCGTGCCGCCGATGAACTGCGTGACCTCGTCGATCTCGCTCTGCGAGAGCTGGTCCGCCTTGTTGAGCACGCCGAGCACGCGCTTGCCCTCGTCGCGGATCGACTGCAGCGCCTTCTTCTCGCTCGCCTTGCCGCCCTGGTTCGCGGTGAACACCCACACGACCGCATCGGCGCGCGCGATGAACGCCCGCGCGGTCGCCTCGTGCTCCGGCTGGATCGAGTTGAGGCCCGGCGTGTCGACGATGTTGATCTTCTCGAGCTGCGGCAGCGGTACGAGGATCTCGACGCGATCGATCGCCGCGGCCTCCGCCGGCGTCAGCGCCTTGAGCCGCGCCATCAGCGCATCCCAGCCGAGCTCGGTCGCGGCGCCATCGGCCGCGACGATGCGTCCGCCGCGCTCGCGCCCGTAGCGCACGACGTTGATCGTCGCC
>JBQCJR010000497.1:0-5101 GCA_051952595.1 Kofleriaceae bacterium
GCCACGGTCCCCGCCTCGTCGGCCACCACCGATTCGATCTGGCCGAGGCTCGCCGCCTTCTCGGTCAGCGCGGCCACGGTGGCGCGGCCGATCGCGCCGTCGAGCTCGCGCCGCAGATCGCCGAGCTTCTGCTCGAGCCGCCGGGTGACCTCGCGGCGCAGCCGATCGGTGCGCGCCTCGACCCGGTCCTCGAGATCGCGGATCGCGTCGTCGCGCAGCGCGCTGGTCGCGGACGCCGTGCGCTCCTCGGCGACCGTGGCGGTGCGCTCGATCGATTCGGAGAGCTCCGCGCTCGCCCCGAGCCGCACGGAGACCGTCGCGCGCTCGAGATCGATCGAGATCTCGATGCCATCCGCCTCGGTGCGCCGCGCGATCGAACCCTCGCGCTCGAACCCCAGCGCGACCAGCTCGGCGGCGAGCAGCTCGGCCATGCGATCGGGCGCGAGGATCGGCAACATCTCGAGCGGCGACTCGACGCCGTCATCGACGTGGACGGTGCGGACCACCGACTCGGACACTCGGATCTGGATAGCGCGGCTCACTCGGCGGAGATGGTATCCGACTGGGGCTGGGTCGGCACTAGCGATGCGAGCTCGGACAACCAGCGGGCCACGCGCTCGCTCCCGCTGCTGCCGATCGCCTCGAAGCGCTCGAGCAGCAGCTGCGCGGCGGCGTAGTCGTCGTCGATGAACCGGACCGCGCGGTGCTGCTGATCCCAGTCGGCCCAGCGTAGCACCGCGCGGGCGAGCGCGCCGGCCGCCACCCGCGCCTGCGAGCGCTGCGAGAGCGGCGCGCCCGGATCGAGCTGCGCGGGCACCGGCGCGAGATCGCGCGCGACCAGCGGCGTCGTGGCATCGATCACGAACAGCGCGAGATCGCGGCGGTGGCGCGCATCACACGCCGCCTGGAACGCGGTCAGCACGGCGTCCTGCGCGGCGCCGAGATCGAGCAGCGCGCCGGGCTCGGTGACCGCGCGCTTCGAGAGCTCGACGGTGCGCCAGCGCGCCGCCAGCTCGCCGGTCAGGCACTCGACGAGGATCGCGCCCACGCCGTCGACCAGGCTATCGAACGACGGCGGCTGCGCCCCGGTACGCCCCAGGGCGTGCGCGAATCCGAGCCACGCGAGCGGCGCGGCGCGCACGAACGGCTGGTTGGCGATCGGGCCGAGCGCCGGGGTGCGCTGCGCGGCATCGAGCGCGAGATAGATCATCAGCTGATCGCCGAGCGCGAGCGGCATGGCCTCGAGCGCCGGCAGGCTCGAAGGCGGCGCGGCGAACGACGTCGAGACGAGCCAGCGGAGCAGCCGCAGCGTCGCGGTCGTGAACGCGAGTGGGGCGGGGGCGTGGCGCTCCCACAGCCGGCCGCGAACCGGCGCGCCGCCGGCCAGCGACGCGATCGGGCGCGCCGCGCCGCGCAGCCACAGCGCGTGCCACGCATGGCGCAGCGCGTCCTCGAGCAGCACCGCGCACGACGGGCCGATCTCGGTGGCGACCGGGCGCGCCGCGCACAGCAGCGCCCAGACGTTCTCCTGCGACGACGGCCCGGCGATCAGCGCGCGCGCCATCGCGATCAGATCGTGCTCGCTCGCCGCGACCTGCGGGATCGCGCCGGCAGCGTCGCCGGTTCCGGGCTGTTCGATCGACGTCGACATCGCGATCAACCCGCCGAGCGGCGGCGGAGGTGGCTGACCAGCGCGGCGGCGCCCGCCGGCCAGCCGTTCACGAGCAGCCGGCCGTTCGACCAGTGCAGCTCGACGGTGTTCGCCGCGTGCATCCGCGGATCATCGGCGCTGTAGGCGGAGGTCAGATAGTGCATCGTCTGGTTGGTGGAGCCGATCCAGCGCCGGCCGATCGGCGGCGGCGGCTCCGGACGATCGCGATCGTAGCGCCCGTCGACCAGCAGGTCGATCTGCGCGAGCAGCGGCCCGGCATCGCCGCGCGCCACCAGCTCGTCGAGCGTGTAGCCGGAGTAGACCATCACGGTCAGCCCGCGCTGCCGCGCCGCCCGCGCGAGCGCCGCGGCCGCCTCGGCTTGCTCGAACGGCTCGCCGCCGAGCAACGAGATGCCCTCGACGCCGCGATCCGCGGCGGCCTCCATCCGCGCGATCAGCGCCGCGACGGCGACCTCGGTGCCGCGATCCGCCGCGAACATCTCGGGGTTACAGCAGCCGGGGCAGCGGATCGAGCAGCCCTGGAACCACAACGACCAGCGGCGGCCGGGGCCCTCGGCCTCGGTGTCGTCGGAGATCGTCGCGATGCGGACCACGCGGCATCCTAGCATCAACTCCGCTGAGGGTTGCTCGCGGCTCGTGCGACGCGTGCCGCCGATCGCGCGCGAGCGCTCGGACGGACCGCTCTCACCGTCGAGCATCGCCGAGTGACTTCGGAGTGCCGGCGGTCACGTGTTAGTCGTGGCGCTGGTGGTTGGAGGCGTCCATGGTGTGGCGAGGTGTTCGGTGATGGACGATAGCGCGCGAAAGTCGGTCGAGCGGCGACTGTCGATCCTGGTCGAGGCGGGGCGGGTGCTCGCGGCGCCGATCGACTATCTGTCGACGCTGCACGCCGTGGTCGCGGTGGTGGTGCCGCGGCTCGCCGACTGGGCGATCGTGTATCTCGACCAGGGACAGGGCGCGGCGCTCGCGCCGGTGGAGGTCGCGCCGGCCGACGAGCCGACGCAGGAGATCGCGCGCGCGTTCGAGCCCGACGACAGCTGGGACCACCCGGTCGCGCGCGCGATGCGCAGCGGCGCGGCGGTCGCGCTCGAGGTCGGGCGGGGCGCGCTCGCGCCGGCGCAGGAGGCCGCCGCCGCGGCGGTCGGCGCGACGGCGCTCGCGACCGTGCCGCTTATCGCGCGCGGCCGTTCGCTCGGCGCGCTGATGGTCGGCGGCGCGCACGGCGCGAGCTACGACCCCGATGACCTCGCGCTGCTCGAGGAGCTCGCGCGGCGCGCCGGCGCGGCGATCGATACCGCGCAGCTGTTCGAGGCCGAGCGGCGCACCAACGAGCGGCTGACCGAGGCGGTCGCGCGCCAGCAGGACGCGGATCGCCGCAAGGACGAGTTCCTCGCGATCCTCGGCCACGAGCTGCGCAACCCGCTCGCGCCGATCGTGACCGCGCTCGATCTGATGGCAATGCAGGACGCGATCGGCTTCGAGCGCGAGCGCGACGTGATCCGGCGCCAGGCCGATCACCTGATCCGGCTGGTCGATGACCTGCTCGACATCTCGCGGGTCACCCGCGAGAAGATCCAGCTGCGCAAGGAGCTGCTCGAGCTATCGAGCATCGTGACCCACGCGGTGGAGGTGGTGAGCCCGCTGTTCGAGAAGCGCCGCCACCGCCTGGTGGTCGACGTGCCGCGCGACGGGCTGCTGGTCGATGCCGACGCCGTGCGGCTCGCCCAGGTGTTCTCGAACCTGCTCGCGAACGCCGCCAAGTACACCGAGCCCGGCGGCTCGATCGCGATCCGCGCGGCGGCCGAGGGCGACGCGATCACCGTCGCGGTCGAGGACAACGGCAACGGGATCAGCAAGGGGTTGCTCGCGCACATCTTCGATCCGTTCGTGCAGAGCGATCGCACGATCGATCGCGCGCAGGGCGGGCTCGGCCTGGGCCTCGCGCTGGTGCGCAGCCTGACCCAGCTGCACGGCGGCACGGTGACCGCGCACAGCGAGGGCCCCGGCCACGGCAGCCGGTTCGAGGTCCGGCTGCCCGCGGTGAGCGCGGCGCCCGCGCCGATCGTCGAGGAGATCACCGCGCGGGTGGTGACCCGCCGCGGCGCCGCGGCGCGCGTGCTGGTGGTCGACGACAACGCGGACGCCGCCGACATGCTGGCCGACGTGCTGCGCGGGGTCGGCTACGAGGTCGCGGTCGCGCACGACGCGCCGGCGGCGCTGCACATCGCCGCGCGGTTCTGCCCGGCGATCGCGCTGCTCGACATCGGGCTGCCGGTGATGGATGGCTACGAGCTCGCGCGCCACCTGCGCGCGTGCCTGACCAAGCCGCCGCGCCTCGTCGCGGTCAGCGGCTACGGCAGCGAGACCGACATGGCGCGTAGCCGCGCCGCGGGGTTCGACGTGCACCTCGGCAAGCCGGTCAGCTTCGAGATGCTGGTGCAGGTGCTCGGTCACCTGCCACCACACGCGTAACCGGCCGTTTCAACAGTCGGTTACGCGCCCCCGAGCCAGCGGGCGGGATCTGCCAGCTGGCAACGAACGGCGATCGCGAGGAGGTCGCGGCACGCCAGTGGTCCGGCCACACGACCACTGGCATGAACGTTCGTAGATGCCGCGCCGGATCGCCGCCCCGCTCGGGCTCCTCGCACTGGTCGGTGCGCTCGGGCACGCGGCGAACGCCGAACCTCCGGCGCCCGAGGCCGATGCGGCTGGTGGCTCCGAAGGCGCCGATGCGGCCGGTGCCGCCGATAACGACGATCGCGCCTCGGCCGCCGATGACTCTTCGCCGTCGGATCGCCCCGCGGTCCGCATGCGCGACGCGAGCCTCGGCCGGATCTTCCGCGGGCCGTTCGCGAGCTCGCGCCTGTTCTCGATGCCCACCGCCGACGTGGTCGGCGCCTACGTCCTGACGCTGTCGGGCGACGCGAGCCTGCTCCAGCAGACCGGCGTGCTGACCTCGGCCGGCGTGGTCGCGATCGGGTTCGGCGACATCGCCCAGCTCGAGTACCGCCACTCGTCGGCGATCAGCATCGAGGGCGTCAACGCGCCGCTGCCCGCGGTCGGCGTGCAGCTCAAGCTGCCGTTCCGCGAGCGCCGGAACGTGCCGGCGTTCGGCGTCGCGTTCCGGCTCGGCGTGCCGCGCACCGAGCAGCTCGGCGCGACGTTCATCGACGAGACCGTGACCGATCTGTACCTGGTCGGCCGGCTGCGCTTCTCGTTCGCGCCGTGGCTGACGCTGCACGGCGGCGCGCGGATCTCGAGCGCCGAGATCGTGCTGTCCGGCGACCGGACCGGCACGCCGAACACCGAGGCCCAGGAGATCCTGGTGCTGCCCGCCGGCGGCTGGGAGCTCGCGATGAACCGCGAGGCGCGGCTGATCGGCGAGGTCGCGCTCGCCCCGCGGTTCGCGTACATGCCCGGCGCGGACAC
>JBQCJR010000498.1:0-18392 GCA_051952595.1 Kofleriaceae bacterium
AGGTGCCGTCGTCGGGCCCGCAGCACCCGCCGCCGCAGCCGCCGCCGATGGGGCCGTCGAGCTCGCCGTACCCCGTCATGCAGGGCCGGCCGTTCTCGTCCGATCTCGCGCCGAGCAAGCCCGCGCCCGGTCAGCAGCCGCCGCAGCGCGCGTCGCTTCCGGACCTGAACGCGGCGGCGCACGCGATGTCCCCGGTCGGCGATCGCTACCCGCAGAACGTCGACTGGGCCGCGCAGGCCGCCCAGCCCGCGCGCGCGATCCCGCCATGGCTGCTCGCGGTGCTGTTCGCGGGCGCGCTCGGCGGCGCGCTGCTCCTCACGTTCCTGATCGCGAAGCTATTTCACTGAATCAGTTACGTACCAGGCCGAGCAGCTTGGACATCGTCTTCTCGTCGGCCGGCGGGAAGTCGTAGTCGAGGAACTCGCGCGAGGTGACCCAGCGCAGATCGGCCACGGTGGCCGGGTAGGGCCGCGCCTCGGCGGGCAGCTTGCACGAGTACATCGTCAGGTGGACCTGGTACTCGGTGTAGTCGTGGACGTGCTCGCCGAGCTTGGCGCCCACGATCACCTCCACGCCGATCCGGCCCTTGACCTCGCGCAGCAGCGCGTGGGTCTCGCTCTCGTCGGGCTCGACGCGGCCTCCGGGAAACTCCCAGAGCAGGGGCAGGACCGCGTTGGCGTTGCGCTGGGTGATCAGGTAGCGGCCGTCGTGATCGATCACGGCAGCCACTACGCGGATCACCTGTTTGCCCATCGCGGCGATTATCGATGCTTTGCGCCCGATTGCAACGCCAGACGTCGGCGACAGGAGTATGCTGCGCCGCCCATGGCGATCCGGTTCGTCGAGATCAAGGCAGCAGAAGATTCCGAGCAGCTCAACACCGAGTGGGTGGTGCTGCAGAACACCGGCAAGACGCCGTTCAGCACGCGCGGCTGCGGCATGACGGTCGGTCGTCGCGGCTCGGCCAAGAAGTCGTTGCTCGGCGTCATCGATCCGGGCTTCGTGTTGCAGCCCGGCGAGAAGATGCGCATGTGCACCGGAAATCCGGCGACCCAGGCGCACGGCGCGCCGCCTCCGGAGGACGAGGTGAAGAACTACTTCCTGTTCCTGCCGAAGACGTACCTCGCCGGCCCGGGAACGGTGCTCACGCTCGTGCTGCGCGGACTCCCGGTCTCGAAGACCGAGTTCGATCCGGCGCAGCCGACCGGCATCGCCGCGGCGAAGTAGCGCGCACCACGTCGCTCACACCGGCGTGCCGATGTAGCGGGCGCGCGGCCGGAGCAGGAACCCTGCCGCGCGCTGCTCGAGCGCGTGGGCGAGCCAGCCCGCGCTGCGTGCCACGGCGAACAGCCCGGTGGCGACCGACGGGGGTGCGCCGATCGCGGCGGCCAGCGCGGCGAGCCCGACGTCGATCGTCGGCGGCGCATCGGTCGCGTCCGCCACCGCGAGCAGCGCGCGAACGAGCCGCGCGTTGCGGTGGGGCAGCTTCGCGATCGCCTCGAGCACCGGGCGCGTGCGTGGATCGCCCTCGGGATACAGCGGGTGGCCGAACCCCGGCGGCACGAGCCCGCGCTTGCGCAGCGCGCGGACCGCGGTGCGCGCGGACTCCGGGCTGCCGAGCTCGTCGGCGAACCGCGCGACCTCCTCGGGCGCGCTGCCGTGGCGTGGACCGGATACGGTCGCGAGCGCGGCGGTGACACACGCGTACGGATCGGCGCCGGTCGACGCGGCGATCCGCGCGGCGAAGCTCGAGGCGTTGAGCTCGTGATCGGCGAGCAGCACCAGCACGCGATCGATCACCGGCGCGAGCTCGTCGTCCGCCGCGAGCGCGCGGGCGGCGATCCGCGCGACCGTGGGCGCGCCGAGCGCGCGGGTGAACGACGCGGCGCCGAGCCCCGGCGCGAGCGCGGCGGCGAGCAGTGGGATCAGCTGGCGGCCGCGCGCGATCATCGCATCGGGCCGGCGATCGTCGCGGCCCGGATCGGCGAGCGCCGCGACCTGGACCACCAGCGACATCGCCTCGACCGGCTTGGTGCCCTCGGGGATCAGCCGGGCGAGCGCGGCGAGCGGCAGCGTGGCGCGTGGCCACTGGATCGGATGATCGGGCAGGTAGCCCGACCACAGCAGCTCCGCGACGTGCTCGAACGGCGCCTCGTCGGCGGCGAGCTCGACCGCCAGCTTGCCGCGGTACGCCGGGCCGCGCGTGGTCAGCGCGGTGACCGCCGAGTCGAGCACCGGCTCGCCCCACCGCATCGCCGCCGCGGCGACCGGCCCGTGCCCGGATCGCGCGTCGCGCCGGACGCGCAGGCGCTCGAGGTCGGCCTGCGAGTAGAGCCGTGGGCGGCCACGCGCACCGGGAACGCTGCGGACCTGTCCGCGGCTGACGTAGGCGTACAGCGACCGGACCTGGATTCCGAGGTAGCGCGCCGCGGCGCGGGCATCCACCCAGGAATGTTGATCGTCGATTCTACGTTGATCAACCATATCTTCGGGCGTACCACGAGCATCAAGGGGATACATGACGAATCCAACCAGCTCGGGTCTAGACAACCTGGTCGTGGCCGACACGGCGATCTCCAACGTGGACGGAGAGCGCGGCCACCTCGTGATCGCCGGTGCCGATATCGAGCGGCTCGTGCCGTCGAGCACGTTCGAGGAGGCCGTCGCGCGCGTGCTCGCCGCGGGCGCGGGCCAGACGTGGCGCGGCGACGCGGCGCGGCTCGGCGGCGCCCGGGTCCGCGCGTGGCAGCGCATGACGGAGCTCGGCGACGCGCTCGATCAGCCGGACGGCATGGACGCGCTGCGCACCGCGCTCGGCCACCTGCGCCCCACCGATGATGACGACGACGCGATCGCGGCGATCGGCGCCGCGCCGGTGTTCGTCGCCGCGTGGAGCCGGCGGCGCAACAACCGCCCGCCGCTCGCGCCGGATCCGGAGCTCGGCCACGCCGCCGACTACCTGCGGATGACGATCGGCGAGACGCCGAACCCGACCGCGGTGACCGCGCTCGATAACTACCTGGTCGCGGTGATCGATCACGCGATGAGCGCGTCGACGTTCACCGCGCGGGTGATCGCGTCGACCGGCTCGGACCTGATCTCGGCGATCCTCGGCGCGGTCGGCGCGCTCAAGGGCCCGCTGCACGGTGGCGCGCCGGGGCCGGTGCTCGACATGCTCGACGCGATCGGCCAGCCGGACCGCGCCGAGCCCTGGCTGCTCGACGAGCTGGCCGCAGGTCGCCGGATCATGGGCATGGGCCACCGCGTGTACCGGGTGCGCGATCCACGCGCCGCGGTGCTCGAGACGGCGGTCCGCCCGCTGGCCTCGCCGCGGCTCGAGCTCGCGCGCGCGGTCGAGACCGCGGCCGCGAAGATCCTCCACGAGCGCAAGCCGGACCGGACGCTCGCCGCGAACGTCGAGTTCTACACCGCGGTGTTGCTCGATGCGGTCGGCCTGCCGCGCGAGCAGTTCTCCCCGACCTTCGCGGTCAGCCGGATCGCCGGCTGGTCGGCGCACGTGATCGAGCAGCGCCGCACCGGCCGGCTGATCCGCCCGGCGTCGCGCTACGTCGGCGCGCTGCCTCGATAGCGCGCGGCGCGCGGCCGCCGGTCGTCGCTCGCGGTCGCTCAGGCGAGGCGGTCGTCGTGCGTCGCGAGTAGCTCGAGATCCGGCAGCTGGGCCGCCGGCTCGCCGCGCTCCAAGAACGCGGCGGTCGCGGCATCGAGGTGGAGCTCCGGGCAGTACACGCGCGCCGAGCGAGCGATCGCGCGGGCGCGTGCCTCGCCGTCGCCGTCGAACGTCTCGCCGGTGACCCGCGTCCACGGCAGGATCCGCAGCGTCGAGCCCGCGGTCGACACCACGTCGATGAACGTCGCGCCGTCGTAGGCCGGCGGCAGCCGGCGCGCGACCACGCCGACGACGTCGCGCCACATCACGAGCACCGCGCTGCCGTCCTCGCGGCGCGCGTCGATCCCGGCGCGCGTGAGCTCGGCGGTCAGCGCGGCGTAGCGGACCTTGCCGCGCAGGTGGCCGGGCATCACCGGGATCGGCGCCGAGGTGGTGCGCGCGATCGCCGGCGCGGGCGCGGGCTCGGTGGCGCGCTTCGATCGCCGCCCGGCGAGGCCGGGCGGCGTGGTCACCGCCTGCGCCACCGGGAGCGGTGGGTCTCGCGGGGGTAGCTCGGCGAGCACGTCGACGTCCGCCGCCGCGAACCGGATCGCGGCGATCCCGAGCGCGAGGCCGGCGATCAGCATCAGCGGCGCCCACGTCCGCTCGCTCGAGACGAGCGGGCCGAGGTTGCCGACCTCGGGGCCGAACAGGTACGCGGTCGCGATCGCCGCGATCATCGAGACGGCGCACAAGAGGTAGCCGGGGCGGGTCAGCGGCCCGCTCGCCATGCCGAGGATCAGCCGCCCACCGGCCTGCAGGGCGATCGCGCCGCCCGCGAGCACGCTGAGCCAGAACGTCGCGGTGGCGAGCGTGGCGTACGCGCCCTGGACCTGGCCCATGTCGACGCTGGCACACATCCCCTGAGGCGCGCACGCGTGGAGCGTGCGCAGGTCGAGCGCGATCCGGTCGATGCCCTGGAGCTCGCCCATCCGGAACACGAACCAATCGAACGACAGCGCCGCGACCAGCAGGGCCAGCGAACCGAGCGCCAGCACCAGCACCCGCAGACGATCGACGGTCACTCGATCACCGTATCACGGCGCCGCGGGCGGCCCACCGATCTGCACCGTCCCCACGTCGAGCACCTTGCCGGCCTCGAGCGCGAGGCCGCGCCGGATCACCGGCTCGCCCGGCGCGAGCACGACGAGCGCGCTCTTGCCCGCCTGGTGCTCGATCCGGAACGTGCCGTCCGGGCCGCTGGTGGGCGGCGGACCATCGAACGAGAACTGGAACCGATCGCCCTGGTCGGGCACCACGAGCACCGGCACGCCGGCCAGCGGTTTGCCGCCGGCGTCGGCGAGCGCGCCGACGACGATCGCGTTCGAGACCAGCACGATGTCGACGGTGGCGGGGGTGTCCGCGGCGACCTGGACCACCGCCTCGCCGTTGCCCTCCGAGGACCGGACGCGCACGGTGTAGCGGCCGGGATCGATGCGGCCGAGCTCGAACGTGCCATCGGTGAAGGTGCGCTGCGCGGTGGTCGGGCCGTCGAGCTCGACGGTGAACAGGCGAGCCGGGCCGGCGGGGCCGCGCACCGTACCGGACAGCCTCGAGAGCCCGGCGGCGCGGATCGTGACCGTCGCGTCGGGCTCGATGCCGGTCGCGCGGCCGCGCAGCTTGCCGGCCCGGGCCTCGGCGAACACGTCGAACTTGGAGTGTGGCAGCCCGCCGATCGAGAACGCGCCGCGCTCGTCGGTGAGTGCAGGCGGGAACGCGTTCGCGCCGCCGGCGCCCCCCTCCGCGCTGTCGGCCGCCTCGACGCGGACCATGCGGGTGGCCGGCGCGCCGCTGCCGCCGCCGGCCGGCTCGTCGGAGTTGCCCAGCACGCCCTCGAGCATCGCGCCGAACGTCTGGTGCACCGAGACCCACGCGTCGGCGAGCGGCTTGCCGTCGGGGCCAAGCACGACGCCGGAGATCACGCCGTTCGCGCGATCGATCGCCACCACCACGCCGGTCTTGCGCTCACCCGCCGCGAGCGTCGCGGTGGGCGGCTTGCCGCGGCTGCGGAGCGGCCGCCCGCGATCGGTCGCGACCAGGCGGTAGCTGCCCGGCGCGAGCCCGAGCAGCTCGAACGCGCCGTCGCCGCCCGAGATCGCCTGCACGCCGCTCGTGATCAGGCCGTTGACGATCCGCGTGGTCTCGCGCGGCCCCTCCGGCATCGCGAGCACGGAGACGCCGGCCACCGGCTTGTTCTCGCCGTCGACGACGCGCCCGGCGAGCTCGCCGCCGGGCGTCAGCTTCACGACGACCTCCGGCATGCCCTCGACGACCTCGAGCGCGAGCGTGCCCTGATCGCCCGACGGGCACTGCGCGGTCAGCGTCGCGGCGCCGGGCTCGATCGGCGAGATCTCGAATGCGCCGTCCGCGCCCGTCGTGATCGGCGCGACGTGGTTGGCGAGGTTCATCACGCCCAGCTCGCGCTCGAACGAGACGTGGGCGACCTGGCGCGGCTCGACGTGTCCACGCAGCACGGCGCCGGCCCGCATCTTCAGCACGACGCCCTCGACGTCGGCGCGCTCGACGACCACCGGCGTGCCGCCGCCGACGTGGCGATCGCTGCGCGCGATCAGGAAGTGCTTGCCGGGTGGGACACCCTCGAGCGCGAACGCGCCGGTCGCGTCCGACCGGGCGGTGCGATCGCGGCCCGGGCCCATCGCGCTCACCGTCGCGCCGGCGATCGGCGCGTCGCGCTCGTCGACGACCTTGCCGCGGATCGTGGGGCCGCGGCCGACCAGGATCACCACGTCAGGCAGCTGCTCGGCGACGCCGATCCCGACCAGGGTGGGCGCGTGGGCGCGCAGCGCGCCGAGCTGGGCGCCGAGCTCGTAGGTGCCGGGGCGCAGGCCGGTCAGCCGGAACCGGCCATCGGGCCCGGCGGTCGCGCGGTGGCTGCGCGCCTCGGCGAGCTGGATCGCGGCGGACTGGCGCTGCGCTTCGACCTCGGCGCCCGGCACCGGCTGGCGGGAGGTCTCGTCGAGCACGACTCCCTCGACGACGCCGCCGGGGACCAGCGCGAAGTCGGCGGTGGCGCCGCTCGCGCCTACCTCGACGAACCGCGACTGCGCGGCGTAGTCCGGGCTGCGCGCGGCGACCAGCAGCGTGCCCACCGCGACGCTCAGCCGGTAGCGGCCGTCGCCGCCGGTGAACGTGGTGGCGATCGCGCGGCCGGGGCGCGCGGCGTCGAGCTTGGCGGCGTCGATCCGCGCGCCGGCGATCGGGCCGCCGCTCGCGTCGGTGACCACGCCGGTGAGCAGCCGGCCGCCGGCCTCGAGGGTCAGCGCGACCCGGCCCTCTTCGCCGCCGCGCAGTTGCTGGCGGGGCGCCGCCGCGGGCAGGTGATCGGCGGCCGAGGCGCTGATGTCCCACGCGCCGGGCGCGAGCTGGTCCGCGCGCGCGATGCCATCGGCGCCGGTCTCGAGCGCGATCGCCTCGCCGTCCTCGGGCGCGAGCCGCACCGCGGCGCCCGCGATCGGGCCACGCGCATCGCGCACCTCGACGACCAGCCGGGCGGTCGCGGCGGCGCCGGGGCGGGCCGGTGCCGCGGCCGCCGAACCTGCCGCCGGCGACGCGGCGATCGTCGGCTGGGCGGGCGACGCGGGCTCGCCGCCGCGCGAGGTCCACCACCAGATGCCTCCGGCGATCGCGGCGATCGCGACCACGAAGGCGGCGATCGAGGTGCTACGGGTTTTCATGGCGCGCGCTCAACCAGGAGCATTCGCGCGGAATTCCGCGCGCGCGCAGCCGGGCGCGAGCGCCGATATCTCGCGACGCGCTGTCCACCGACCCGCGCGCTCGCGGCTCTGTTCAGAACGCGTGCGACTGCCCGCCGTCGACCGGGATACACGCGCCGGTGATCCAGCTCGCCCGGGGCGACGCGACGAACGCGACCACGTCGGCAACCTCCTCGGGGGTGCCGAACCGCCCGGACGGGATCTCGCGCGCGACGAACGCGGCGATCCCGGCCGGATCGGCCTGCTGCCGGCGATCCCAGCCGCCGCCGGGGAACAGGATCGAGCCGGGCGCGATCGCGTTGACCCGGATCCCGAGCTTGGCGTGGTCGCGGGCGAGCGCCTTGGCGAGCGCGATCACGCCGGCCTTGGCGACGTTGTAGCCGGGCGCGCCGCCGGCCTCGCGGCCCCAGATCGACGAGATCATCGTGATCGAGCCGCCGCCGCGCGCCGCGAGGTGGGGCACCGCGCGCTGGGCGACCCGCGCCGCCGTCCACAGGTTCACGTCGAGCGAGCGCGCGAAGTCCTCGTCGTCCATCGCCGCGGCCTCGCGCGCGAACGACTTGCCGACGTTCGCGATCACCACGTCGATCCCGCCGAGCGCCTGGGCGCAGCCCTCGACGGCGGCGGTCGCGCCGTCGGCGGTCGCGACATCGGCGGTGATCGCGGCGTGTGCGCCGGCCGATCCGGCGGCGTCGAGCTCGCGGTGGATCGCCGCGAGATCCGCGGCGCCGCGCGCGACCGCCGCGACCCGCGCGCCCTCGCGCGCCAGGGCGAGCGCGATCGCGCGGCCGATCCCGCGGCTCGCGCCGCTCACCAGACACAGCTTGCCGGCGAGGCCGAGGTCCATCACGCGATCTCCCAGGTGCGGCCCCACAGCGCCTGGCCGCCGTCCATCCGCAGCGTCGCGCCGGTGATGAACTGCGCCGCGGGCGAGGCAAGGAACACGATCGACGCGGCGACCTCCTCGCAGGTCCCGGCGCGCTTGAGCGGCGTCTCCTGGACCGCGCGCTCGAGCAGCTGCGGCGGGTACTGCGCGGTGCCCGACGAGCGGATGATCCCCGGCGCGACCGCGTTGACCAGGATCCCGAACTGCGCCCACTCGACCGCGAGTGTCATCGTCATGTTCTCGACCCCGGCGCGCGCGGCCCCGGTGTGCACCATGCCGGGGAACCCGCGATAGATGTTCGCGATCACGTTGATGATCCGTCCGCGGCGGTTCGGGATCATCCACTGGTTCGCCACCTCGCGGCAGACGTGGAACGTGCCGACCAGGTTGTTCTTCACGACCGCGAGGAAGCCGTTCGGCGAGATGTGCTGCGCGGGCGACGGGAACTGCCCGCCGGCGTTGTTGACCACGATGTCGATCCGCCCCCACGCGTCGATCACGCCGCGCACGAGCGCATCCACCTGGGCCGGCTCGCGGATGTCGCACGTGCGCGCGATCACAGCGCCGCCGGCGGCCTCGAGCTCGGCCTTGGCGGCCTCGAGCTTGTCCGCGGTGCGGCCGCAGATCGCGACCCGCGCGCCCAGCCGGATCAGCTCCCGCGCGGTCGCGAGGCCGATCCCGGACCCGCCTCCGGTGACCAGCGCGACCTGATCGCGAAAGATTCCGGGCGCGAACACCTGCTGGCTGGTGGCGGACGGCGTCTCCATCGAGGGCAGCGTAAACGCGTGGCCCCCAGCGCGCAGCCGTTCCGGGGGGCTATCGCGCCGAGGGAGGAGACCCCGGCCCCCGCTGGAGGCTCGCATCCCCACCTGGGGACGGGGGCCCCCCGATCCCCGGAACGGTGCCCACAGTCCCAGTCAGTAACCCGGGCGAAAGTCCCAGGTTCTACGATCAGTTGGCGCGGTACATCCGTTGCAGGATTCGGCGCCGTGGCCGGGACCACGACCATCGGAGGGGTGCGCCCCTCCAGCGAGCCGTCTGCCAGACGGTCCGCCGGACGCTACGTGCTGGGCGACCTGCTCGGCCGGGGCGGCATGGCCGAGGTGTTTGCGGGGCACTCGATGGGCGACCACGGGTTCCAGAAGCCGGTCGCGATCAAGCGGTTGCTGCCCGAGCTGGCGAGCGACCACGTGTTCGTGGAGCGCCTGATCGAAGAGGCCAAGCTGCTGGTCGGCATGCAGCACGGCAACATCGTGAGCGTGCTCGATCTCGCCCGCGACGGCGACGACGTGTTCCTCGTGATGGAGTTCGTGGACGGGCCGAGCCTGCGCCAGCTGCTCAAGGCGCGCGGCCCGCGCGGGGTGTCGTACGGCACCGCGACGTACATCGTGCAGGCCGCGGCCGCGGGCCTCGAGTTCGCGCACAACCGCCCGGGCGGGGCGATCATCCACGCCGACATCAGCCCGAGCAACCTGCTGCTCACCACGTCGGGGGAGGTGCGGGTCGCCGATTTCGGGATCGCGCGCCGCGAGGGCGGTGGCCACGGCATCGTGGAGGGCAAGTGGGCGTACATGGCTCCGGAGCAGGCGCGCGGGGAGCCGCTGACGCCGCGCTCGGACGTGTTCGCGCTTGGCGTGGTGCTCTACGAGCTGATCTGCGGCGCCCATCCGTTCGGGCGACAGGTCACCCACGAGGAGCGCGATAGCCACCCGATGCGGGTGATCGCGCCGCGCGTGGTCAAGCCCTCGGTGCCGCCCGGGCTCGACGCGATCTGCATGCGCGCGCTGGCCCACGATCCGCGCGACCGCTACCGCAGCATGCAGCAGCTGATCGACGCGATCCTCGACGAGCGGTTCGCGAACCACTGGCGCGAGGGCGCCTCGGATCTCGCGCACGCGATCCGCGAGGGTGCCGGACACTCGCGCAGCATGGCGATCCAGCAGCCGCGCACGCTGGTCACCGACCGCCCGGTGACGATCATGACGCGCTCGCTGCTCCGCGAGCTGACGCCGGTCCGCCGCGCGCCGTCGCGGCCGAGCACCACCGGGCTCGGCACCCCGCCGCCCGAGGCGGTGTCGCACGCCGTCGAGCCGGTGTCGCGCGCCGTCGAGCCAGTGTCGGAGTCCGCGGCGATCCCACCCTCGGGCGCGCAGACCCAGGCGCGCTACAGCGACGAGCTGGCGCGGGCGGCCGCCGCGGCGCTGCTCGAGATCCCGCCGGCGCTCCGCTCGGATGGGCCACCGCTGCCGCAGTTCACGTTCGCGCCGGCGGCGGGCCCGGATCTCGAGGGCGTGGTGGGGGGCCACACGATGACCGGCCACACGATGACCGGCCACGCGATCGCGGTCGAGCCGCGCTCCCCCCGGTGGGCGATCGGCGTGCTGGGGCTCGCGGCGCTCGCGGGTGTGGTCGCGGCGGTGCTGATCCAGCTGTCCCCTTCGGAGACCCGCGCGGATGCTGCGCCGTCGCGCGCGGCGATCGCGCCGCTCGCGGCGACCGCCTCGAGCCAGCCGGTCGCGCCGGTCGAAGCGCCGGTCGCGCCGCCGGTCGCAGCGAAGGTCGAAGCTCCGTCGACCGCGGAGGTGGTGGCGCCGCCGACCACGCCGAGCGCGAAGCTCGATCCGCCGCCGGGCCCCACGGTCGCCGAGCTCGCGGATCCGGTGGAGCCCGTCGAGCCCGCCGCGCCGAAGGAGGAGCCGCGGCGGAGCAGCGAGCGGCCCGCGCCGCGCGCGAGCCAGACCGCGAAGAAGCGCGAGCCCGGGTACCTGCGGTTCAAGGTGAAGGGCCAGGCGTGGGCGTGGGCGACCGTCCCCGGACATCCCACCCAGGAGACCCTCGGGCTCCGGCTGTCGCTCGCGCCGGGGCGCTACGCCGTGAAGCTCGCCAACCAGTCGAAGACCAAGGCCCAGACCCGCTTCGTCACGATAGAATCGGGGCGGACCCACGTGTTGACGCACGACTTCGGCGAGGACGACGAGTGAGGCGCGGGGCGCTCGCGATCGCGGCAGTGTGTGCGACCGGCGCGATCGCCGCGGCGGACCGCGCGCCGGAGCGCGACGAGTCGCTCGAGGATCGCCAGCAGATGGTGTTGCTCGACGCGACCGCCAAGCTGGGCGACAAGGCGCAGTTCGACAAGCTACGGCTCGCGCTCGATTCGCGCGGGATCCTGCGCCAGCTGCCCGAGGGCCTCCAGGCGACGCTCGAGGGCCGCAACCTCCAGATCGACGACGACGAGGCGATCAAGGCGGCGTACGTGAACCTCGAGTTCGACGCGGCGCTCAAGCGAGTCGAGGACAACGAGGCGCGGATCCTCCAGGCGGCGGGCGGCGGCGATCCGATCCCGGCGCTGGTGCAGCTGAGCGCGTGGCGCGGGTTGATCGCGTTCGGGCTCGAGCAGCCCGCGGAGGCCGAGCAGTGGTTCCGCACCGCGCTGCGGCTCGATCCGGCCTGGACGCTCGACAAGAAGTACGCGGTCTCGAAGGTCAACCGGATCCTCAAGAAGGCGCGCAAGGAGTCGGAGGAGACCGGCAAGCTGCGGGTCGACGCGGATCCGGACGGCGCGATGGTCCAGATCGACGGCGGCAAGGCGGTGCCGGCGACCGAGCGGCTGGTGCTGCCGGTGGGGCACCACCTGGTGGTGGTCAGCGCCGACAACCGCACCACGTTCGCCGAGCTGGTGACGATCGAGCCCGGCAAGACCGAGCGGCTGTCGATCTCGCTCGATCAGGAGACCAGCAGCGACCGGGCCGCCCGGCTGGTCGACGCGACGGTGACGGCGCCGCCGGGCAAGGCGCGGCTCAAGAACGTCAAGCGGCTCAGCGGGCTGACCAAGACGACGCGCTACCTGATCGTCGAGGACACGACGGACGACAAGCTGACGGTGCGGGTCTACGACGTGGACGCCAAGAAGGTGTCGCGGCCGCTCGACGTCGCGAGCTCGGCGTCTTCGACGGCGATCTATCGCAAGGTGATGGCGGCGCTCGATCCGGACAACATGGTCGAGCCCACGTCGATCATGGTGATCGAGAAGCAGCGCAGCCAGCGCTGGTACGAGCGCTGGTACGTGTGGGTGGGCGTCGGCGCGGTGCTCGGCGGCGGCATCCTGGGCTACCAGTACGCGACGCGCGAGCCGACCACGATCCGAGGGTTCTGACGTGCGGTGGGCGGTGGTCGTCGCCCTGGGACTGGGCAGCACGCTCGGCTGCGGCGAGCCGGCGATCGAGCTCTCGCTGGCGCTCCCGCCCGCGGCCGACGTGCCGGAGGACTACGACCTGTCGTGCGTGACCGCGATCGACGTGATGGCCCACGCGGCGGACGATCCGTACCTCGATCTCGGCGAGCTCGCGACCCGCGAGCGGCGGACGGCGGAGTGCATCTCGGTGAGCGGGCTCGATAGCTTCGCCGACGTGCGGCGCGCGATGGCGGGGCGGTTCGACGTGCCGATCCCCGCGGCCGGGCTGCTCGGGATCCAGGTCCGCGGGCGCGCTGGCACGTGCGACGAGCAGGCGCCGTACCACGAGGCGGTCTTCTACGGCGGCGCGGCGTACGCCGAGGGAGCGACCGCGCTGACGGTGCGCCTCGCGCCCAACGTCAGCTGCAACAAGACCCGCGCGCTCAAGGTCCGGCCGGTCGACTTCCTCCAGCTGATCTCGACCCGGACCTGCGCGCCGGTGCCGGACGATCAGATCTATGCCGGGACGATCCGGCCGTCGATGATGGCGCCGAAGGGCCCGAAGCTGATGTTCGAGTACGGCGAGGGGGTCGCGGGCATGGCCGGCGGCGCGGGCACGCTGCCGTCGTTCTCGGCGTCCGACGCGCGGTCGTGTGTCGCCGCGCTCTACGTCCCGTTCGCGGTGGACCTGGTGGGGCTCGGATGTCTGAACCCCGCGATGCCCACGGTGTGCGCCCAGCCGGGCGAGGTCGAGCTGGCGGTGGTCCCGTACGCGATGCTGAGCACCGCGGTGGACTCGTCGCTGGTGACCCAGTTCGGGGCGCCGGTGTTCCTGTCGATCTGGAACAGCGCGACGCCGCGGGCACCGCTCGTGGGTGCGTCGGTGACGCTCGCGGACCCCGAGCGCGGCAAGGTGGTCTATCTCGACGCGAACCCGCAGGGGATCACGCCGCAGACCCGCAGCCAGACCGGCGCCTCGGGGCTGGTGGCGGTGTACACGGATCGGATGATGCTGGTGACCATCGCGGGGCCAACCGGTACGCGCAAGCTGGTGGTCGGCGGCACGATGGACTTCCCGAGCACGGCGCTGGTCGTGATGCCGTGACCCGCAGGCGAGCCGCGGGCGCCGCGCGCGTTCGTGTACACTCGCCGCGGTGAGTTCGCCCTCGGGGGCCGAGCATCCCGATACGGCGCTGCCGACCGCGCAGCTGCCGGCGGGCGAGATCCCGGCGGTGGCGCCGCTCGCCCGGATCGCGGCGGGGTTGCCGCCCGCGGCCGAGCCGACGCCCGCGGTGGCGAGCGCGAGCGACGCGCTCCGCCACGAGGAGATCGAGCGCACGCGGCTGTTCATCCGCATGGGCTGGCTGCTCAGCGTCGTGGCGATCGCCACGGTGCCGTTCGTCGCCGCGCCGCGCGCGATGTCGATCGCGTTTGTTGGTGGGCTGGTGATCGGGCTGATCGCGAGCTTCGCCTATCACCAGGCGTTCGCGGATCCCACGCGCTACACCGAGCGCGCGCTGGTCTCGCTGTCGGTGCTGTGCACGATCAACGGCCACCTCGGCGTGCTGTTCTACGGCGCGTACACCGCGGCGCCGCTGATGGTCGTCGTCGGGATCCACTTCGTGGCGCGCACCGAGGCGGAGCGGGTGGCGCGGTGGATCCTGTACAGCGCGATTGGCGCGTACGCGGCGATCGCGATCGCGATCACGAGCGGGTGGATCGCGGATCCCGGGGTGTTCGCCTCGGATCGCGAGGTCGATCGCGCGACGCTGATCACCGGGGCGGTGTTCGTGCTGGGCGCGTTCGTGATCGCGTACTGGACGGCGCGGGTGTTCCGCGTCGCGTCGCTCGTCGCGATCGAGGATCTGCGCGGGGCGACCCGGATCGCGTCGGAGCGCGAGGCGCTGATGGACGAGCTGCGCGGCGAGCTGGCGCGCGCGCTGCGGATCGGCGGACCGGGGCGCTACACCGAGCAGGTGGTGGGGCGGTTCCGGCTCGGCGTGGTGATCGGGCGCGGCGCGATGGGCGAGGTGTACGACGCGACCGAGATCGAGACCGGCGCGCCCGCGGCGGTCAAGCTGCTGCGCCGCGAGTTGCTCGCGGATCCTTCGCAGATCGCGCGGTTCCTGCGCGAGGCGCGTGCGGGTGGCGCGCTGGACTCGCCACACGCGGTGCGGGTGCTCGAGGCGTCGCCGGACGATGCGGCGCTGCCGTACCTCGCGATGGAGCGGCTGCACGGCGTCACGCTCGCCGAGCGGCTGCGGGGCGAACCGCGGCTGTCGAGCGCGGCGACGCTCGAGCTGTGCCGCCACGCGGCGGCGGGGATCGATGCCGCGGCGGAGGCGGGCATCGTGCACCGGGATCTCAAGCCGCAGAACCTGTTCCACCACCGCGAGCAGACCTGGAAGGTGCTCGATTTCGGCGTCGCGACCCTGGCGAGTGACCACGGCACGCTGACCCGCGGCGGGATCGTGGGCACGCCGCACTACATGGCGCCCGAGCAGGCGCAGGGCCGGCCGGTCGACCGGCGCGCGGACCTGTACGCGATCGCGGCGATCGCCTACCGGTGCCTGACCGGGCGGCACCCGTTCCACGCCGCGGATACGCCATCGCTGCTGTACGCGGTGGTGCACCGGATGCCGGCGCGGCCCGGCGCGCTGGCCGAGCTACCCGACGACGTCGATCGGTGGTTCGCGCTCGCGCTCGCGAAGTCGCCGGACGATCGGTTCGCGACCGGCGGCGAGCTGGTCGGCGCGCTCGCGGACGCGCTCGCCGGGGCGCTCGATCCGCGGATCCGCAGGCGCGCCGATGCGCTGGTGCGCGCGATGCCGTGGGAGCCGGCGTGACCTGCCCCCGAGCGCGCCGATGAGCGGGATGACGCGCGGGACGGCGAGCCCGCTCGGGCCGGGGAGCGCGCCGGCGAGCCCGCTCGGGCCGGGGAGCGCGTCCGCCGCGCTGCGCGCCGAGGAGGTCAAGCGCACCCGCGAGCTGCTGCGGCTCGGCTGGGTGGTCGCGCTCGGCGTCGCGATCGCGCTGGTGATCACGCCCGGCGATCGCCGGCTCGCGCTCGCGCTCGGGATCGCGACCGCGATCGGCGTCGCGGGGAGCGTGTGCATGGATCGCCGGCTGCGCGATCCGGGGCGCTACGATCGGCTGTGGATGAACGCGCTCGCGCTGGTCGCGCTGGCGTGTGGCCAGCTGGGGATCCTGTACGTGGGGGTGTTCTCGGCCGCGCCGCTGATGGTCGCGCTCGGCCTGTACTTCTTCTGCCGCACCGAGCACGCCGCGAGCGCGATCGGGATCTATGTCGTGGCGGCGGGCAGCCACGGGCTCACCGCGGTGCTGGTGATCTCGGGAATCGTCGAGGATCCGGGGTTCTACCCGGTGGGGCGGCGCTCGCCGGTCGAGGCGCAGATCGCCGGGCAGCTGCTGGTCCAGCTCGCGTACGCGCTGGTGTTCTGGCTGGCGCGGCTGACTCGCCGCAGCTCGCTGCGCGCGATCGAGTCGCTGCAGCAGGCGACCCGGCTCGCCGCGGCGCGGGACGTCCAGCTCGCCGAGCTGCGCCGCGATCTCGATCGCGCGCTCGACATCGGCGGCCCCGGCCGGTTCACCGGCCACGTGTTCGGCGCGTGGCGGCTCGGCGCGGTGCTCGGCCGCGGCGCGATGGGCGAGGTCTACGAGGCGAGCCACACCACGAGCGGCGCCGAGGCCGCGGTCAAGCTGCTGCGCCGCGAGCTGCTCGGCGATCCGAACCACGTCGAGCGGTTCTTCCGCGAGGTCCGGGTGGCGAGCGCGATCGACTCGCCGCACGTCGTGCGCGTGCTCGAGGCCTCGACCCCCTCGGACGCGCTGCCGTTCCTCGCGATGGAGCGGCTGCGCGGCCAGACCCTCGGCGATCTGCTGCGCCACGGCCGCACGCTCACCGGCCCCGCGCTGACCGAGCTGGTGACCCAGGTCGGCAGCGTGCTCGAGCTCGCGCGCGCCGCCAGCATCGTCCACCGCGATCTCAAGCCGCACAACCTGTTCCGCACCGAGGCCGGCGTGTGGAAGGTGCTCGATTTCGGCGTCGCCGTGCTCAGCGACAGCTCGGGCACGCTGACCCGCGGCGGTGTGATCGGCACGCCTTCGTACATGTCGCCCGAGCAGGCGCGCGGCGAACCCGTGGACCCGCGCGCGGACGTGTACGCCCTCGCGGCGGTGATCTATCGCTGCCTGACCGGCCGGGCGCCGTTCAGCTCGCGCGACACGCCCGCGCTGCTGTACGCCGTCGTGCACGTGATGCCGCTGCGCCCCTCGGCGCTGGCCGAGATGCCCGCCGCGATGGACGCACTGCTGCGGGTCGCGCTCGCGAAGTCGCGCGACGCGCGGATCGCCACCGCGGCCGAGCTGGTCGCGGCGTTCGCGGCGGCCCAGCACGACCAGCTGCCCGAGGCGCTCGAGCGCGCCGCGGCGCGGTGCCCGCCGTGGACGGAGATCGTCGAGGGGTGAGGCGCTACGCGCTCTCGTCGTCGTCGCCGGCGTCGGGGGCGCGCGCCTCGCCCTGCTTGTCCAGCCCGAGCCGGCGGATCATCTTGTATATCGACATGCGCTCGATGCCGGCCGCGCGGGCGGCGGCGGAGATGTTGTTGTCGTGCGCCTCGAGCAGCGCCTCGAGGTACTTGCGGTCGAACTCGTCGACGAGCTTCTGCTTGGCGACCTTGAACGGCACGTCGATATCGACCTCGCCGAACGCGCCGCCCTCCTTGCGGGGAGGCGGGTCGAAGCTCAGGCCGGGGTGGTTGGGCAACAGGCATGCGCGCTCGACGGCGTTGCGCAGCTCGCGGACGTTGCCGGGCCAGGCGTGGCGCTGGGCGCGCGCGAGGAAGTCGTCGGGCAGCCGCGGATCCTTGCTGCCGATCGTCGCGGTGAGCTGGCGGAGGAAGTGCTCGACGAGCAGCGGGATGTCCTCGCGGCGCTCGCGCAGCGCGGGGACCGAGAGCTTGGCCACGCTGAGCCGGTAGAACAGATCCGAGCGGAACGTGCCGCGGTTGACCTCGGTCGCGAGGTCGCGGTTGGTCGCCGCCACGATCCGCACGTCGGACGCGATCACCTTGGTGCTGCCGATCCGGCGCACCTTGCGGGTCTCGACGGCGCGCAGCAGCTTGGACTGCACGTCGAGTGGCAGCTCGCCGATCTCGTCGAGGAACAGCGTGCCGCCGTGGGCGGCCTCGAACACGCCGATCGTGGCCTTGCCGGCGCCGGTGAACGCGCCCTGCTCGTGGCCGAAGATCTGATCCTCGAACAGCTGCTCGGGGATCGCCGAGCAATCGAGCACGACGAACGGGCCGTCGCGCCGCGGCGAGCACTGGTGGATGGCGTCGGCGACGCCCTCCTTGCCCGCGCCGGTCTCGCCCTGGATCAGCACCGTCGCGTCCGATTGCGCGAACCGGTTGATCAGATCGAACAGGTGGCGCATCGCGGCGCTGCCGCCGAGCAGGCCGTGCAGCCGCGACTCGTGCCACAGCGGGACGGCCACGCTCTCGTCGAGCGGATCGAACACGATCGCGCTCTTGCCGATCTGGATCGTCGCGCCGGGGGCGACGAACCCATCGACGATCCGCACGCCGCGCACGTGGGTGCCGTTGGTCGAGCCGAGATCGCGAACCCGGTAGCCATCGGACTGGAGCCGCAGCTCGGCGTGCAGGCCGGAGACCTTCGGATCGGTCAGGTTGAGATCCGCCCCGGTGCGGCCGATCAGGATCGTCGGTTGCGCGAGCTCGACGACCTTGCCGGAGTCCGGCCCCGCCACGACCTCGAGCCGGCAGCGCCGCACGTTGACGGTGCGCGGCAGGCCCTGGAACGAAGTGACCCACGTCGGGGTCTCGAGGTGATGTCCGTCGGCCATGACTTCGCTGGATCGTACTACGCTCATCGGGTTCCTCCTGCGGTCGCGTC
>JBQCJR010000499.1:0-7243 GCA_051952595.1 Kofleriaceae bacterium
GGTCAGCGGGTAGCGGTTCGGCGCGTGGCCGTGGGGCGCTTAGTCTAACCGGGGGTTGTCGAACCGCGTTTCGTCGAACCGGGTGTTTTCTAACGCCGCGTCGTGGAACGGCACGTCGCCGAACGGCACCTCGTCGTCCCGCTCGTCGCGCCCTATCGTCGCCTCGTCGGGGAACGGCGCGTCTGCGAACGGCACTTCGCCGTCGCTCGCGAGCTGCTCGCCCGGCCGCACGCCCAGCGGGTACGTCTGCGCCCGAGGCCGCGGCGCGCCGCCCCTCGCCTCGCGGCGCAGCATCGCGCTCGCGGTGACGAGCGACGTGATCATCTGCGCCTCCTGCGGCCGGCACTTGCCGGCGATCGCGCTCGCCGCGGCCTCGGCGATCTGCGCGCGATCCGCGCCCGAGATCCGCGCCGCCTCGGCGCCGGCCTCGGCGAGGTCGTAGGGCTGCGAGAACAGCTCGCGGGGCTCGCGCTTGGGCGTCGTGCGCCCCTTCGCGCGCGCGACCACCGCGGGTGCGGCGACGGTCGTGGGCTCGCCGGCATCATCGTCGGACGCGCCGTCCTGCGCGGCGCGGCGTGGGCTCAGCCTGCACCACACGACGTGGCCGGCGAGGCACATCTGATCGAGCCAGCTCGCGTCGTACCCGTGTAGCCGCGCCGGCAGCACCTCGCGCTCCCACGCGCCGGCGGCGGTCTCGAAGCCCTGGAGCTGCTCGACGATCCGCGCGAGGCCATCGGCGCCGATCAGCTGGGTGTGGCGGGTCAGCCGGTGCCAGCGCAGCAGGAACCGCATCAGCGCGGCGGCGCTCACCGGCTCGATCTCCTTGCGCAGCTTCGCGAGGGTCAGGCGGTGGATCCGCGCCAGCACGCGGCGGTTGCACCACTCGATGTCGTGCAGGATCGCGGTGTCATCGGTCGCCGCGATCGCGTCGCGCACGGTGCTCGCGCCGCCGCGCGCCGGCGCCGCGTCGGTGAACGAGCCACGCAGGATGCCGCCGTCGGACTCGAGCCCGAGCAGGGCGACCAGCACGTCGGTGATCGGCAGGCCGAGCTCGTCGGCGAGCGCGCGCGCGTTGACCGGGCCGCGGTGATCGAGGTGCGCGCTCGCGAGCTTGCCGATCGCCTCCTCGCGCTCCGGCCGGGCTGCCCACGCGGGCGTCGGGATCGCGGGCTCGCACGCGACCTGCTCGCCGAGCACCGCGCGCGCGGCGCCGAGCCGCTCGGTCGCCACCCACGCGATCCGCGGCTCGCCGGCGATCTCCCAGCGCACCCGGCACGCCCGGCCACGCGCGGCGAGCGCCTCGAACCAGTCGGTCGCGGCGGGCGCGAGCTGCGCGCCCATCGCCTCGGGGACCAGCCACAGGCCGAGCAGCGCGTCGTGCAGCTCGTCGGCATCGCGCACGACCGGCGCGACCTCCTCGACGGCAGCCGCGATCGCATCGGGATCGAGCGCGCCGGCCGCGCCGATCGCCTCGGAGGTCTGGCTCGGCAGGCCGCGGCGCAGGCTGACCGCGCGGGTCCGCCGCTCCTCGAGCGGCGCGTCGTCGAGGAACGCGTACGGGTTCGCGTTGATCAGCTCGTGCGACAGCGGCGACGGCTCGACGGTGTCGCGCGCGAGCACCTGGATCTCGCCGCGCTCGAGCTGCTCGAGCAGGCCACGCATCCCGGCGAGGTCCATCGCCTCCACCAGACAGTCGCGGATGGTCTCGAACACCAGCGGGTGATCCGGGATCTCGCGCTCGCCGCCGAGGTTCTCCGGGCACGCCTGGGCGTGCGGGAACACCACCGAGAGCGTATCGGCGGCGCGCATCTGCACGAGGTGCGGCGGCACCTTCTTGCCGTTGCGGCGACGCAGCACGGTCAGCGCGCGCGTCACGTTCCACCGCCACCGGATCTCGAACATCGGCCGATCGAGCAGCGCCTGGACCAGGGTGTGCTCGGCCTGCTGCGACGGCACGAACCCGAACACCGTGTCGAGCGGGAAGCTGTGCGGCTGGCCGAGCGAGATCACGATCCCGTCGTCGGTGGCCGCCGCCTGGAGCTCGAAGTCGAACGAGCGGCAGAACTTCTTGCGCAGCGCCAGGCCCCACGCGCGGTTGATCCGGCCGCCGAGCGGCGCGTGCAGCACGAGCTGCATCCCGCCGCCCTCGTCGAAGAACCGCTCGGCGATCAGCAGGTCCTTGCGGGGCAGGGCGCCGAGCGCGGCGCGCGCGGCCGCGAGGTACGCGACCAGCTGCTGGGCGGCGCGCGAGGGCATCGAGGTCTCGTCGACGAGCCACGCCGCGATCGCGTCCGGATCGACGCCGTCGGCGATCCGGCGATCGAGCTCGCCGCGCAGCGCGCTGACCTCGTCGGACAGCTCGCGGGTGCGCGCCGGCGCCTCGCCGAACCAGAACGGGATGTTGGGCGGCAGGCCCTTGGCGTCCTCGACCAGCACGCGCCCGGCCTCGACCCGCCGGATCCGCCACGCGGTGTTGCCGAGCTGGAAGATGTCGCCGGCCATGCTGTCGATCGCGAAGTCCTCGTCGACCTCGCCGACCCGCGTCTCCTCCGGCCACTGCACGACCGCGTAGTTGTTGTTGTCGGGGATCGCGCCGCCGCACGTGATCGCGGCGAGCCGGGCGCCGCGCCGCGCGCGCAGCATGCCGGAGATCCGGTCGCGGTAGACGTGGGCGCCGGTGCGGCCGCGCCGATCCGACACGCCCTCGGATAGCATCCCGAGGATCTGCTCGAGCTGGGCCTCGGACAGCGCGGCGTACGGCGCGGCGCCGCGGATCAGCGCGGCGAGCTCGTGCTCGGCGATCTCCTCGGCGGCGCACGCCGCGACGATCTGCTGGGCCAGGATGTCGAGCGGCGCGTCGCGCAGCTCGAGCTCGTCGAGGTTGCCGCTGCGCACCCCGCGGATCAGCGCCGCGCACTCGACCAGCTGGTCGCGGGTCAGCGCGAACAGCCGGCCCTTGGGCGTGCCGCCGAGCGAGTGGCCGGAGCGACCGACCCGCTGGAGCAGCGTCGCGATCGAGCGCGGCGAGCCGAGCTGGACCACCAGATCGACCGCGCCGACATCGATCCCGAGCTCGAGCGACGCGGTCGCGACCGCGCACTTGACCAGGCCGTGCTTGAGCCGCTGCTCGGCGGCGAGCCGCAGCGCGCGCGACATCGAGCCGTGGTGCGCGACCACGTGCTCCTCTCCGAGCCGCTGCTCGAGGGCGGCCGCGGCGCGCTCGACCAGCCGCCGCGTGTTGACGAACACGATCGTCGAGCGGTGCTGCGTGACCAGCTCGGCGATCCGGTCGTAGACCCGCCCGAACTGCTCGTTCGAGGCGACCGCGCCCAGCTCGTCATCGGTGATCTCGATCGCGAGATCGAGCGCGCGGCGGTGACCGGCGTCGACCACGTGTGGCAGCGGACGGTGCATGCCGACGAGCAGCCGCCCGATCCGCTCGATCGGCCGCTGGGTGGCCGACAGCCCGATCCGGATCGGCGCGCGCCCGGTCGACTGGCGGACCAGCCGGTCCAGCCGCTCGAGCGAGAGCGCGAGGTGAGCGCCGCGCTTGTCGCCGGCGATCGCGTGGATCTCGTCGACGATCACGGTGTGCAGCGCGCCGAGCGCGGCGCGGCCCTTCTCGGACGTCAGCAGGATGAACAGCGACTCCGGCGTGGTGACCAGGATGTGCGGCGGGCGCTTCGCGAGCTTGGCACGCTCGCTGGCCGGGGTGTCACCGGTGCGGACCGCGACGCGGATCTCGGGGAACGGCTCGCCGCGCGCCGCGGCGTACGTGGCGAGCTCGGCGAGCGGCGCCTCGAGGTTGCGGTGGACGTCGTTCGACAGCGCCTTGAGCGGCGAGATGTACAGGATCGAGGTCCGGTCCTCGAGCGGCCGGTCGAGGCCGCGGCGGACCAGCGCGTCGAGGCAGGCGAGGAACGCCGCGAGCGTCTTGCCGGAGCCGGTCGGCGCGGCGATCAACACGTCCTGGCCGGCGGCGATCCGCGGCCAGCCCTCGCGCTGCGGATCCGTGGGCGCGCCGAACCGCTCGCGGAACCAGCCCGCGATGGTCGGATGGAACGCGTCGAGCACGTCGCGCATGGGGGCACAGTAGCGCAACTGAACGGATGTTCGGAGGCGCGACCGCCCCGGAGATCACTCCGGGCAGGTGGTCTGGCATCCCGTGCGTCCGGCGATCTCGCACAGATCCAGATCGGTGCGCGCCCAGATCCGCACGTCGTCGAGGTCGCCGACGTACTGGTCGCGGTGCTCGGGTGCCTCGTCGGTGCCCGAGAGGTTGGCTCCGATCGCGACCCCGGCGCTGCCATCGACCGGGATCGGCGCGGTGAGCGCGAGGCAGCCGCGGACCGATCCATCGACGTACACGCGCAGCCGCGCGCCGTCGTAGCTGCACGCGACGTGGTGCCACGCGCCGTCGGTGATCGTCGCGTCGCTATCGACCAGGCGGTTCCCGATCACGCAGCGCGCGTTGCCGGTGGTCGTGAGCGAGACCGCGTACTGGGTGTTGTTGTCGAGCAGCCAGAACCGGGCGGGCGGGTCCGGCAGCGCGCCCGGGCGGGCCCACAGTTCGATCGTCTGGTTGCTCGGTATATCGAGCCTCGGGGTCGCGCGGTCGTGCACCTGGGCCGCGGCGGTGAACGAGGCCGCCGGATCGCCGCGGCGATCCACGGTGCCGACCGAGACGGACGTGGTGCTGATGTTGTTGGCCGATCGATCGCGCGCCGGGCCATCGAAGTCGATGCACAGCCGGAGCTGCGGATCGGTCGCGTCGCACGTGGTCCGCGATCCCGGCCTCGGCGCATCCGGCGCGGCGTCGAGCGGGCGTGCATCGACCCCGAGCTGGACCTCGGCGCCATCGAACGAGCAGCCTGCCAGGGCCGCGGCGATGCATACGGAGCGCACGGCCGGCGCGAGCTGCAAGCGATGTACCGCGGTCACGGTCGCCAGGGTCGCGTGGACGCCCGGCCGGCGCGGTCCAAGTGCGCACGATTGTCTGCACTCGCTGCCGGCATCACCAGCCGCGCCTGGGCCCGCGGTCGTTGCCACCGCCACCACCGCCGCCGGTCGGGCACCGCGTGCTGCACGAGCCCGGCGGGCGCCCGGCCGCCGCGCAGATCCGGTCCTCCTCGAGCGCGCGTCCATACACCGCGACGTTGTCGATCCCGCCGAGGAAGCGATCCCGGACCTGTACGCCGTTCGCGAGCGAGAGGACGCGCGAGCCGATGGCGGTGCCCGTCGAGCCGCCGGTCGCCGCCGCGCCGGTGACCTGCTCGCAGTCCACGACGTCGCCGTCGACGTAGACCCGCAGCTCCGTGCCATCGTAGCGGCACGCGACGTGGTGCCAGCCGCTGCGGGGCGCCACCGCGCGGTCACCATCGACGGTCTCGCCGCGCACGCCGCACCGGATCTGGTGCTCGTCCTCGTACTGCATCGTGTACTGGTCGGCGTTGTCGAGCAGCCACCAGACCTTGCCGGACGGCGGCGCGGCCTCGGGCTGGATCCACATCGCGACCGTGAGCTGCGCGAGATCGAGATCCGGAGTCTCCGCGACGTGCAGGCTCGAATCGGCGGACAGCATCGCGGCTTGCTCTCCCCCGCGCGCGCCCACGCCGACCCGGCTCGCCGCCGCATCGTGGAGCCGGCCCGAGCCGTCCACCGCCACGTCCGCGAGCGGTTGGTCCTCGAAGTCGAGGCACAGCACGAGCGCGGGATCCGGCGACGCGCTGCACCGTCGCGCCGGCGGGTGCGGCGACGCGTCCGGGGTGTTGTCCCCCGCGGTGTCGTCGCCCGCCGGGCTGAAGCTGCACCCCACGAGCCCCACGACCCCGATGACCATGGCCACACGAACCCTCACGCCTGGTCGTTCGTGCAATGCACGTACCGCCACGCGTGGCGCGAAGCCGCGAATGCCGCGTGGGCCCCGCGACCTGCAGCGGGGGATCCGTCCTCGGCGTGGGGGCCGGTCTCTCCGTGCCTCACTCCCGCGTCGGCCACGCCCGCACGCGGACGTAGTGGTACCGGATCTGGTCCTCGCTGTAGCGGTGGTCGCGCAGGGTGCACGCGTCTCGCACCGCGAGCCACGCGCGCCAGGTCTCGGGGCCGGTCGCCGCCAGCGCGCGCTCGAGCTGCTCCGCGCACGGCGCGCTGCACCGGCACGGTCGCTCGATCGGCGCGTGCTGCGGTGGTTCGCCGTCGAGCAGCACCACCGCGCGCAGCGCGAACCACGGCCCGTACGTCGGGTGGATCACGAGGTGGCTGGGGGCCAGCGCGCCGAGCCCGGTGGCGATCGCGAGCCGCTGGAGCGGCACGTACCCACCGTCGTAGTGGCGATGGCCATGCAGCACGCGGGCGCCGGGAAACGCCGCGTCGATCACGCGCTCGGTGTAGCGCTCGAGCGGGTGGGGCTCGGCGGCGAGCGCCGGATCGCGCATCGCCTCGACGAACCTCGGCCACAGCGCGCGGGTGTTGCCGACGAGGATCCCGAGCCGCTGATCGCCCGCGAGCGCCGCCAGCCCGGGCTCGCGCGCCGCGGCGGCGGCATCGAACGCGTGCGCGACGTCGAAGCCCGCGGCGTCGAGCGCCGCGAGCGCGGGGGCGAGGTCCATCGCGCGAACCATGTCATGGAATCGAGCCGAGCTGCCCGCGCCCCGGGCGAGGAAACTGCGGCGCGGCCCTCCCGCTCGCGGCGATCGGCGCTATCACCGCTGCGTGCCGGCTCGTCTGCATCACGAACGCATCGCCCACAGCGACGCGCCACCCGCGCGCTGGTTGCTGCTCACCCACGGGATCTATGGCGCCGGAAGCAACTGGCGCGCGATCGCCCGCAAGCTGACCGAGCGCCGGCCCGACTGGGGCGTCGTGCTCGTCGATCTCCGGCAGCACGGGCGCTCCGAGGCGGGCGAGCCGCCACACACGATCGCCGCGTGCGCCGACGATCTGCGCGCGCTGATCGAGGAGCTCGCCGCGGCCGGCACGCCGATCGAGGCGATCGCCGGCCACAGCTTCGGCGGCAAGGTCGTGCTGGCGACCCGCGCGGTCGTGCGCGTGCGGCAGACCTGGGTGCTCGATGCGAGCCCGAGCCCGTGGCCGGACGCGATGCGCGAGCCGGCCAACAGCGTGGTGCGCGTGCTCGAGCTGATGGAGCGCTTGCCGCGGACGTGGGCGCGCCGCGAGGACTTCGTCGCCGCGGTGGAGGCCGATGGGCACGACAGTGGGCTCGCGCACTGGCTGGCGATGAACC
>JBQCJR010000500.1:0-9465 GCA_051952595.1 Kofleriaceae bacterium
TGATGGGGCGGTTCCCGCTGATCTTCTTCGACAAGGACGTGCTCGGGACCAGCGGCCTCTACGAGTGGCGCGGCGAGTACGTCGTGGTCACCGGCGTGCCGACGTTCTACGAGAACAAGCACACCAAGAAGAAGCAGCTCCAGATCGTGGTGGACCGCGCGAGCCAGATCGAGCTATCGCCGGTGCCCGGTCTCGAGGCGCCCACGGTGCCCGGCATTTCCGCGACTCCCGCGACTCCCGCGGCCGCACCGGCCCCCTGATCATTCTCGATGCGCCACGACCCCGATCTCTGCGAACGTAGGAGTCTCATGCGTCTTGTCGTTCCATCCCTGCTCGGTGCGGTCGCGCTCGTCGCGTCCGCGTGTGGTCCCGCCGACAACGAGGGAGCATGCAAGGACATGCTGGTCGCCGGGGATCTGGTGATCACCGAGGTGTTCGCCGACTACCAGGCGACCGGCGGCGGCACCGGCGCCGACGAGGGCAAGGAGTGGTTCGAGATCTACAACGCCACGGGGCGGCCGGTGGAGCTCGAGGGCCTGACGATCGTCCACAGCCGGCCCGATGACTCGAAGCAGAAGTCGCACGTCGTCGAGGACGTCACGATCGCGCCCGGCCAGTACTTCACGCTCGGCAACGCGGCCCAGGACCTGCGGCCCGCGTACGTCGACTACGGGTACGGCGCGGCGCTCGGCGATCTGTTCAACAGCGACGGCGGCAAGCTCGTCCTCAAGTGCGGCGACACGCAGATCGACGCGGCGAAGTACGACTCGGTCAAGGCCGGCCGGTCGCGCCAGCTGACCGCGGCGCAGCCGCCCGACTACACGCTCAACGACGACCTCGCGAACTGGTGCGAGGCCAAGGCGACCGAGTTCGAGCCCGCCAACTTCGGCACGCCCGGCCAGCAGAACGACTGCGCGCCAGTGGTGGTCGGCCAGTGCAACGACGGCGGCACGATGCGCGCCGCGGTGGCGCCCGAGGTCGGCCAGCTCGTGATCACCGAGCTGATGCCGAGCCCCAACGCGGTCGACGACAACGTGGGCGAGTGGTTCGAGGCGCGCGCCACCGCGGACTTCGATCTCAACGGCGTCGGGCTCGATCGCGCGGGCGACTCGATGGCCCCGAACGTGATCGAATCGCCCGACTGCATCCGGGTCACCGCCGGCAGCTACGTGGTGTTCGCGCGCAGCGCCGACTCGACGATGAACGGCGGGCTGCCCGCCGGCTCGGTGCTCGGCACGTTCAAGTTCACGATGGTCGGTGGCACCGCGGCGTCGCCGGGCGACGTCCAGATCATGTACGGCACCACGGTGATCGACGCGGTCACCTGGCCGCGCTCGAGCAACGGCAAGGCGCTCCAGCTCGATCCGAGCCTCGTCGATCCGGTCGCCAACGACAACCCGAGCAACTTCTGCGACGCGACCATGCCGTACGGTACCGGCACCCCGCCGGACCTCGGCACGCCCGGCAGCGCCAACGGCGCGTGCTCGCTGCTCCCGCCGGCCGGGATGTGCGACGCGAACGGCACGCTGCGCCCGATCGCCAAGCCGGCCGCCGGCACGCTCGTGATCAGCGAGTTCCTCGCGAACCCGGCCGGCTCGAGCGACGCGACCCGCGAGTGGGTCGAGATCGCAAACACCGGCACCGCCGCGTTCGACCTCAACGGGCTCGGCATCGCGCGCGCCGGTGGCACCGCGAACGTGGTCCAGTCCGCGGCCTGCGTATCGATCGCGCCCGGCGGGTTCGGGCTGTTCGCCCGCTCGAAGGATCCGGCCAACAACGGCATGCTGCCGGCGGTCGACGCGACGTTCGCGTTCAGCCTGGTCGACACCAACGGCAACGTCGAGATCCGCGATGGCGACGACGTGCTCGACGCGATCACGTGGCCGTCGGTGATGTCCGGCGTGTCGCGCCAGCTCGCGCCGGGCAGCTTCACGACCACCGCGAACGACGACATCGCGAACTTCTGCCCCGGCACCACGCCGTACGGCGACCAGACCAACCTCGGCACGCCGAAGGCGGCGAACGTTTGCCCCTGAACGCGCGCACCACCCTCGCCGCGGTCGCGGTCGCGGCGGCGGGCTGCAACGCGAGCGGCTCGCCGTGTGGCCCGACCGAGGCGGTGGTCGAGCGCGTGATCGATGGCGACACGATCCAGCTCGTGGGCGGCGATAAGATCCGCTACCTGATGATCAACACGCCGGAGACCACCGGCGGCAAGAACGAGTGCTACGGCGCCAACGCGGTCACGTTCAACACCGATCTCGTGCTCGGCAAGACCGTGACGCTGCGCTACGACGTCGAGTGCGAGGACCGCTTCCAGCGCACGCTCGCGTACGTCTCGGTCGATGGCCAGGAGGTCAACACCCTGATGATCGAGCGCGGCTACGCCTGCTTGCTCCACATCCCGCCGAACGGCGACGACCGGCTCGACGAGCTCAAGGCGCTCGAGCGCGCGGCCAAGACCGCGCGGCGCGGGCTGTGGGGCGCGTGCGATCCGATTCCGTGTAACTGATCCCAGCCGCGAAGCGGCTGCCGGACGCGCAGCGGACGGGGCCGAGCGAAGCGCGGCCGGAGCAGTCCGAGCCGCAGGCGAGGAACTGATCTTGGCGAGCACGTCACTCGAGCGTCACGGCCGGCCGCGGGCTCGTGTTAGCTTCCGTGACGGTGCGCACGTCCCTTGTGTTTGTCGTCGGACTGCTGCTCGCCGCGGGTCCGGTCTTTGCCACTCCGTATGAGACGTTCATCGACGTCGATGACCAGGCCGATCTCGAGGACCTGCTCGCGGCAGGCGACATCTCCCAGGACACGTTCAACGAGCTGCTCGATCTGCTCGAGGTCGGCGTCGATCTCGCCACCGCGGATCGCGCGCGGCTGTACGCGCTGCCGAACCTGACCTACGACGAGGTCGACAAGCTGATCGCGTTCCGCGAGCGCCAGAACGGGATCGTCGATCCGGCCGCGCTGGTCGCCGCGGGCGTGCTGTCCGAGGACAAGCTGCTCGCGATCGCGTCGTTCATCGTGGTGCGCCCGCCGAACCAGCGGATCCCGGTCCGCGGCTGGGTGCGCGCGATGACGCGCTACACCGTGGGCGATGACGTGCTGCCGCCGTTCTCGCTGCGCGGCCGGTTCTCGATCGACAAGCACTGGCAGGCCGGGTTCGCCGCGACGTTCTCCCGGCTCCAGATCGGCAACCCGGTCTACGACCCGAACCGCGGGGCGCTGATCGCGGAGCGCCGCGGCTACCGCGGTCACCTGCCGAAGATCTACGCCAAGTACGAGACGGAGCAGGCGTCGGCGATCGTCGGCAGCTTCCGCGTCGGGTTCGCGCAGCGGCTCACGTTCGATAACTCGCAGCACTACACGCCGAACGGGCTCTACCTCGACGACCAGCTCTACTACTCTGCCGATCTCGCGCGCGAGTGCCGGGAGTCCGCGGGCGAGCTCGCGACGTCGCCGTGCGCGGGCGCGGCCTACGAGTACGTCACGCCGGACTGGAACTGGCGCGACGGGCTGTTCGGCGCCGGGGCCGGGATCAAGCGGCTCGAGCTCGGCGCCGGCTGGCTCCAGGCGTACGCGTGGGGCTCGTCGTCGAACAAGTCGATCTACCAGTACGAGCTGGTGGACCGCGGGGCGTGCGCCGATCCACACGACGACCGCGATCCAGCGTGCGCCGCGCCCACGGTGTTCGTCCGGCCCGATGGCTCGCTGCTCGAGCCGACCTCGCGGCACTCGTTCCAGAGCCTGCCCGACGTGTTCGCCGAGCGGCTGGTCGGCGCGAACGTCAGCTACTTCGCGGATCGCCGCAACTCGCTCGGCGCGGTGATCTACGGCGCCAAGCTCGCCAACCTGATCGACGGGATCGATCTCGACACCCAGGAGTGGTCGCGGTGGCCCACCGGCCGCACCTACGGCGCCGCCGGCGCGCACTTCTCGTTCGGCAAGAGCTGGCTCGACGTGTTCGGCGAGGCGTCGATGAGCTACGACAAGACGCCGGACAGCCCGGGCCCACAATCGGGCGGCGGCGGGCCGGCGGGCATCCTGCGGATCACCGCGACCAAGAAGCGCCAGGAGCTCGAGGCGGTGTTCCGCGCGTACAGCACCGACTACGCGAACCCGTACGCGCGCCCGATCTCGCAGGCCGACGAGTTCGAGGGCCAGCGCGCACGCGACGAGCTCGGCGGCCGGCTGCGCTACACCGCGACCGAGAAGCGATGGACGCTGCGCGCGCTGGTCGACGTGTGGGCGCCGATGTCGAGCCTGCGCGAGGACAGCGTGCTCGGCCGCGCGCAGCCCAAGCTCGAGAGCTACGTGCGCGCCGACGTGCGCACCACCGACGAGCTGCGGCTCGGGCTGTGGGTGCGCTACCAGGACAAGGACCTGCGCGCCGGCGGCCACGAGCAGTGCTACGAGGTCTCGACCGCCGAGAACGAGAACGGCGAGCCGATCCCGTGTGGCGGCCGCCAGCTGACCACCGCGCTGCGCGGACGCTACCAGCCGGATCGCAAGGTCCAGCTGACCGGCATGGTCCAGCACCGGCTGGTCGACGACGGTCAATCCACGACCTCGATGTTCAAGGACAAGTTCCGCCAGGACCTCTCGGTGTGGGGGATCGCGCTGTGGCGCCCCGATCCGGGGATCCGGGCGCGCGCGCGCGTCCGCTACCTGCACGAGGCGATCAACGACAGCGTCGACACCTACCTCGAGCGCTCGGTGTCCGGCCTGCTGGACACCACTTTTGCGTTGCGCGGCCGGGACTTGTTGCGAGCGCGCGTCGATCTCAAGTTCTGGCTCGACGGGCGCACGAGCTCGCTCGATCGGACCCCGAACCCCGAGGTCCAACTCTGGCTGTCGTACGAAGCGCGCCTGTAGTAGCGTCCGTTCGTGGCGCTACCCAAGTCGACGATCCTGTTCGGTGTGGTGACGTGCGTGCCATTCGCGCTCGCGATCGTGGAGACCACGAAGGGCAAGGGCGGATCGAGCCACTCGGAGAACGAGCCATACGTCGCCGGGTCCGCTGATGACGACGCGGCCATGGAAGCGGTCATGGCGGCGCACGCGCGCGAGGAGGCCCAGCAGGCCGAGGCGCAGCGCAAGGCAGACGCCGAGGTGGCCATCAAGATGCGCGCGTTCCACGGCACCGTGGCAGCCAGCCTCGGTCCGGCGCTCCCGGGGTTCTCGCTCGGCATGACGGCCGAGGCGTACGAGGCACGCCACGCCGAGCTCGAGGAGCCCGACGACATCAGCCTCGAGCTCGTGGGCGAGCAGACGCTGCACACGATCGCGATCGTCCCCGAGCTCGGCGGGATCGCGACCGAGCCGTGCGACGCGATCGGCACCCAGCTGAGCACGAAGTGGGGCGCCGGCGCCGCGATCGTCAGCGGCCGGTCCTGGGTCGACCCCATCGCGCGGCAGCGCGCGGTGTTCCGGGCGCGCAGCGAGGGCTGCGAGCTGCGGTTCGAGCGCTACGCGCCCGCCGCGGCGTGGATCGATCGAAGCCGCGGCTCGGTGGTCCCGGTGTGGGCGATCGGCAAGAAGCTCGAGGAGCTGCAAGCGCACCTCGACAGCCGCCCCACGGTCGACGTGAACCCCGACGCGAATCCCGATGAAGGCGAGCTGGCGTGGTCCGATGTCGGGCTCGGCGTGGCCGGCGAGGGCCGCACCCAGCTCAACGCGCGCGCCGTGAACGGGCGCATCGCGTGGATCGAGGCCGGAGTCGCGATCGGCACCGGCGCGACCGCCGACGGCGAGCTGATCGCCCAGCTGAACAAGCTGTTCGGGAAGGGCTCCACCGACGAGGGCCCGATGCAGTGGAAGCGCAGCAAGCCGCCGGTCGCGCTCGAGTCGACGTCGACGCCCGGCAAGCTGTGGATCACCGTCGGCACACCCGTGTTCGAGTGATGGCGCTCGAGACGATCGTCGTCGGCTGCGATCTGTCGCTACCGAGCGACCACGCGCTCGAGCGCGCGGTGGCGCTCGCCGAGCTGCACCGCGCCCGGATCATCCTGGTCAACGCGCAGGCCAACGACGCGCCGATCGCCGAGGTCGACAACGAGATGCTCGAGCAGCTCGGCGAGGTGTCCGCGGCGGTCCGCGCGGTCGAGGCGCGTGGGCTCGCCGAGCGGATGTCGGCGATCGAGGCGCGTGGCCTCGAGGTCGAGGTGGTGAGCCGGATCGGCCCGCCCGACGAGGTGCTCACCGCCGCGGCGCTCGAGCACGGCGCCGCGCTGATCGTGCTCGGCTCGCACGGCCACACCGGGATCGCGCGGATGCTGCTCGGCAGCGTGGCGTCGTCCACGATCCGCCACGCCACCTGCGATGTCCTGGTGTGCCGAGGCCCGGTGGCGTCGGCGCCGTTCCGCCGGCCGCTGGTCGCCACGGATTTCTCGCTCGCCTCGACCAAGGCGCTCGAGCACGCCGCCGCGCTGGTCCCGCCCGGCACGCCGATCGACGTGATCCATGCGTGGCAGCTCCCCGCCGGCTCGTGGGGCGCCACGCTGCTCGGCCAGGCGCGGTTCCCGTGGTCCACGGTGCGCGACGCGGTGCTCGCGTCGGCGCAGACCCTCGCGGACAAGCTGGTCGCGGATCACCAGGACCTCGGCCATCCGCTCCACGTCGAGCTGGTGCAGGGCCCGCCGGCGTCGGTGATCACCCACGCCGCGGAGCGGGCCGGGCACGACCTGATCGCGGTCGGCGCCCACGGCCATCGCGGCGTCCGCCGCCTGCTGCTCGGCAGCGTCGCCGAGAGCACGATCCGCCACTCGCCGTGCTCGGTGCTCGTCGTCCACGGCGGCGACGAGCACACCTGAGCGGCGCGCGGGGCGATCAGCCGCCGCCCTCGAGCGTCAGCGCGGCGATCTTGTTGTCTTCCTTGGCCGCGTCGTCGGCGCCCGGCAGCGCCTTCTTCTGCTCGGTGATGTTCGGCCACGTCTCGGCGCCCTGCGCCTGGCCCTTCAGGTGCTCCGGCCACGACGCCGCATCGACCTCGGCCAGCTTCTTCGCGCCGCTCACCAGCGCGTTGATGTCCTTGTAGATGGACCACTTCGCCGGCAGCTCGCTCTCCTCGAAGATCGCGGTCGTCGGACACTCCGGCTCGCACGCGCCGCAATCGATGCACTCGTCGGGGTTGATCGCGAGCGAGTTCTTGCCCTCGTAGAAGCAGTCGACCGGGCACACAGCCACGCAGTCGGTGTACTTGCACTTCACGCACGGGTCAGCGACGACGTATGCCATGGCGCGATCTAGCCACATCTGACGCCCACCCGGAAGTCATGGACGCAAGGATTCCGGCGGTGCACATTGTTCGGCCATGAAGCCGATCGCATCCGCCGCCGTCGCCATCGCCGCCTTCCTGATCGCTGCGTGTGGCTCGGAGGACAAGGCCGGCAAGCGCTCCGAGGTCGGTTCGGCCGCAGGAGGTCAGGCCGCGCCGACTCAGCCCTACGCCGGCGACATCGAGAAGCTGTGCAACGTGGTCACGCTGTCCGGCGCGGACCAGGTGCCGTACGGAGAGCGCGCGCTGCCGATCGCCAACTGGCTGGCCGCCAACCTGTCCACCCAGGAGTCGCGGCAGTTCCTGGTCCACATCCAGCCGCTGGTCGGCGACGACAAGGCGAACGCCCTCGAGGCCGAGGCCAAGCGCGTCGGGCTCGCCGCCTGCGCGCTCGCCGCCGAGTGGCGCAACCCCGGCTAAGCGATCGTCGCGCTACTCGCCCTCGGGCGCGATCTGGAACCGCTCGAGCACGCCGTGCAGCAGGTAGATCAGCGGCGTGACGACCACCGCCGCGGTCAGCTTCACCGCGTACGAGGTGAGCACCATCGACAGGTAGTCCTCGAAGGTGAGCTTGTCGCCGAACACCAGGGCCATGATGAGGAAGGTGTCGATGAGCTGCGAGACCGCCGTCGAGCCGGTCGCGCGCAGCCACAGCATCCGGTTGCCGGTCCACTTCTTCAGCACGAAGAACACCGAGATGTCGATGAAGTTCGCGACCAGGAACGCCGCCATCGACGCCAGCTGGATCCGGGTCGCCTGGGTGAACACCAGCTCGAAGTCGCGCGGCGACACGCCGGTCCAGTCCGCCGACAGCGACACCGACCACCACGGCATCGCGTCGGCGAGGTAGATGAAGCCGAACGCGATGCCCACCATGAAGAACGCCAGCAGGGTGACGCGGCGCACGACCTGGCGGCCGTAGAACTCGTTGAGGATGTCGGTGAGGATGAAGGTGACCGGGAACGCGAGCTGGCCGACCGAGAACGGCCATTCGCGCCCGAACGCGTGGATCGAGGTGATCTTGCCCCCGATCAGATCTCCGACGATGAGGCAGGTCACGAACACCGCGACCAGCGTCACGAATAGGGTGAGGCGCGCGTCGAGCTTCACGGCGCCCGACTGTGGCACATCGTACGGTCCCGCGAGAGGTTGTATGACCGCCGCCAGCCGTGCCACGATTCGCGGCCGATGAGGATCGCGGCCGGTTGCACGTGGGGGCTCGGTCTGTTGCTCGCCACGGGCTGCAACCAGATCTTCGGACTCGATCCGGCGACCCGGCTCGACGCGGCGCCGGACGCCGCGCCGTCGGTCGGGCGGCTCACGTACCAGCTGATCGAGCGCGGCAAAGAGACCCCGCCCGAGTATCCCGCGCTGCCTGCGGCGGAGATCTCCGCCGGGCTGTTCGAGGACGCCGAGCTGACGCGGCTCGAGTACCGGGACGACGGGACGTTCGAGGTCCCGTACCGGCTCGCCAGCTCGGTCGTGCCGTGGCGGCTGATCTACCAGGTGCCCGGCCAGGTCACCCGCGAGATCCAGTGGTCGAAGGACCCCGAGGGGATGAAGCTCGTGGTCCCGGCGTACGGCTCGCTGTCGCGCGAGCCGGTGCCGCCGGGGAGCGGGTATCTGCTCAAGCCGACCCATTTCGACGCCACCAACGTCAATGGCCGCACGGTCCGCGTGTACACCACGGGGAGCTGGACGGTCGGGACCGCCAGCGCAGATCCGGTCGCGCTCACCATCTCGTATCCGTTCCACAGCTCGGCCCGCAGCCTGACCGGCGAGCTCTGGGCGCCCCGCGCGGATGACCGGCTGGTGGCGATCGCGATGGACAAGACCACGTTCCCCATGGAGCCCATGGCGTGCGACCGGACGAAGGGTGGCAGCGGCTTCCACTCCAAGCTGGAGTCGCCCGGGATCCCGAACCCGCAGCCGGACTGGACTGAAAATCTCCAACAACCGGTGGAGTTCGGTAACTCGTCGTTCGTGCTGCTCGAACGCCTGCAGGCGTTCCCGGGCCAGTCGAGCACGAACCTGTTCCAGGTGGGCTACGTGGCGCGCGAGGATCTCCCGTTGTTCACCACGCCCGCGATCGTCGGGCCCGGGCCGTTCGAGCGATGGCCGAGACTGACCTCCCCGGTGTTCCTGCCCGTTCTATCGTGCGAGTTCAGCCCGCTGGCGGCAGCCACGCCCTCGTT
>JBQCJR010000501.1:0-10975 GCA_051952595.1 Kofleriaceae bacterium
CACGCCTCTACTTCGCCGGTGTATCTCCACGGGGGCGCGCCGCCGATCAGGTCGTCCGCTTTCGCGCCGTGGCCCAACAGGTCTTTCCCGACCACAACGGCGCGATCGGCCGGATCGCGCGGATCGAGCGCGTGGGTCAGCCCGGACGCCTGCTCCGGCGCGAGGTAGCCCGGCGTGCCGGCCGCGTGGCGCCCCGAAGGCGAGGTGGCCCCGGCCGCGCGGGTGGCCAGGCCGAAATCGGCGATCTTCGCGCTGCGCGAGAACGGCGTGATCAGCACGTTGTGCGGCTTGAGATCGCGGTGGAACACGTTGCGCAGGTGGGCATCGCGCACGCCGAGCGCGACGCCGCGGACCCAGCGCACCGCCTCGGTGAGATCGCGCGGCCGGCAGCTCGCCGCCGAGGTGCCCGGCTCGAGCACGCCGCGGTCCGGATCGTGCTCGCCGACCAGCTCCATCACGATGCACGGCACGTCGCCGGCGTACACGTCGAGCACGCGCACGACGTGGTCGCTGATGATGTCGCACGCCGCGCGCGCCTCGGCGAACAGCGCGTCGAGCGCCGGCGAGCGCTCGGCGCGGAACAGCTTGATCGCCACGTTGCGCGCGAGCTTGCGATCGTAAGCCAGCCACACCGAGGCGGTCGCGCCGGTGTCGAGCAGCCGATCGAGCTCGTAGCGCTCGTCGTGCTCGCCGAGGGACGGCGCCGCGGCCTCGGGGGCGAGCGCGTGGCCGGCGGTCAGCCAGATCGTCGCCTGGCGGACCAGCTCGGGATCGCCGGGGAACCGCGCGTCGAGCAGCGCGGCCCACTCGCCGGGCGGCCGCGCGGCGATCTCGGCGACCGCCTCGGCGATCTCCGGCTCGGTCATGTCAGGCCGTGCTCCAGGCTCTGTAGGAGCACCAGGTAGCTGGTGCCGGTCGCGATGTGGCGGTTGACCAGACCGAGCGAGATGCCGGTCGCGCGCGCGATCTCGCGCTGGGTGCGGCCGTCGAGGTGGAGCCGCAGCACCTGGCCGATCTCGGTGGCGCGCGGCATCGGCACGCGGACCCGCGGATCCACCTGGCCGCGCTCGAGCTCGCCGACGCGCGCGGCGATCCACGCCCGCAGCTCGGCGGCCTCGATCATCTCGACCAGCACCGGCTCGGCGGGCAGCGAGACGACCGCCTCGTCGAGCTGCTCGTGATGGCCACGCCGGCGCAGCTGATCGAACCGATCGAGGATGAACCGGCGTACGCTCTCGGACAGGTGGCGCTGCTCGGCCGGCAGCTCCTTGAGCCGCTCCCACTCGCCGCTCTGGACCCACCGCGCGACCAGCGAGCCGAGGATGTCGCGCGTGCTGTACGAGCCGCGATAGTTCATCGAGTGCTTGACCCGGCGGATGATCCGCTCGAGGTGACCGGCGATCTGCGCGTCGGGGCTGGGAGGCGGGACCTCGACGGTCATCGGTCTTCGACGATAGCAAAATAGCGAAATTCATTGGATCCCATTCCTTGGCCCGCCGCCGTGAACGCTCCCGCTCCGCCGCCGTCCTCCCAGGACAAGGAGACAAGGAGAGCTCATGCGTCCGTTGCTGTTTGCCGCCCTCGCGACCACCTGCGCCGTTGCCTGCACCAAGAACAAACCCGCCGCCTCGACGACGCCGGTGGCCCAAGGGCCGAGCCGGCCCGCCACGCCGTCGAAGGTCGAGCCCGCCAGCCCGAGCGTCGGCGTCGAGGACGAGCTGACGCGCCGCTGCGCGCTGCGGCTCGGCCGGGTCGAGCAGGCTCCGAAGTTCTCCTACGACGGCTTCCAGCTCGAGCCGGAGGACCGCAACCTGCTGGAGCAGGTCGCCACCTGCTTCACGACCGGGCCGCTGGCCGGCCGCACGCTCGCGCTGGTCGGGCGCGCGGATCCGCGCGGCACCGAGGAGTACAACCTCGGGCTCGGCGACCGGCGCGCTCACTCGGTCTCGGACTACCTGCAGCGGCTCGGGGTCGCGCCGACCCAGCTCGCGTCGACGACCCGCGGCGCGCTCGACGCCAACGGCGCCGACGAGGACGGCTGGCGGACCGATCGCCGCGTCGATCTCCAGCTGGTGCAGTGATCCGTGTTCCCGGCGCTCGCGATCCTGGCCGGGCTGGTGGCGATCGCCGCCGCGGCGGCGCTGATGCACCCGCGGCGCGGGCGGCGCGGCGCGCTCGAGCTCGCCGGTAGCCCGATCGCGACGATCGGCCCCGAGGCGAGCGCTCGCTCGCTCGACCGGGTCCGCGAGCTGTTCCCCGGCCAGCCGGTGTTCCCGGTGGTCGACCAGCGCGGCGCGCTGTGTGGCCTGGTGGTCGCAGACGACCCGGCGCGTGGCGCGACCGTCGCCGAGGTGATGCGCTCGCCGGTCGCGGTCGATGGCGAGCGCCCGGCCGCCGAGGTGAGGCGGCTGCTCGCCCGCGAGCGGCTGCCCGCGGTGCCGGTGATCGACGAGCGCGGCCGGATCGCGGGGCTGCTCAGACCATCGAGCCGGCGAGCCAATCGGCGAGCAGGTCCACCGAGGACAGCATCGCGTTGGCCCGCCGCAGCCGCTCGGACAGCGTCTTCACGACCTGGACCAGCAGCACCGACGCGGCGTTCGCGTCCTCGGAGATCAGCCGGCGGAGCGCGTCGTGGGGCAGCCGGAACAGAAACGTGGCTGACATCGCGGTGACGGTCGCCGAGCGGGGCGCCGGCTCGACCAGCGACATCTCGCCGAACAGCTCGCCGCCGGCCAGCGTCGCGAAGGTCTGCGGGCCGCGGTGCACGGCGACCTCGCCGGACAGGATCAGGAACAGCGCGTCGCCGAGGCTGCCCTCGACGACGATGGTCTCGCCCGGGTTGTAGCTCTCGATCTCGCCGATCCGCGCCATCTGCGCGAGCTGATCCGGCGCGAGATGGACCAGCAGCGGATGGCGCTCGAGCAAGGTCGGAGTGGCCACTGGGCGGAGTATCGCTCAGGTGCCCGCTCGCGCGCATGGGTCTGGGTGGTTTGCTACCGTCCGGCGATGCGGCTCGCCGTCGTCTGTGTGCTCCTGGTCTCGCCCGCGATCGCCTACGCCCAGGAGGCGCCCCGCCGCTACGCCGAGGAGCCGACCGACGGGGTCGCGCTCCCGACCTCACCGCTGGCGGGTGAGTTCGACGCCCGCGTGGTGGTCACCAACCCCGGCGGCCTGCCGCTCGTCCGCGGCACCGAGCTCGCCCTCGCGCTCGAGCTCGAGGATCCCGATGTCGTGACCAGCGCGGGGCAGGGGGTGGGGCTGTACGCGGCGCACGCCGGCGGCGGCGGCCTGTTCCCGCGCTACGGGATCGGCCTCGGGCTCGAGTGGCTGCGGCCGTCGCGCGACCGGCTCGCGCCGGATCCCGGCGAGCCGTTCCGGTTCACCCTCGGGTTCGCCCTGCCGATCGGCCGGAGCTCCGGCCTGGGCGTGTCGTGGCACCACTTCGGCGGCGACAGCGTGCTCGCCGGGGTCGACGCGTTCGACGTCGGGCTGTCGACGCGGATCGGCAACCGGTTCGCGCTCGGCGCGGTGGTCCGCGATCTCGACACCGGGCCGATCGCCGACACGCCGGTGCAGCGCCGCTACGAGCTCGAGGCGCTGGTTCGCCCGCTCGCCACGGACCGGCTCGAGCTCGCGGTCGGCGGCCGGCTCGGCGAGACCCGGCTCGACGTCGACGGCTGGGCGCGCGCCGCGGCGCGGGTCGCCCGCGGCCTCACCGTGCACGCGCTGGTCGAGACCCGCGAGGTCCACGCGCTGATCGACACGCTCGGCGGCCGGTTCGAGGACACCGGCCACGATCTGCGCGCCACGCTCGGGCTCGAGCTGTCGTTCGGGCGCGCCGGCGCGACGGTGTACGGCACCGGGCTGCGCGACGATCGCGGCGACAACCACGCGCTCGGCGGCCAGCTGCTGCTGCGGCTCAGCTCGGTCGCCCGGGAGTCGATCATCGGCACGCCGGACCACATCGAGCGGATCGAGCTGGCCGGGTCGATCGGGCTGCGCGAGGTGACCGCGCTGGTCGCCCGGCTGCGCTCGATCGCCCGCGATCCGACCGCCCGCGCGGTGGTGGTCACGTTCAACGGCGCGTCCGCCGGGTGGGCGACGCTGCAGGAGCTGCGCGAGGAGCTGGTCGCGCTCCGCCGCGCCGGCAAGAAGGTGTTCGCGTACCTGGTCTCGGGCAGCGGGCGCGAGTACTTCGTCGCCTCGGCCGCCGACAAGATCTACGTCGATCCGGCCGGCGCGCTGCGGCTGGTCGGCATGGCCGGCACGACGCTGTACTTCAAGGGGTTCTTCGATCTGGTCGGCGTGCTGCCGCAGTTCGAGCGGATCGCCGAGTACAAGAGCGCGCCCGAGCAGTTCACGTCGACCGGCCCGTCGGAGCCGGCGACGCGGATGACCAACGAGCTGTTCGACAGCCTGTGGGACCAGTGGCTCGCCCAGGTCGCGAGCTCGCGCAGGCTCTCCCGCGACGAGATGCGGGCGATCGTCGACAACGGCCCGTACTCGGCCGGCGATCTCGCCGCCGATACCAAGCTCGTCGACGCGGTCGCCACGCCCGAGAAGATCAGCGAGCTGGTGATGCGCGAGATCGGCGCGGTGATCCCGGTCGCGCGTCCGCCGGTGGTGCGCCCGGAGCGCTGGCAGCGCCCGGCGATCGCGATCATCTACGTCGACGGCGACATCACCGAGGGCAAGTCGCGCTCGGTGCCGCTGCTCGGCCAGCGGCTGGCCGGCGGCGAGACCCTGGTGGCCGCGGTGATCGCCGCGCGCAACAACCCGCGGGTCGGCGCGATCATCCTGCGGATCGATTCTCCCGGCGGCAGCGCGCTGGCGTCCGAGCTGGTGTCGCGCGAGGTGTTCGCGACCCGCGGCATCAAGCCGATCCTGTGCTCGATGAGCGACGTCGCGGCGTCGGGCGGCTACTTCATCGCGGCCGGCTGCGACTTGATCTACGCCGAGCCGATGACGATCACCGGATCGATCGGCATCTTCTACGGCAAGTTCGATCTGTCGGGGCTGATCGCCAAGCTCGGGATCACCGCCGATACCTACAAGCGGGGCGCGCGCGCCGACGTCGAGAGCCTGTACCGCCCGTACACCGAGGGCGAGCGCGCGGCGCTGATGGACAAGCTGCGCTACATGTACGGCCGGTTCGTCGGCGCGGTCGCCGAGGGGCGCGGCCTGAAGAAGGAGCAGGTGGATGCGGTCGGGCGCGGCCGGGTGTGGAGCGGAACACAGGCCAAGCAGGCGCAGCTGGTCGACCGGCTCGGCGGGTTCGGCGACGTGCTCGACGAGGCCAAGCGCCGGATGGGGGTGTCGCTCGACACCCGGGTCCAGCTGATCGAGCTGCCGGTGCTGCCCACCAGCTGGTTCGGTCAGATCGGCCGGCTGATCGGGCTGTCTGCGCAGTCGCCGGACGGGCTCGCGGAGCTACTGGCGCTGCGCGAGCTGGTGCGCGGGGTCGCGCCGTCGATCCTGGTCGATCCGACCGCCGCGCAGGCGCGGCTGCCGTTCGAGCTCACCTGGGAGTAGCGGCCGCGGCGCTGCCGGCGTCGGGGGCCGGCGGCTCGGCGGGGTGCGCGTCGGGGACGTACGTCGGCGGCGGCAGCACGAGCTCGATCTTCTGCGGCGGGCCCGAAGGCTCCTCGTAGCCACACATCCCGAGGAAGACGTTGATCAGGCCGATCAGCACCATGCCGCCGGTGACCGGGATCCAGTAGATCCGGTGCTTGCGCGAGAACGGGGCGGCGCGGTCCTTCGCCACGCCGAACATCTACCACGACCACGACTCCGGGCACGCTCCCGCGGATCGCGATGCCGGCGCGCGCGCCGCGGTGTAACGTCGCGGTCGTGAGCCGCTGGCAACGCTATTGGTTCGCCGAGGGCGGGCGGCTGGCGGTCGCGGTGCTGCGGATCGCGATCGCGCTCGCGGTGCTGATGTCGCTGCGCCGGCTGTGGAACCTACCGGAGCTGGTCGCGGCGCGTGGCCTGTATCGCCCGGTCGGCCTCTGGATGGTGCTCGGCAGGACCCCGCCGCCCGAGCTTCTCGTAGGCGCGCTATGGGTGCTGGCGTGGGCCGGCACGCTCGCGATGCTGCTCGGCGTGCGCGCGCGGATCGCCACGGCGATCAGCTTTGGTGCGAGCGTCGCGCTGGCGTCGCTCTCGTTCTCCGGCTCGGCGACCTGGTCGCACCAGTACAACGTGGTGTTCCTCGCCCAGCTCGCGTTGCTCGGCGCGCGGTGCGGCGACGCGCTGTCGGTCGATGCGTGGCTGCGCCGGCGCCGTGGCCTGCCACCGCTCGACGTGCCGCGCGGCTACCAGTGGTCGGTGCGCCTGGTCCAGCTCGCGGTCGCGCTGATGTTCGTGGGGGCGTTCTTCCACAAGCTCGCGCACGCCCGGTTCACGCTCGACTGGGCGCTGTCCGACAACCTGCGCCACCACCTGCTCGTGCGCTACGACCTCGCCGGCCTCGCGCGGCCCGCGCTGGTCGACTGGTTGCTCGAGGACGTGTGGCGCTACCGCACCGCCGCGATGCTCAACCTGATCTCGCAGCTCTCGCCGCTCGCCGCGATCCTGTGCGTGCGGCGGCCGCTGATCCGCGCCGCCGCCGGCGCGATGTTCGTCATCGAGGTGATGGCGCTCGGGCTGGTGGTCAGCCTGTGGAACCTGCACTGGCTGCCGCTCGCCGCGGTGTTCGTCGACTGGGATCGCCTGATCGGCTGGCTCGCGCGGCGCGCCGGCCGGCCACTCGCCGAGCCGCCGGTGCCGGCTTCGGACCTCGAGGGCTGGCGCGCCCCGCGGCGCGCGCGGGCCTTCGTGATCGCGTTCGTGGTCTACGACATCGCGACCGCGTTCATCCCGGTGATCGATCAGAAGCTGAACACCTATCCGTTCTCCGGGTTCCCGATGTTCGCTACGCTGCGCGTGACGCGGCCGGCCGGCGAGCACCTCCCGTACGCCGTCGCGGGCGACCACTTCGAGGTGATCGGCGATCGCCCGCTCGACGCCGCCGGCCAGCGCTGGCTCGATCACCACCACCGCAACCTGCACGTGGTCACCGATCCCCGCAAGCTCCAGGCGCGGCTCGCCGCGGTGCTCGCGCGCGTCCAGCGGCGCTACCCCGATCACGGCATCCGCGGCATCCGGCACTATCTCGCGCTGTTCGAGGCCCCCGCCTATCCCGCGCCCGCGCAGTTCGAGATGCACCCGATCGCCGTCACCGGCGAGCTCTCGGCCGACGGAACGTTCCGCACGCTGCTCGGCCGGATCGGCCCGGGCGACCCGAGCGGCAAGGACACCCTCGTGACCAAGCCGCAGGGCCTCGATCCCGCAGGCGCGACCCTCCTCTACTACGCGGACGATCGCCCCATTTCCCAGCCGCTCGCCGCCGAGCTGCGCGGCGCGATCTTCACCTTCGATCGCGTCGCCGCCGATCCGGTCTACTTCGTCGCGCGGCTCGGCGACACGCCGTGGCTGGTCGCCAGCAAGCGTTCGTGGAAGTGGCAGTGAGCGGGCGGCTCAGAGCGTCATTCGGAGCGAACGTCGCCTCGAGCCTCACAGCATGATGCGCGGGATCGGTGCCACGACCCGCCCGGTGAAGAAGTGTCCGATCTGGCGATAGTGGTTCCACCACGGTCGCGCCTGCACGAACGGTTCGCGGCGGGTCTTGCCGTGCCCGACCACCCGCGCGGTCCGGAACTCGAAGTTGTTGGGAAGGGGCCGGTCGATCTCGACGAGACACACCCACTCATCCGGGTAGCGCTCGCAGATCTGCGCCCACGTCATCGGCTCCGAGATCGTCGCCGCCTCGGCCTTCTCTGCCACCGTCATGGACCCATCCTCTGCCCGCGCGCGGAGCTGTCAAGTTTTTGGCGGTTCAGCGCAGCAGGCCGGACATGTCCGGCGGCAGTGGGGTCTCGGCGGTGACGGTGCCGCCCGTGGGGTGCGGGAAGGTCACGCGCGCGGCGTGCAGGGCGTGGCGGGGCAGGACGAACAGGGTGGCGAGGTCGGGAGCGAGGCCCTCGTCGCAGTAGCGGATGAACGCGTCATCGCCGTGGGCGTAGAGCTTGTCGCCGATGATCGGGAAGCCGACGGCGGCGAGGTGGGCGCGGATCTGGTGCTGGCGGCCGGTGACCAGGACGCAGCGGACGAGGGTGCGCTGCTCGTCGGGGCTGCGCGCCACGACCGAGACCTTGGTGATCGCCTGGAGGCCGCCGGGGCCGGGCAACATGCGGACGTGGGGCAGCCGCGTGGGGTCGCCGGGCTGTGCGAGGCGGAGCGGGAGATCGATCACGGCCTCGTGGTCCCACGGTGCGCGGCCGTGCACCACGGCGAGGTACTCCTTGCGCACCCGGTCCTTGGTCGCGAACGCGCCCTTCACCGTGACCGCCGCCTCGCGATCGCGCGCGACGACCAGGCAGCCGGAGGTCTCGCGATCGAGGCGGTGGCAGATCTGGAGCTCGGGCTCGCCGGGGTAGCGCTCGGCGAGCACGCGGGTGAGCGTGTTGAAGTAGAACTTCGCCGACGCGTGCACGGGCAGCATCGCGGGCTTGTCGACGACGTAGATCCGCGCGTCGGCGTGGACCACGTCGAACGTGCGCGGGCAGGGCGGCTCGCGGCGCGCGTGGCGGCGGATCACGAACTGGTCGCCCGCCGCGACGATCGTCGCCGGCTTGACCCGCGGGCCGCCGGCGGTGCGCGCGAGCTGGCTCGCGATCACCTCCTGGATCCGCGTGCGCGACAGCCGCGGGATCTGGGTCTTCACGAAGTGATCGAGGCGCAGCCCGGCGAGCTCGGGCGGCACCACGAGGTGGCGCTCGATGATCCGCGGCGAGCCATCCGGATGCAGATGCGACGCGACGCCCCAGTCGATCGCAGGATCGGCGCCGGGCGGCAGCGTGAACACATCGACCGCCCGGTCGGCGCCTTCGGCAGCATCGGCGGCATCGTCGATCCCTTCGATGCCCTCGGCGCCCTCGGTGGCGTCGTCGTCCGGGTCGAGCAGAGGGCTACTCGTCTTCGGTCTCGTCGACACCGGCAGCCTCGATGTCGTACTTCTTCATCAGCTTTCGGAAGTACTTGCGATCGATATCGGCGGCGCGCGCGGCGTGCGAGATGTTGCCGTTGTTGCGCCGCAGCAGCTGGAGGATGTAGTCGCGCTCGAACGCCGCGACCCAGCGCTCCTTCGCGTCCTTGAACGTGACGCCCTCGGCGAGCAGCTCCTCGGGCGGCGTCGGCGCGGGTGCGTTGGGATCCATCGAGACCACCGGCGAGCCACCCGTCGACCCGCTCGACGCGCGGCGCGCCTGGCCGGCGGTGCCGGCGCCGCGGACGGACGGTGGGGCCTTGGCCGAGCGCACGTAGTCCGGCAGGTCGGCGAACTCGAGCAGCTCGCTGTCGCAGAACGACACCGCGCGCTCGATCACGTTGACCAGCTCGCGCACGTTGCCCGGCCACGGATAGGTCTGGAGCGCGTGCATCGCGTCGCGCGCGACCGCGCGGACCCGCGGCGCGTCGCTGGGGCCGCGCCGGTTGTACTGCCCGGTCTCGAGGAAGTGCTGGACGAGCAGCGGGATGTCATCGGCGCGCTCGCGGAGCGACGGCAGGTGCAGCCGCACCACGCTCAGCCGGTAGAACAGGTCCTGGCGGAACCGCCCGGCGCGCACCTCCTCCTCGAGGTTGCGGTTGGTCGCCGCGATGATGCGCACGTCGACCTTGCTCGCCTTGGTCGAGCCGACCCGGCGCACCTCGCGCTGCTCGAGCGCGCGCAGCAGCTTGGGCTGGAGATCGATCGGCAGCTCGCCGAGCTCGTCGAGGAACAGCGTGCCGCCGTCGGCCTGCTCGAACAGGCCCTGGCGGGTCATCATCGCGCCGGTGAAGCTGCCCTTCTCGTGGCCGAACAGCTCGCTCTCGATCAGGTTGGGCGGCACCGCGCCGCAGTCGAACACCACCAGATCGTTGCGCGAGCGCGGCGACAGCGAGTGGATCGCCTGGGCCACGACCTCCTTGCCGGTGCCGGTCTCGCCGTCGATCACCACGGTGGTCGCGGTGGGCGCGATCTTCTCGATGATCGCGTAGATCTCGCGCATCCGCGCGTTGCCGCCGATCAGCCCGGCGCACCGGTCGCTGCGCGACGGGACGATCTCGACCTCCTCCTCGCGCGCGTTGAACCGCAGCTGGCTCTGGCCGACCGAGACGATCGACCCCGGCTTGAGGAACGCCTCGCGGACCCGGACCTTGTTGACGAACGTGCCGTTGGTCGAGCGCTGGTCGACGAGCACGTAGCCGGTGTCCTCCTGGACGATCTTGCAGTGGTAGCGCGACACCGTGTCGTCCGACAGGACGATGTCGTTGTCGTCCATCGAGCCGATCCGGATCTCCTCCTTGTCGAACGCCCACTCGTGCGCGGCGTGGTCGACCGACTGCAACATGCAGCGACGCAGGTGCAGCGTCGGTCCGCGATCGAGGTACGCGACCTTGGTCGGCGGGACGAAGTCGGGGAACTTCTTCATGGCGCGCGGCTCGTCGCCATCATAGCCCAAATCGCCGCGCCGTCGTCGTCGAGGGCACGCGCGCTGCAGTGAGTCCGGACATGCCGGTCGCACGCCATCCACGCCCATCGCCTCGCGACTATCCGGGCGCCGAGTCGTTCCTGCCCGAGCGGATTTCGTTGCGAACGCTGCGCGAATCCGTCACGTCGTGTCACGGCTGCCCGCTGTACCGCGACGCGACCCAGGCAGTGTTCGGAGAGGGGCTCGCCGCGTCGCGCGTGGTGCTGATCGGCGAGGAGCCCGGAGACTCGGAGGATCGCGCAGGGCGCCCGTTCGTCGGGCCGGCGGGGCGGCTGCTCGACGAGGCGCTCGAGGCCGCGCAGATCCCGCGCGACGACGTCTACGTGACCAACGCGGTCAAGCATTTCAAGTTCGTGCGGCGCGGCAAGCGCCGGATCCACCAGAAGCCGACCCGCTACGAGCTC
>JBQCJR010000502.1:0-6512 GCA_051952595.1 Kofleriaceae bacterium
CAAACAGCAGAATGTTCGGGGCGCGTGTTCACCCCTCCCCCCCCGACGAGGTCGTGATCACGACCGGCTCGCAGCAATCGCTCGACATCGTCGCGCGCGCGCTCGCCGTGCGCCGGATCGCGCTCGAATCGCCGATCTACGCCTACGCCAAGCTGCTGTTCGAGAACCTCGGCCACGAGCTGGTCGGCCTGCCGATCGATCCGTTCCGCACCGGCGGCGGGATCGATCTCGCCGCGTGGGATGCCGCGCTCGCGCGCACCCGGCCGGCGCTCGCGTACCTGATCTCGAGCTTTCACAACCCGACCGGCTACTCGTACACCTCCGCCGAGCTACGCGGCGTGCTCGCGCTGTGCGAGCGCCACGGCGTCGCGATCCTCGAGGACGACTGGGGCAGCGACATGCTCTCGGACGGCGAGTACCGGCCGATGCTGCGCATGCTCGGCGGCAAGCGCGTGCTGTACGTCAACTCGTTCACCAAGAAGCTGCTGCCGTCGCTGCGGATCGGGTTCGTCGCGGCGTCGCCGGAGCTGGTGCCCACGCTGGTCGCGATGAAGCGGCTCTCGACGCTCGGCAACGCGTGGCTCACCGAGGCCGTGGTCGCCGAGTTCCTCGATCGCGGCTACTACGACACCCACCTCCAATCGCTCCAGCGCGCGCTCGACCAGCGCTACGCCGCGTGCCTCGCCGCGCTCGACGAGCTGATGCCCGACGGCGTGCGGTGGACCCGGCCGGGCGGCGGGCCCACGCTGTGGCTCGAGCTGCCGCGCGCGCTCGCGCTACCCGAGGTCGAGCAGGCGCTCGCGCGGCGCGGCGTGTACGCCAGCAACAGCTCGGCCGCGTTCGTCGGCGCGCCGCACCTCCACGGGTTCCGCATCGCGTACGCGTTTCTCGCGGAGCGCGAGCTGCGCCGCGGGCTCGAGCTGCTGCGCGACGTCCTCGTCGAGCTCGGCGCGCGCTGACCGCGGCGGTCGTGCGTCGCACACCGTCGCAGGTCGGGCTCCCTCGGGGCAGAACGCCCCGCGCGGCCCCGCGCCTCCCGGGCGGCTTGTGCAATTCCGCGGAGCGCGGCAGAAATGTAGGTGATGCGCGCGGAGCTGTCGCTGCTGATGACCGGGCTCGCCGTCGTGGCGTGCAACTCGGCTCCGGCGGCGACCAACGAGTTCTTCGGCCCGACGATCGAGCCGCCGCGCGGGCTCTCGCAGATCAAGCCCGGGATGAGCGTCGCCGACGCCAAGCGCCAGGTGCCGGCGCTGCGCGAGGAGAACAAGGGCGTGCGCGATCAGCTGGTGCTCGACTCCGGGGTCAGCGACGTGCGGCTCGAGGTGCGGATCGACTCGGGCGTGGTCGCCAGCATCCTCGCGATCGTGCAGGGCCAGAACGCGCGCGATCTGTTGACCCGCGCGTGGGGCGAGCCGCAGATCACGCGCGACTCGCTCGGCCAGCCCGAGGTGACGTGGGCGAGCGAGACCACCGGGTGGAAGGTCAAGCTCGACTGCGTCGAGCGCAACTGCCTGGTCGAGTACATGCCGTACGACGTGTTGACCGCCGACTTCTTCGGCGCGCACGTCGTGCCGCCCGGCGATCTCGCGAAGCTGCGGATCGGCATGAAGCTCGCCGAGGCCCGCAAGCTCGCGCCCGGCCCGGTCGACGTGCGCTCCGGGATCGCGACCGGCGTCGACGGCGTGCGCCAGTTCGTCGCGATCGACGACAAGCTCGGTACGGTGCGCGCGATCTACGTCAACCTGCCGCCGCGCGCCGAGGACCTGATCGCCGAGGCGTGGGGCCGCGGGATGCCGGCGACCGCGCCGGTCGGCAAGAACGTGCTGGTGTGGCCGGACCCGACGACCGGCTGGCGCGCGACGCTGCGCCCCGCGCTCGGGTTCAGCCACGATCTGTCGTTCGACAACTTCCTGCCGGCGGCGCAGCTGTTCGGCGAGCAGCCGGACGTGCTCGACGCGGTGCCGGTGCTCGGCCAGACCGTCGACGAGGTCAAGAAGACCTACAAGGAAGACGTGGTCGCGCACGGCCGCGACCTGGTGCTCACCCTGTTGCCCACCGAGTGGGAGCGCGCGTCGACCAAGATCACGCTCGGCGTGTCGGGCGGGCGGATCCGCGAGCTGTCGTTCTCGATCCCGTTCAAGGCGCACCCCGGCGCGCGCGACACGCTGCTCGATCTGTTCACGCACAAGTGGGGGCTCCCGCGGCCGGTCGACGACGACGGCAAGCAGGTGCTGGTGTTCCGCGATGGCCAGCCGCGCGTCGAGGTTCGGGAGGATCCGGAGCACGGCGCGTGGCGGTTCGAGATCCGGTGATCTCGCAGCCGCGCGCGGGCAACCGATGGGCCGCGCCGCGAGTCGGTTCGCCGATGCCCCGGATCCGTTCGTCCTGGTTCGTCGTCGCCGCGGTCACCGTCGCGTCGCTCGCCGCCGAAGCGCGCGCCGATTGGCCGTGCGAGGGCGAGACGCGGTGGCGGATCGCGCACAGCGCCAAGGACCGCAAGCCGATCGCGATCGGCCCGTTCGCCGACGACCGCCTCGAGGCGGTGGACCGGCCGATCTACGGAGAGCTCGCGTTCGAGGACCTCAACGGCGACGGGCGCAAGGACGTGGTGTTCCACAGCGCGTGCATCACGAGCCCCGGCGAGCGGACCCGGGTGCACCGCGTGCTCGCGTCGTGTGGCGCCCGGCCCGGCGACCCGGCGGACGAGTACGTCGTGGTGTTCGAGGAGGAGGAGCTGTGCGAGCGCGCCGTGGCGATCGCGCCGGCCGGCAAGCCGCCGAAGTCGGCGAAGCCGGCGGCCGAGGATGCGCTCGTGTGGCGCGAGCTGAAGATCCAGCGCAAGCAGCCCAAGCAGCCGCGGTCGACCGAGGTGCTCCGGTTCGACGGCCGCCGCTATCGCTGAGGGCGGATGGGCGGCTGATCGCGCGAAATTCTTGGTATGCATGCGGGTCGAACCAGGGGGGGACCCGTGCGCACATTTGCGATCATCGCTTTCGTTTCGATCGTCGGCTGTTCCAAGAGTGACCGTCGTGCACCCTCGGAGGGGAGTGCATCGCCGCCGGCGCCGAACAAGGCCGTCGAGCCAACGCCCGGTTCTGCGGCCAGCACACCACCAGCCGCCACGCCCAGCGCCTTCGATCTCGGCAAACTCTGCGTGCGCTTCGCCGAGGTCGCGAAGCGATACGCCGTCGATGACGAGATGGCCGTGGACACCACGACCACCTTCGACCTCGATTCCGATGGCAAGAAGGACGCCATCGTCTCGGTCCAATGGAAGGCCGACGTCCGAAGCCACCTGTTCGTCGATGTGGCCGATGGCTGCGGCGTACCGGCCGGCACCGTCGTGGGCTCCGTCGAGGAGGTCCAGCCCGGATCTCCGACGAAGCTGAGCACCGGGGAACCGGAAGCACACCAGTACGAGCTCGTGGCAGGCCGGTTCGCAGCGGGCGACGCGACGGCGCCGCTCGTCGTCGATGCGTTGCGGTATCTCGACGACGGCATCGCCGCTCCGGATCTCCCCGCGGTGTCGAAGGAGCTCGATCGCCATGCACTCGCGACGGCGGGGAGCGAGTTTGCGAGCCTCGCGGACTTTGCTGCGCGCGACACGTTCGCGCGGGCCGCCAAGGCGCTCCGCGAGATCAAGCTCGCGCGCAAGGGCGTCCACGTGGCCGAGATCGCCGCGCTGGAGAAGGCGCTTCGCGCCACGGCCGATGCGATCGATCGCGCTGCCCCGCTGATCGAGTCGAAGCCGGGCGAGGCGTGGGCGATCGTCCAGCCCGCCGCGACCGACGCGTACAAGAGTGCGCGGTCCCTTTTCGACTACCTCGCGACGGCGAACGAGTGATCCACGTCGAGAAGGTCTAGATCTCGCCGCGCGAGATCGACGTGCGCGCCTGCTCGGCGAGCAGGCGGACCGCGAAGATCAGCGGCGCGAACCGCGGGTCCTGGGTCAGCCCCTTGGCGTAGCGGTAGTAGATCTGCTGCGCGATCACCGCGGTCTTGAGCAGCCCGAACGCGTAGTAGAACACCAGGTGGTCTGTCCGGCGGCCGGACCGCTCGAGGTAGCGCTCGGCGACCTCGCGGCGGGTCATCATGCCGGGCGCCGCCGTGGGTCCAAACGGCAGCTGGTGGTACATCGGCGGATCGCTCGCCTGCGCCCAGTACGAGAGCGACGTCCCGAGATCCATCAGCGGATCGCCGATCGTCGTCATCTCCCAGTCGAGCACGCCGGTGATCCGGTCGAGCGACGGCTCGAAGATCACGTTGTCGAACTTGAAGTCGTTGTGGATCAGCGCGGGCGCGCCATCGGCGGGGCGGTGGCGCGCGAGCCACGCCGCGACCTCGGTGATCGCCGGGATGTCATCGGTCTGCGAGCCGGCGTAGCGCTCGGTCCAGCCGGTCACCTGGCGCTCGACGTACCCGGCGGGCTTGCCGAAGTCGCCGAGCCCGGCCGCGGCGAAGTCCACCGCGTGCAGGTCGACCAGCGCGTCGACCAGGAGCTCGCAGGTGTGCCGGATCTGCGCCGGATCCGCCGCGAGCTCGGGCGGCAGCTGCTTGCGCAGGATCACGCCGCGCCGCCGCTCCATCAGGTAGAACGGCGCGCCGAGCACGTCGCCGGTCGGCTCGTACGCGAACACCCGCGGCGCGCGCGCGTAGACCGGAGCCAGCTTGGACAGCACCGCGACCTCGCGGCCCATGTCGTGCGCCGACTTGACCTTCGAGCCGAACGGCGGGCGGCGCAGCACCCACTCGTGGTCGCCCTGGCGGACGCTGTAGGTGAGGTTCGAGTGGCCGCCCGGGAACTGCTCGATCTGCAGCTCGCCGGTGGTGCCGAGCTCGCGCGCGAGGAACGCCGCGAGCGCCGCCGCGTCGAGCTCCTCGCCGGCGCGCACCGCGCGGGGCTGGTCCGGGCCGAGCGTCACGCGTACCTCGACAGGATCCGCTTGGCGACCACCATCTTGTGGACCTCGTCGGGCCCGTCGTAGATCCGCGCGCCGCGCTCGTGGACGTAGTAGTGGGCGAGCACGGTGTCGCTGGTGATCCCGAGCGCGCCGTGCAGCTGGATCGCGCGATCGACCAGCTCGAGCATCACGTTCGCGACGTAGAACTTGATCAGCGAGACCTGGTCGCGCGCGGCCGAGAACCCCTTGTGCTCGATCGTCCACGCCGCGTGCAGCACCATGAGCCGCGCGGCGTCGATCGAGGCGCGCGACTCGGCGATCCACGCCTGGGCGATCTGGCGGGTGGCCAGGGTCTTGTCGTCGTCGATCTTGCGGCGCGTGACGCGGCGGCACGTGGTGTCGAACACGCGCTCGCAGATCCCGATCCAGCGCATGCAGTGGTGGATCCGCCCCGGCCCGAGCCGCTCCTGCGCGATCAGGAACCCGGCGCCCTCGGGGCCCAGCCGGTTGGCGACCGGCACCCGGCAGCCGTGGTAGCGGATCTCGGCGTGGCTCGCCCAGCCGGCGCCCGGATCGCCCATGATCTTGATGTTGCGCACCCGCTCGAACCCCGGGGTGTCCGTCGGCACGATGATCATCGAGGCGCGGGCGTGCGCCGAGGCGTCCGGATCGGTCACCGCCATCACGATCGCGAACGCCGCGCCGTCGGCCGCCGTGGTGAACCACTTGTGGCCATCGATCACGTAGTGGTCGCCATCGCGGACCGCGCGGCACGACAGCAGCGTCGGGTTCGATCCCGGGTTCTCGGGCTCGGTCATCGAGAAGCACGACCGGGTCTCGCCGCGGGCGAGCGGCTCGAGCCAGCGCGCCTGCTGCTCGGGCGAGCCGTACTTGTGGAGGATCTCGATGTTGCCGGCGTCGGGGGCCTGGCAGCCGAACACGTAGTGGCCGAGCGGCGACCGGCCGAGCCGCTCGGAGACCAGGCCGTGCTCGACGAGGCCGAGGCCGAGCCCGCCGAGCTCCTTCGGCAGCTGCGGCCCCCACAGCCCCTCGCGCTTGCAGCGCGCGCGTAGGTCCTCGAGCACCGGCGTCGCGTCGGTCCAGCCGCGCTCGAGCACGTCGTGCTCCACGGGCAGGATCTCGCGGGTGACGAAGCTCTCGATCCGATCGAGCAGCGGGCGGACGGCCGGGGGCGGATCGAAGTCCATGGCCGGCATCATATCCGGCCATGCGCAGGCGGATCAGCGCTCGGTGCGCAGCTCGGCCGGCAGGTGTGCGGTGTGGTTGAACGTGACCAGCGAGAGCTGGTCCGGCTGCCAATCGAAGCCCTGGCTCCGGAACCGGAGCTCGGAGATCGACGCGTTCCGGATCACCACGCTGGTTCGCACCATCCGCGCGTCCGGGATCTCGAACGTGAGGCCGACCGCGACGCCGATCGGGCCGGCCGAGGTCACGCACGCGATCCGCGCGCCGGAGCCGGCCGCGCGGATCACGCGATCGAGGCCACCGCGCACGCGTGCGACAAACGCGCTCACGCGCTCCAAGCCGTCCACCTCCCACTCGTCGCGCGACCACCGGCCGAGGATGGTGTGGAACGCCTCGTCGAGCATG
>JBQCJR010000503.1:0-17227 GCA_051952595.1 Kofleriaceae bacterium
CATGGCTCCTGCTGAATGTTGGACACCGCGATCTATCTGGTCGAGGTCGGCTCGTTTTTTGTTTTGTGGGTGGTTCTGGGTGGGTTGGTTCGCGGGCGCGCTAGCGCCCGGATCCGCCGGCACTCGATCAGCCCGCTCGATCTCGAGGTCGAGCTCCAGGAAGAGATCGTGGTGTCGGACTGGGAGTTCGGTGCGCCCGCCGCCCACGAGCTGCGCCCCGAGCAGCAGGTGTTCCCGCTGCGCGCGGAGGCGCTCGAGCTCGACGCCGTGGTGTCGACCGGGCCCGATGGTGGCGCGCTCGGCGCGGCGCTCCGCGGCTACCAGAAGCGCGGCGCCGACCGACCGCCGCTCTACGGGCTGCTCCACTACGAGATGGGCCGGCTGGTGTTCCAGCCGCTGACCGCGCTCGGTGCGACCGGCCCGAGCCACCTCATGCTCTCGCGCGACAAGATCGATCTCGCCGCGCTGATGAAGACGCTCGACTTCACGAGCTGACGGAGACTGCATGGCCGCCGCCCGAGACAAGTCCGACAAGTCCGAGAAGCCCGCGAAGCCTGAGAGGCCTGAGAGGCAAGACAAGGCCGAGAAGGCCGAGAAGGCCGACAGCCGGGAGCGCGAGCGCGAGACCGGCCTGCGCGAGGTCCTGCGCGAGCCCGTCGAGCAGCAGTATCGCGTCCAGCTCGAGGCGCTGCGCCAGACCGATCGCGACGCGCCGCCGAGCGCGTGGAAGCTCTCGCCGCGCGCGGTGCTGACCTACATCGTCGGCGCGCCCAAGCCGATCAAGGCCACGATCGACGGCAAGGCCACCGAGGTCGCGATCACCCGCAAGTTCTTCGGCGATGACTCGCTGGTCGAGCGCGCGATCGTGACCCTGGCCAGCGAGCGCGCGCTGCTGCTCGTCGGCGAGCCCGGCACCGGAAAGAGCTGGCTGTCCGAGCACCTCGCCGCCGCGATCAGCGGGTGCTCCACGCTGACCATCCAGGGCACCGCCGGGACCACCGAGGACCAGGTCAAGTACTCGTGGAACGTCGCGCGGGTGATCGCCGAGGGGCCGCGCCCCGAGAACATGATCCCGTCGCCGACGATGATCGCGATGCGCACCGGCGCCCTGCTGCGGTTCGAGGAGATCACGCGCTGCGTGCCCGACGTGCAGGACTCGCTGGTCTCGATCCTGTCGGACAAGAACATCGTGGTGCCCGAGCTGCCCGACGCCAACGTGGTGTTCGCGCGCCCCGGGTTCAACATCATCGCGACCGCGAACTCGCGCGATCAGGGCGTCAACGAGCTGTCCGCCGCGCTCAAGCGCCGGTTCAACTACATCCACATCCCGGTGGTCGGCGATCAGAAGACCGAGATCGCGATCGTGCGCGATCGCTCGAAGGAGCTGCTCGAGCGCTACCGGATCCCGACCAAGCTCGACGAGCCGGTGCTCGCGGTGCTCGCCACGGTGTTCCGCGAGCTGCGCAGCGGCGCCACCGGTGACGGCGTCAGCTTCCAGAAGCCGTCGACCACGCTGTCGACCGCCGAGGCGATCGGCGTCGCGCTCGATTCGGCGATCCACGCCCGGTTCTTCGGCTCGGCCGCCGAGGTCTCGGTCAAGGACGTCGCGCGCAACCTCGTCGGCTCGATCGTCAAGGAGGACCTCGACGATCTCAAGGTGCTCAAGGAGTACCTCTCGGTGGTGGCCAAGAAGCGCGGCTCGAGCGACCCGAGCTGGAAGGCGTTCCACGACGCGGCGCTCGAGGCGGTGACCCGGGCGTCATGACCGAGCCGGCGGATCGCTTCGATCTCGACCGGGTCGCGGCCCAGGTCGATCAGGTGCTCGGCGAGGAGCTGTACTGGTTCCCGGTGCGCCACCACTCGCCGGCCGCCGCGCGTCATTTGCGCGCCGCGATCCGCGCGCGCAAGCCCAAGCTCGTGATGATCGAGGGGCCCTCGGACGCCAGCGAGCTGATCCGCCACATCGTCGATCCGAAGACCAAGCCACCGATCGCGCTGTACGCGAGCTACCGCGACGACGACAACACGCTCGGGCTCGCCGGCCTCGCCAGCGCGGCGCCGGACATCCCGCCGCGGTTCCCGGTGTGGTTCCCGATGCTGCCGTACTCGCCGGAGTACATCGCGATGAAGGAGGCCGCGGCGATCGGCGCGGCGACGGTGTTCATCGATCTGCCGCGCCACGGGTTGATCGATCCGGAGGACTGGGCGGCGACGCCGGCGCGAGGCGAGGCGGGCGACGATGCGTCGGACGAGACCGGCGACGACGCGGACGACGACGCGGACGACGACGACGGCGAGGGCGGGCGCGAGGACGATGACGCGACCGGGGACAACGACGGGAGCGAGCACGCTCTCATCGCCGAAGACGACGCGAGCGCCTCCCATGACGGCGTCGCGCCGTCGTGGGAGGCGAACGTCGTCGCGAGCGACTTCTATCAGGCAGTCGCGCGCGCGGCCGGCTACCGGTCGTGGGACGAGGCGTGGGACGCGCTGTTCGAGGTCGGCCACCGTCACGCGAGCTACGAGGAGTTTCGCCGCGAGCTGGCGTACTTCTGTGCCGCGGTGCGCGCGACCACCGATCCGGAGCGGATCCGCCGCGACGACACGCTCCCGCGCGAGCGCCACATGCTGCGCGCGATCCGCGCCGAGCTCGCCAGCCGGAACATCGCGCCCGCCGACGCGATGGTGGTGTGCGGCGGGTTCCATCTGTTCCTCGATCGCGACGATCCCGAGCCACCACCCGCGCTGCCGGCCGGCAGCTGCTTCGCGACCGTGGTGCCGTACTCGTACTTCCGGGTCAGCGAGCTGACCGGCTACGGCGCGGCCAACCGCGCGCCGCGGTTCTATCAGACCGTCTGGGAGCACCTCGATCGGCGCGACGACGAGCCGTGGATCGCCGCGATGGTCGAGCACGTCACCGCGGTGCTCGCCCGCGGGCGCAAGGAGGGCGAGGTGCTGTCGAGCGCCGACGCGATCGCGGTGACCCAGCACGCGCGGCTGCTCGCGTCGCTGCGCGGCCGCCCGGTGCCGATCCTCGACGACATCCGCGACGCGGTGATCTCGTGCTGCTGCAAGGGCGACCCCGCCGAGGAGGGCCGCGGGCTGCTGCGCGCGATGGCGAGCGCCGAGATCGGCACCGCGATCGGGCGGGTCACGCCGGCGCTCGGCCGGCTGCCGATCATCCACGACTTCTACGCGCAGCTCGACGAGCTCGATCTCGGCGAGGTCATGGGCCGCGACCGCCGCGTCGTGCTCGCGCTCGATCTGCGCGAGCCGCTCGGGGCCCAGCGGTCCGCGCTGTTCCACCGCCTGGTCTCGCTCGGCGTGCCGCTCGCCGAGCAGGACGGCACCGCATCCGGCGACGGCGCGATGCTGTTCCGCGAGAAGTGGCGGCTCGAGTGGTCGCCGCGCGTCGAGAGCCAGCTCGTCGAGAAGAACCTGCACGGCGACACGATCGAGAGCGCCGCGATGGCGCAGCTCGAGGAGCACGTCGCGCAGCAGCAGCGCCACGCGGGCGCCACGTGCAAGGCGCTGCTCGATGCCGTCTCGATGCAGCTGCCGCACCTGGTGCAGCGGCTCGAGGCCGCCGCCGGCGCCGCGATCGACGACGATCGCCACTTCCAGTCCCAGTGCGAGGCGCTCGTGCACCTGCTCGTGCTCGATCGGCTCGCGATCCAGCGCGACCTCGGCCGGCCCGCGGTGGAGGCGCTCGCGACCCGCGCGTACACCCGCGCGTGCCTCGCGATCGGCGAGCTGGTCGCGATCCCGGTCGATCAGCAGGAGTCGACGATCGCGCACCTCAAGTCGCTCGCCGAGGCCGCGATGTCCAAGGACCTCGGGCTCGATCGCGCGCTGTTCTCGGACGGCGTGAAGGCCGCCGCGGTCGCGACCGAGGTCCCGTTCCTCCAGGGCGCGTTCGCCGGGCTGCTCGCCGAGCTGCGCGAGCTCGATCCACTCGATCTCGCCGCCCGGGTCGCCGCGTTCGCCACCTCGCATCCCACCAAGATGGTGCTCGCCGGCGAGTTCCTCGACGGCGCGTTCGCCGTGTCGAAGACCTCGATGCTGCTCGGCGCCGACGCCCTGGTCGCCGCGATCGACGAGCTGCTGCGCGCCGCCGGCTGGGATGACTTCATGACCCTGTTGCCCAAGGTGCGCAACGCGTTCGAGCGGCTGCACGAGCGCCAGCGGCTCTCGTTCGCGGATCGGGTCGCGACCCGCTACGGCCTGCGCGAGGTCGCCGCGGTCGCCGAGCTGCCGGCGACCTCCGCCGAGGCCGCCGCGCACCTCGCCCGGATCGACGCCCGGGTCGCCGAGATCATGAAGGACTGGACGTTCTGATGTCGCGCAAGCCATCGTCCTCGAAGCGCGCCGCGGCATCCGCGCCCGCACCGGCCAGCGCGCCCGCGCCCGCGCCTGCGCCGGTCGCCGCGCCGCGCTCGGCGATCGATCGCGGCTCGATCGCGCGGTGGCGGCTCGTGCTCGGCCGCGCCGCCGAGCAACACGGCCTGACCACCGATGGCGATCCAGTCGCGGAGCAGGCCCAGGCCGCGATCGACTTCGTGTTCGATGACCAGGGCCGCGGCGGGAGCAGCGGCTCGTCGAGCCTCACCGTGCCGACGTGGATCGACGCCGTCTCCGAGCTGTTCCCGCGCCAGGCCAAGGAGGTGCTCGAGCGCGAGCTGATCTCGCGCCGCGGGATCTCCGAGCTGCTCGATCACCCGCGCCTGCTCGAGAAGGTCGAGCCCAACATCGAGCTGGTCAAGACCCTGCTCACCCACCAGGATCTGCTCGACCCACGCGCCCGCATCCTCGCGCGCAAGATCATCGATCAGGTCGTGCAGCAGCTGAAGCGCCAGCTCGAGATCCGCGTCGAGTCCGCGATCACCGGAGCGCTGCGCAAGGATCGCCACTCGCCGCGCCGGGTGTTCCGCAACCTCGATCTCGCCAAGACCCTGCGCAAGAACCTCCATCACTGGGACCACGAGCGCCAGCGCCTGCTCGTCGAGCGCCTGTTCTACTTCGCCGCCGAGCGCAACAAGCGGCCGTGGCACGTGATCGTGTGTGTCGATCAATCCGGATCCATGCTCGATTCCGCGATCTTCTCCGCGGTGATGGCCTCGATCTTCGCCGAGCTCCCCAGCGTGCGGACCTCGCTCGTGCTGTTCGACACGTCGGTCGTCGATCTCTCGGATCAGGTCGGCTCGCCGGTCGACGTGCTGCTCAAGGTCCAGCTCGGCGGCGGCACCGACATCACGCGCGCGCTCCAGTACTGCCACGAGCTGGTCAAGGAGCCCGCGCGCTCGATCGTCGTGCTGATCACCGACTTCTTCGAGGGCCGCGACGAGCGCGACCTCGTCGCGCAGGTCCGCGAGATGTCCGACGGCGGCACCCGCATGATCGGCCTCGGCGCGCTCGGCTACGACGCCCGCCCCGAGTACAACAAGTCGACCGCCGCGAAGTGCCGCAAGGCCGGCATGGACATCCTGGTGTGCACGCCCGAGCGCCTCGCCGAGGCGATGGGCGAGATCATTCGGGGCTGATCCTCACCACACGCCGGCCTTGTCGTCGAGCTCGTCCTCGAGCCGGTCCTGCGCGGCGCGCGCGTCCGAGATCACGTGCTTGGCGACCGACATCGCGGCCTGGCGGTCCCGATCGCGCAGGCCATACAGCGGCAGCCACAGCTCGCGCAGATGAGCGAACTGCGCCTTCTCCCGGACCAGCACCTCGATGTCCGCGGGGTTGGAGCTGCCGAGGGACAGATCGAGCACGGCGAGCTGCGCGGCGAGCGGCGAGCCGACGAGCGCGCGCAGGATCGCGCCGGCGAACGCGGCGCGCCGCAGCTTGAGGTGGGTGAGGGCGGGCAGGTCGGTGCGCGCGAGCAGCGGCCGCAGATCGTCGAACACCGCGAGGTCGTCGCCGCGGCTGCCGAACCGGATCTCGAGCCGCTCGAGCTGGGGCCACGGCGCCTCGGCGATCGCGCGCACGGTGGTGCCGGGCAGCGACACCGCCCGGAACCGCGCGCGGCGCAACCCGGGGGCGGCGAGCTCGGCCACCTCGATCCGCCGCGCGGTCAGGCTCAGCCGGTGCAGGCGCTCGAGCACCGGCGCGATCCGGTCGAAGTCGCGCAGCTCGCCGTAGGCGTGCAGCTCGAGGTCGCGCAGCGATCGCGGGGCGCGCGCGCCGAGGATCGCGAGCACGCGTCCGGCATCGCGCGCGTCCCACTCGATCGCCAGCTCGCGGAGGAACCGGCTCGATGGATGGGCGAGCAGCTCGTCGAGCATCGCGGGGACATCGCCGCCGGCGACGGCGGGAGTCAGCTCGGCGCGCCCGATGAAGCCGTACCGCCACTGGAACGGCGACGCCGCGGCCGCCTGGCCATAACGAGCGAGCCGGCCGATCAGCGCCCCGGCGTGCTGGGCGAGCCGCTTGTCGTACGCGGTCTGCGCCGCCGGCTTGCGCCGCGGGTTCGCCGCGCGCTGCGCCTCGGCGGAGATCGCCAGCGCGATCAGCTCGCCGCGTGGATCGCCGCGCCGCTGCAGCCAGTCGGCGTACACGGCATACGAGGCGGCGTCCTCTGGATCGTCGTCGATCGCGGTCTCGAGCGCGGCTCCGGTAACATCTGCGATCGTCACGTACCGCGCAGCGTAGCAAGCGCGCCGCACCGGTGGCATCGCGTCCCGCCGCGCGCGGGCGCTCAGGTCGGCAGCGGCACCATCGCCGGCACCTCGTGCACGAGCGTCTGCTCGGTCGGCGTCTCGGTGATCTTGGTCGGCTTGCAGTAGACCATCAGCGCCTCGAGGTTCTGCTGGAGCCGCTGCTGGAATCCCGGATCCTGCATGTTCCCGGTGATCGGGATCGTGCACACCGAGTAGTCGCCGGGCACGACCTCCTTGAACACCGGCATCGGCAGCGAGCCGCCGAACCAGAACGCCATGCCCTGCGCGCCACCCTTGAACATGCCATCGGTGAGCTGCTTGGCGTTCTTCGGCGCGATCGTGCCGGAGAACAGGAACACCTGCGCGGCATCCACCTGTGCGCCCGCCTTGGGCTTGACCGTGACGGTCAGCGAGTTCTTGCCGACCGGCACGTCGATCGTGACCTTGGTGTCGCGCCCCGCGACGACCTGCACGGTGCTCGAGGTCGACCGCATCGTCATCAGGCCGGTCTGCATCACCTGGAGCACGTGCACGCCCTCGGAGACCCGCGCGAGGGTGAAGTTGCCGGCGGCATCGGCCTGGGCGAACGTCGCCTGCGCGCCGCCCTCCTGCGCCGAATCCGAGATCGTGACGTTCGCGAGCGGCTGGCCCTTCTGAGTCACCTTGCCGGTGATCGAGCCGAAGCCACGCAGGCCGAGGGTGATCGGCTGCGGGTCGTCGGTGCCCGCCGGGATCGGGATCGAGAGCGACTGGCCGCGATCGGGGTGGCTGGCGATCGCGGTGGTGGCCTTGGCCGGCACCCCGATCAGCACGAAGTTGCCGTCCTGGTCGGAGATCGCGGACCGGATGCCGGCCACCTCCTCGAACCCGGACATCGCGTCCTCGCCGCCCTCGATCGAGAACAGCATCTCGCCGAGCTTGATCTTCGCGCCGGCCACCGCGGTGCCCTTTCCGTCGACCACCTTGCCCGCGAGCTTGCGGCCGCGCTTGACGGTGATCGTCCCGAGGTCGGTGACCTTGCCGGGCTCGACCTGCACGTTCGGGTGGCGGTACTCCGCGAACTCGGGGCCACGGAACATCACGTCGTGGGGGCCGGGCGCCACGTCGTGGAGCTCGAACTGGCCCTCGACGACCGGGGCGGGCGCGCGGCCGCCTACCTGGATGCTGGCGGGCGACGGCGGGGCCGAGGCCCCCTCGAGCACGAGCTTGCCCTTCACCCCGCCGGGCGCCGGCAGCTTGATCACCACGTGGGTGTCACCGGTCTTGGCGGAGGTGCCCTGCTGGCCCCAGTCGCCGTTCTGCACCGAGCGCGACGCCCACAGCCGGTAGGCGCCGTCGGGCAGGCCGTGGATGGTGAACTCGCCGCCGCCGCCGGACGTGGTTGACGACATCCCGGCCAGCGCGAGCCCGTCGGCCGACGCGCCGCTCAGCAGATCGGGGAACGCGTTGACCTGGACCTCGGGGACCGGGGCGCCCTTCTCGTCGACGACCTTGCCGGAGATCGTGCCGGTGACGTCGAGCACCAGCGCGACGTCCTGCTTGCGAGCCTGGGTCGTCAGGTCGACGTCGACCAGCTTGCTCGCGGCGGTGTCGGACTCGGCGCGGACCTGGAGCTTGGCGCGGTGCAGGCCGCGCAGCTCGAACGCGCCGCGCTCGTCGCTGGTCGCCTGGCGCGCGGCGGTCTGCCACATCTGCTGGCCGGTGCCGGCGACCCGGACGGTCGCGTTCGCGGCGGGCTTGCCGGCGGCGTCCACCACCGTGCCGGCGATCGAGCCGCCGGCCTTCATCGCGATCTCGATCCCGGTCACCGGGCGATCCGCGACGGTGACCGGCGCCGACTCGGCCGGGGCGTGCTCGCCATCGACCGCGCTGAGGGTGTGGGTGCCGGGGGCCACCGCGCCGATCGAGAACTCGCCCTTGGCGTTGGTCACGTGGGTGTCCGCGTCGCCGCCGCCGTCCCGCGAGCCCCAGGCCCACGCGCCGGCCCCGCTGACCGCGACCTTCGCCTTGGCCACCGGCTTGCCGGACTCGTCGACCACCCGGCCGGACACCGCGAATCCCTTGCGCAGCGTGAGCGTCAGCTTGCCGACCGCGCCGGACGCCCCGACCGTCACGAATCCGCCGCCGGGCGCGAACCCGGTGGCGGACGCGCCGACCACCACGTAGCCCGGGCGCACCGGCTCGAGCGTGGCCTCGCCCTTGTCGTTGGTCCGCACCACGCCTTCGTCGGTGCCCTCGATCGCGCGGACGTCGGCGCCCGCGATCGGCGCGCGCGCCTCGTCGAGCACGGTGACCACGACCGAGGCGCCCGCCGCCATCCGGATCACGACCGGATCGGCGGCCTCGGTCAGCTTGTAGGACACCGGCCCGCCGATCAGCTTCCCGCTGCGGGCCGAGAGCACGTAGCGGCGGCCGACCACCTTGTCGAACGCGAACGTGCCGTCGTCCTCGCTCTTGGTCGAGCGCGGCGGCGCCGAGCTGACCCACACCTCGGCCCCGGCGATGCCCTTGCCATCGGGCCCGACCACCTGGCCCTCCAGCCGCAGCGGCCCCTCGGGATCGGTGTCGAGCGACCAGGTCGGGGCCATGCCACGCGGCGCCGGCGCCTCGGGTTTGGCCGGCGGCGGCGTGTTCGCCGGCGCGACCTGCGCGCTGCGCGCCGGCACCGGCTTCTCCGCGGGCTCGTCGCCACCTCGGCGGAACCACAACCACGCGGCGGCGATGCCGACCACCAGGACAAACCCTCCAGCGACGAGCTTGCGGGACATGCCCCGCATCATCGGATCGGTCGGCGGGGCCCGCCAGTGGTGCGACAGGCCGCGACCGCGCGTTTTTCGGGACGCGACGGCCCGCGCCGCGCTCAGGCCTCGTCGAGGAAGCGGTAGCGATAGCTGGTCGGCGGCACGAACGTCTCCTTGAGCGTCCGCGCCGCGACGAACCGCAGCAGGTTCATCGGCGAGCCGGCCTTGTCATCGGTGCCCGAGGCGCGCGCCCCGCCGAACGGCTGCTGGCCGACCACCGCGCCGGTCGGCTTATCATTAATGTAGAAGTTGCCCGCGGCATCCCGCAGCGCCGAGGTGGCCTGGACGATCGCGCCGCGGTCGCGGGCGAAGATCGCCCCGGTGAGCGCGTACGGCGAGGTCCGGTCCACCAGCTCGAGCGTCTCCTCCCACGCCTGGTCCGGGTAGACGTGGCAGGTGACGATCGGCCCGAAGAACTCCTCGCGCATGTGGCGGACCATCGGGTCCTCGGTGGTGATCAGGGTCGGCCGGACGAACCAGCCCTCGCGGTCATCGCAGCCGCCGCCGGCGATCACCCGCATGCCGGGGGCCTCGCGGGCCTCGGCGATCGCCGCGTGGTGCTTGTCGAACGCGCCCTTCTTGATCACCGCGCCCATGAAGTTCGTGAAGTCCGAGACATCGCCCATCTTGATGCTCTGGATCGTGTCGACCAGCTGGTCGGACATCCGGTTCCACACCGAGCGCGGCACGTACACCCGCGACGCGGCGGAGCACTTCTGACCCTGGAACTCGTACCCGCCGCGGACGATCGCGGTCGCGAGCGCGTCCGGGTCGGCGGAGGGGTGGGCGAGGATGAAGTCCTTGCCGCCGGTCTCGCCGACCAGCCGCGGGTAGGTGCGGTAGCGATCGATGTTGTCCGCGATCCGCTTCCACATCATCCGGAACACGTCGGTCGAGCCGGTGAAGTGGATCCCGGCGAGCGCCGGGTGATCGAGCAGCAGGTGGGTGCTGCCGTGGGGCAGGCCGGGGATGAAGTTGATGACGCCCGGCGGCAGCCCGGCCTCCTCGAGCAGCAGGTAGATCTGCCAGGCGGCGAGCAGCTGGGACTCGGCCGGCTTCCAGACCACCGTGTTGCCCATGAGCGCCGGGGCCGTCGGCAAATTGCCGGCGATCGCGGTGAAGTTGAACGGGGTCAGCGCGAACACGAACCCCTCGAGCGGCCGCAGCTCGGTCATGTTCCAGGTGCCGGGCGCCGAGCGCGGCTGCTGGCGGTACAGCTCCTGGGCGAACGCCGCGTTGAACCGCCAGAAGTCGATCAGCTCGCACGCCGCGTCGATCTCCGCCTGGTGAGCCGTCTTCGACTGGCCGTGCATCGTGGCGGCGTTGAGCCGGGCGCGCCACGGGCCGGCCAGCAGCTCGGCGGCGCGCAGGAGCACCGCGGCGCGGGCCTCCCACCGCATCGCCGTCCACTCGCGGCGGGCGTCGAGCGCCGCGAGGATCGCCCGCTCGGCGACGTCCTCGGTGGCGGCGTGGAACCGGGCCACCACGTGCTTGTGGCGGTGCGGCATCACCACCTCGCGGATGTGGCCGGTGTGGACCCGCTCGCCGCCGACCACGCAGGGAATCTCGATGACCTGGGTCTCGATCGCCGCGAGCGCGGCCTTGAGCTGCTGCTTCTCGGCGCTCCCCGGGGCGTAGCCGAGCACCGGCTCGTTGACGGGGTCCGGGACGGAGACGATCGCGTCGTGCATGGCGCACGTGTACCACGCGGCGCTGCTCGGTGCGGCGGCGGCGCTACGGCGAGGTCGGAGCCGCGGGCGCCGCAGGTTTCGCGGGCTTGGGCGCGGGCGGGGCGCTGTGCTTGCGGCACGCGGCGACCCCTGCGAGGTCCTTCGCGGCCATCATGCAGCGCCGCTCGGCCCCCGGCAGGTTGCGCTGCTCGCACGCCTCGATCTCCGCCTTTCGATTGCCCATCTCCATGTCGCCGTGGCCCGGATAGGCGATCCGGGTGACCTCGTACAGGTGCTCGGTGAGCTCGGCACAGCTCGGCACCTTCTCCTGCTCGCGCTTGCCGCAGCCGGCAGCCAGCGCGACCGCGAGCGCGACGATGGGGGAACACAGCGACCAGCGCATGCCGGCGAGCGTACTACGGCCGGGACTACGGCTCGACGCGCAGCGACGTACACACCGCGATGCCGCGGTCGACCACCGGCCGCGCGTCCGGGGCGTCCGGATCGGCGACGCGCTGCTCGTGCGCGCAGCTGAACACCCGGTCCCCCACCACCTTGACCACCTCGGTGACGATCAGGAATCCACCGTCGCTGCGGACCACGGTGCGCGGCGAGCGCTCGACCAGGAAGTGCGACTCCGGGCCCGCCGGCCCGAGCTCCTGGAGCGACACCGCGCCGACGCCGAGCTTCCACGTCCACAGCGTCGGCCCGGCCTCGGTCACCTCGCCGCCCTCGACGGTGATCGCGAAGCGATGTCCGCCGAGCGTGCCGGTGAACTGTCCGGCCGGTGCGCCCGGCAACCGTGACTCCTGCGCACGCTGGCCAGGCACCGGCGCTTCGCGAGACGAGCTCGCACAGCCGGCGACGAGGCTCGCGAAGACCGGCGGCAGCACCACACACACGAAGCGAGGGGACACGAACCAGACCATGTTGTCGGCTCGTTTAACGAACTACTACATTGCGACCTCGATAATCCACTTCGCACATGATCGATTGTGATCGAAGATCGCTATTTAACGCTCGACGATCTTCGACGGCGCCGACGGAGGTGAGCGATCACACGAGTCGGCGCGTCATGATTCGGCGCGGCGAAGCGATGAAGCCGCTACGCTCGTACAGCCTCGCCGCCGGGTTGTCGGGCCGGACCTGGAGGTGCAGCGCGCGCACGCCGCGCGCGATCAGCTCCGGCTCGAGCAGCGCGAGCGCCGCCGCGCCGGTGCCGCGCCCTCGCTCGCCGTCGTCGACCCACAGCTCGGTGAGGTACGAGTCACGGCCGCCGAACTCGAGGTCGTAGCCGAACGTGACGATCGCATAGCCGACCGGCGCGCCTGCGCGTTCGATCAGCCAGATGCCGCCGAGGCTCGGATCCTCCAGCAGCCGGCGCAGCGCGCCCGCGAACACCTCCGGGTCGACCTCGATCCCTTCGTGCAGGTTCAGCGCGCGCGTCCGGGGCAGGAGGACGTCGAAGTCAGCGGTGGTCGCGAGTCTCAGCGTGATCACGGCGGGCATGATGACATGCCCGCGCCCACGGCTCGTCGCAGCTACGCGGAATTGCTAGGAGCTTCGGCTACTCGCGATCGAGGTACGTGTACCCGATCATCCCCTGGCGGAACCGGTTGATGAGGGTCCGGCTCTCCTCGATCGTCATGAGCTTCTTGCGCAGGGCCTGCTCGACGTTGCTGCGGAGCCGGCCGAGCAGGTCGCTCGGCGAGTAGTCCACGAACGAGAGCACCTCGCTGACCGTATCGCCGGCCACGACTTCCTTGACGTCGTAGTCGCCGTCCGCGTTCAGCTGGACGTGCACCGTGTTGGTGTCGCCGAACAGGTTGTGGAGGTCGCCGAGGATCTCCTGGTAGGCGCCGACCAGGAAGATGCCGAGGTAGTAGTCCTGGCCCTCGGGCTTGGGGTGCAGCTCGAGCACGTGCTTGACGTCGCGCAGGTCGATGAACGAGTCGATCTTGCCGTCCGAGTCGCACGTGATGTCGGCCAGGGTCGCCCGCCGGGTCGGCTCCTCGTTGAGCCGGTGGATCGGGGCGATCGGGAACAGCTGGTCGACCGCCCACGCGTCGGGAACCGACTGGAACATCGAGAAGTTGCAGAAGTAGGTGTCGGACAGCGCCTTCTCGAGGCCCTCGAGCTCCTCCGGCACGTGCTCGCGGTTGCGCGACAGCAGCAGCACGCGCTCGCAGATCGCCCAGAACAGGTTCTCGCAGAGCACCCGGTGCTCGAGCGACAGGTGGCCGAGGTTGAACAGCTGGAGGACCTGGTCCTTGTACTCGACCGCGTCGTGGTACGACTCGAGCAGGTTCTTGGCCGAGACGCTCTGGTAGGTCTCCCACATGTTGACCACGAGGGGCGGCGCCGGCTTCTGCAGCTCCTTCGGGACGTGGGTGTTGAACTCGGTAACGCCGAGCACGTTGACCACGAGCACCGAGTGGTGGGCGGCGATCGCCCGGCCGGACTCGGACACCAGGTTCGGGTGGGGGACCTGGTCGGCGTCGCAGATCTCCTTGATCGCGAACACCACGTCGTTGGCGTACTCCTGGACCGTGTAGTTCATCGACGACGCGAAGTTGGTCTGCGAGCCGTCGTAGTCGACGCCCAGGCCGCCGCCGACATCGAGGTAGGCCAGGCCCTTGGCGCCCAGCTTGTGCAGCTCGACGTACAGCCGGCCGGCCTCCCGCAGCGCGTTCTTCACGCTCTTGATCGCCGAGATCTGCGAGCCGAGGTGGAAGTGCAGCAGCTTCAGCGTCTCGACCTCGCCCCACGCCTTGAGCTTGCCGACCGCCTCGACCATCTCGGCCGCCGACAGGCCGAACTTGGAGAAGTCGCCGCCGGACTGCTCCCACCGGCCCGCGCCGCGCGACGACAGCCGGGCGCGCATGCCGAGCGACGGCTTGATCTTCACGCGCTCGCTGACCCGGTGGATCTGCTCGAGCTCGCTCGGCTTCTCGACGACGAGGATCACCGTCTTGCCCATCTTCGAGGCGAGCAGCGCGGTCTCGATGTACTCCTCGTCCTTGTAGCCGTTGCAGATGATCAGGGCCTCGTCGTCCTGGTGGATCGCCATGATCGCGAGCAGCTCGGGCTTCGACCCGGCCTCGAGGCCGTAGTGGAACGGCCGCCCGAACTCGATGATCTCCTCGACGACGGTGCGGTTCTGGTTGACCTTGATCGGGTAGACCCCGCGGTACTGGCCGGTGTAGCCGTACTCGCGGATCGCGCCGTTGAACGCGCCGCACAGCAGCTCGATCCGCGCGCGCAGGATATCGCTGAACCGCAGCAGGATCGGGAGCTGGATCCCACGAGCCACCAGCTCGTCGATCAGCTCCTTCATGTCGATCTCGCCCGCCGCCTCACCCCGAGGTTGCACGACGAGGTTGCCCTGGTCGTTCACGCCGAAATAGCCGCAGCCCCAGCGTGGAATGTTGTAGGTGTCGTTCGCGTCAGCGGCGGTCCACCGGCGCAGCGGATCGTGGGCGAGGAGTGCCTTGGCGCGGGCCATCTTGGTCATGCAATTACGCACATTTCCTTGTGGGTGCAATGGGAAACGACCCCCATTGCTCGTCGATGACGCGCCCGTGACGGCGCGCGCTCACCGTCGCAGATCGCGGTCTCCCCGAGGGCGCTGCTCGACGGTTGGGCGGTGCTACGCCTTGCGGTGAGAGGCGATTCGGATAGATTCGCCAACCGCACGATGGCCAACGAGGTCGGCAAGAACAGTCCAGCCGCGAAGATCATCGCGGAAGAAGAGCGGCTCTACGGCCAGGTCCAGGCCCGGGTCGCGCTCGGCGAAGAAGACGAGGGCAAGCCGCAGGTCGGCGCCAGCGACCTCGATGACGACCTGCTGTCGCTGCGCGACCAGATCGCGGAGGCGCGCGCCGAGGACCTGCCTCCGCTGGTCGAGCAGATGACCCGGCTGGCCGCCTTGAAGAGCCGGCTCGGCGGCGGCAAGTCGCTGCCGGTCGACATCGCGTCCCCGTATTTCGCGCACATGCGGCTGCGCGAGCACGGCAAGGGCCGCGACGTCATGATCGGCAAGCGCGGCTTCATCGATCGCCAGTCGAACGTCCAGATCGTCGACTGGCGCAACGCCCCGATCTCGCGGATCTACTACCGCTACGAAGAGGGCGACGACTACGAGGAGGAGATCGCCGGCCGGCGGGTCGACGGCGTGGTCGAGGCGCGCCGGAACGTGTCGATCGCCAAGGGCAACCTGCGCCGGATCGGCACGCCGCAGGGCACCTATCTAAAGGATGCCCGCGGCGGCTGGGTCGAGGCGGTGGGCCAGCTCGCGCCGGTGCTCCACGGCGGCATGGGTAAGGCCTCGCGGCCGGTCGCCGCCAAGGGCGACAAGGGCAAGCTCGGCGTCCACCACGGGATCGCGCGCGCCGACAAGGCGCTGCCGGAGATCGCGGCGCTGATCGACAAGGAGCAGTTCGAGCTGATAACCCAGCCGGGCAGCGGGATCGTCGTGATCCAGGGCGGCGCCGGCTCGGGCAAGACCACCGTGGCGCTCCACCGGGTGGCGTTCCTCAACTTCCAGGACCCGCGCCGGTTCAAGGCGCAGGCGACGCTGTTCGTGGTGCCGTCGCAGGCGCTGGTCCGCTACGTCGCCGGCGTGCTGCCCTCCCTCGGGGTCGGCGGGGTGCCGGTCGTGACGTACACCGGCTGGGCGCGCTCGACGCGGATGCGCTGCCTGCCGGACGCGCCGACGCGCTACAACGTCGAGCCGCCGGAGAACGTGTCGCGGGTGAAGAAGCACCCGGCGCTGCTCGGCCTGCTCGCGCGGTGGGTCGAGCTCCAGGCGGCGCAGATCGGCGCCGAGCTCGCCGAGGCGTCCGAGCTCGCGGTCGCCGAGTGGACCCGGCTCGCCGGGGTGCCGTCGCGGCGCGGGCTGGTGCCGAGGCTGTCCGGGCTGTCGAGCTGGGTCAAGAAGACCGAGCTCGAGCCGACGGTGCGGGTCGCGCTCGAGAGCGCGGTCAAGCGCTGGAAGAAGCGCGCCGATGACTGCGTGCTCGACTGGGCGGAGCTGCTGACCGATCCGAAGCTGCTCGGCGAGGGGTTCGCCGGCACGGATGTCTCGCCGCGCGACGTCGAGCGGCTGGTGGCGTGGGTCAAGCGGCAGCTGGCCAAGCCACAGAAGGCGCCGGTCGACGAGGAGGGCAACCCGGTGCTCGACTCGGAGGGCATGCCGGTCGGGCTCGACGAGGACGATCCGGCGGGCCGGTTCGACGACGAGGACGACCCGATCCTGCTGCGCCTGGTGCAGCTCAAGCGCGGTGGGCTCATCCCGCCCGGCGGCGACGAGCTGGCGTGGGAGCACGTGGCGATCGACGAGGCGCAGGACCGCTCCGCGCTCGAGGTCAAGGTGCTGGTCGAGGCGGTGCGCGCGCCGGACGGCGACCCCGAGAAGCGCTCGGTGACGATCGCGGGCGACACCGCGCAGCGCCTGGTGTTCGACAACAACTTCAATGGCTGGGAGGAGCTGCTCGAGCAGACCGGCCAGCCGGCGATCGTGCGCCCGCTCAAGCTGTCGTATCGCTCGACCGCCGAGGTGATGCTGCTCGCGCGCGAGATCCTCGGGCCCGAGCTGGCGCCGCCCGAGCCACTCGCGGCGCGCCCCGGCGAGCCGGTCGAGCTCCACGAGTTCGGCGATCTCGGCGAGGCGGTCGCGTTCCTCGGCGATGCGCTGCGCAACCTGATGGCGCGCGAGCCCACCGCGTCGTGTGCGGTGATCTCGCGCCACGCCGAGCAGGCCGACGCCTACTTCGAAGGACTGCGCCGCGCCGAGGTCCCCGCGCTGCGCCGGATCCGCCGCGACGAGTTCAACTTCCAGCCCGGCGTGGACGTCACCGATGTCGCCCACGTGAAGGGCCTCGAGTTCGACTACGTCGTGATGGTCGACGTCAACGACACGAGCTACCCCGACCAGCACTGGGCGCGCCACCTGCTGCACATCGGTGTCACCCGCGCCGCGCACCAGCTGTGGCTGGTGTCGACCGGCGAGGTCAGCCCGCTCGTGCCGGCGGCGCTGCGCGACGGCGGCCGGATGGCCGTCGGGTAGCGCGTGCGGATCGTCATCGCCGCGTTCGAGCCG
>JBQCJR010000504.1:0-17290 GCA_051952595.1 Kofleriaceae bacterium
CGATCGATCACGACGATCGTCTCGCCCTCGGCCTCCGCCGAGGCCTCGGCCGCGGCGGGCCCGTCGGCGCGCGCGGCTCCGCCGAGCGTGACCAGCACGGCACAGACACAGCAGCAGGCTTCGACGGTTCGAATCATGTCACCCCACGTGACGCGGGATGACGGAACGATCAGATCGCCCTACTTCACCCCGAAGTGCCGACGGAGGAGGTGTCCTGACTCCCGGATCGTCCTCTCGGCGCCTTCCCAGTTGCCCAGTGGCTGTTGCCGCGTCGTCCCCGGTCACAGTAGCGGGGGCTGTGCTCGCATCTCACGAGCTTCCCTGCTTCCATCGGAGCTGTGGCGTCTCGATGCTCTGGCGTGGCCTCCTGAGCCGTTGGTATGCGAGACGGCACGGGGAAGTCAAACGGTTGACGCGGGAGCACGACCTGCTGGATCGTCGATCCATGCGGAGATGGGCGCTGCTGGCTGTCGTGCTCTGTGGTTGTGACCAAGATCCCGCCGAGGGTCCGCCCGGCGACGCCGAGCTGCCCGGCGATGGCGCGCGCACGGATGGCCCCGCGCCCGATGCGCCCGGTGGCGTCGGCGAGCCCGCGGAGCTCGCGGGGATCACGCGGCTCCACAACGAGGTCCGCGCGGCGGTCGACACGCAGACGCCACTGCCCGCCTTGACCTGGAGCCCGGCGCTCGCGGCGACCGCGATGGCGTGGGCGATGCAGTGCCGCGATGTCGAGGCGCCGACCGGCCTGATCGATCACAACGCCGGTCGCTCGCAGGGCCACCCCTACTACGTCGGCGAGAACATCTACGGCGCGAGCGGCAACGCGACCGCGCAGGGCGCGGTGAGCTCGTGGGCGGCGGAGAAGGCCAACTACGACTACGCGTCGAACACCTGCCCCGGCGGCAACCGCGTGTGCGGCCACTACACCCAGGTCGTGTGGCGCGACACGCGCGAGGTCGGCTGCGCGCTGTACCGCTGCCCCGGGCTCCAGTACGGCAGCTCGATCGTGTGCGACTACGGACCCGGCGGCAACGTCAACGGCGCGCGGCCGTACTAGAGCCCGACGATATCGCCCTTCATCCCGCCGAGCGCACCGAGCAGCTCCTGCTGCTCCTTGGCCGGGACCTGGAACGCGTCGAGCGTCTGCACGAGATCCTCGACCATCGCCGCGAAGTCCGCGTCGGTGATCTTCATGTTGGTGTGGACCTCGCGCATCGACTTGCCGGTGTACTTGCACGGCCCGCCGGTCGCCTCGCAGATCTGATCGACGAGCTTGGTCTTGAGCGCCGCGACGTCGGCGTTCTGGAAGTACATGTTGATCCGCGCGTCGGCGGCGACCTTGGCGAGGAAGTCATCGACCACCGCGGCGATCGAGTCCTTGCCGCCGAGCCGATCGTAGAGCTTGGCCTCGGCGGGCGCCGGCGTGGTCGCGCCCTGCTTGTGCTTGTCGCCACAGCCCGTGGCCGCCGCGGCGAGCGACAGCGCGAGCGCGAGCATCGTTGCAAACTGACTCCACGGACGAAGCTGCATCTGATTGCCTCCCGGTTCCCTGTACGAGCGAGCCGGCCGGTTGGCCCGAACGGCGCGATGACTTTGCCTCGGTAGCGCGGGCCTCAGCAACGATCGCAAGCTGGATCACGTTTCTTGACCGAGGCGAAGGACGCACCATGTTGCCGGCCCACATGGACCAGGACCTCGCGAACAAGACCTTCGTCATCACCGGCGCGAGCTCGGGCATCGGCAAGATCACCGCGCGCGAGCTCGCGCGCCGCGGCGCGCACGTGATCCTGGCGTGCCGGTCGAAGGACAAGACGCTCGAGGCGATCGAGGACATCCAGCGCGAGCTCCCCGGCGCGCGGCTCGAGTACGTGCATGTCGATCTCGGCGATCTGGACTCCGTCCGGGCGTGCGCGCGGGAGCTGCTCGATCGCAAGATCCCGATCCACGGCCTGATCAACAACGCCGGCCTCGCCGGGTTCCGCGGCCAGACCAAGCAGGGCTTCGAGGTCCAGTTCGGCACCAACCACCTCGGTCACTACCTGTTCACCCGCCTGCTGCTCGACCGGATCATCGAGTCCGGACCCGCGCGGATCGTCAACGTGGCGAGCAAGTCGCACTACCAGGCCAAGGCGATCGACTGGGAGGCGGTGCGCGAGAAGACCCGCACGGTCACCGCGCTGCCCGAGTACGCGGTGTCGAAGCTCTCGAACGTGCTGTTCACCAAGGAGCTGGCGCGCCGGCTCGAGGGCACCCAGGTGACGACCTACGCGGTGCACCCGGGCGTCGTCGCGACCGACGTGTGGCGCAAGGTGCCGGGCCCCGTGCGCTGGGTGATGAAGAAGTTCATGATCACGCCCGAGGAAGGCGCGGTGGCGAGCCTGCGCTGCGCGACCGACCCGGAGCTCGCCGGCGAGACCGGGCGCTACTACGACGTCGGCGGCCGCGAGAAGCAGCCGAACCGGCTCGCCGACGACACCGAGCTGGCACGCACGCTGTGGACCAAGAGCGCGGAGTGGACCGACCTGCCGGCTTGATGGGACGAGGCGCCCTCCCGTGTGGGCGCCGCGGATCGGGAATGGGCCACCGAGCCCGCGCGTTGGAGCGGGATGCGCGCGTGGCCGTTGCTCCTGCTGTTCGTCGGCAGCGCCGAGGCCGGGCCGCTACCGGCGCTGCCCTCGCTGCGCACGATGTCGAAGCGTGCGGCCAAGGATCGCGAGCCACTTGCCCCACAGTGCTTCGCGTACTCGCGGAAGCACCACGCGTTCGCGTGCGTCGGCCACGACTCGATCTACAACGTGGACCACGTCGGCGCCGCCGACCAGGCGACCAACGTTCGCATCGATGCGATCGGGCCGCGGACGAGCACGTCATGGACAGTCGCGGCGATCGGCGGGCGCAAGACGGTACGCCGCGCGGAGGTCGTGGCGCAGCTCCGCGCCCTCGAGATGAGGCCGCTCGCGACGTGCCCCGTGAAGCTCGCGCCGAACGCGTGGGTCCGCATCGGAGGCGAGCAGTTGCGACTGGGCATCGCCCTGCACGAGGGCGACGCGTCGATCGAGTACTTCGGCGACCTGCGGCTGCGCTGCGCCGCGGGCACGGAGATCGTGTTCGATCTGCGCGCGGAGGACTTCGAGCTCGGCGAGACCGCGTGGGCGTTCCGCTCGCCCGATGGTGCGTGGCTGGCGGTCAGCGTCGTCGGCGTCGATGGCGGCGAGGAGACCTTCGTGTACACGATCGACACCGCGGTGATCGACGTCGCGGCGAGCTGCGCGACGCGCGCGGCCGTATGGACGACGACCTCGCAGCCCTGAGCCGCGCGCGCTCTACGGCGCCGGCAGGGTGAACAGGCGGCGCCAGCCGTGGATCGGCGACCAGCGCAGCAGCGCTTCGCCGTGGATCACCAGCGGGCGCCCGGCGGCGTCGACGGCGTCGACGTGATCGAGCGGGTACGAGCGATAGATCAGGCGCACGCCGCCGCGGCACAGCTCGATCAGGCTGTTGCGGTAGACGCCGAGGGTGCGGCCGCCCTCGATCGGCAGCACGGTCGACGCGGTGCGCATCGCGACGCGCACCGGATCGCGCGTCGGGCATGGCACGAGCACCTCGGGATCTTGCCAGCACCGCTCGCGCCACCGCCACGAGGTCCCGACGTCGTCGTCCGGCACCACCACCGAGCCGCCGGGGACGTACGGCGCGCGGAAGATCGCGTGGCGGATCTGGCGCGCGCCGTCGAGCCGCCACACCGACCAGTCATCGACCCCGCAGCGATCGACGTCGTGGCGGAGCTGGTACAGCGCGCCGTTCCACACCAGGGTGCGCCCCGGCTGCGATTCCCAGGTCGCGTCGGCGGTCGACACCACGCGCCAGGTGCGCCCGCGATCGTCGCTCGTGCCGAGCTGGTCGTCGTGCATCCACACCACGCGGGTGCCGACCACGGCGATCCGATCGGTGCAGTCCTCGCGATCCGGGCACGCCCCGAGCGCGACTGGGTTCCAGTGCTCGCGGCCATCGAGATCGATCCGGCCGAGTTGAACACCCTCGCGCGCGTACAGCCGGCCTTCGCGATCGATCGCGATCTGCGCCACGCCGTGCGCGCCGAACCCGCGGCGGAAGCGGCGGCCGTCGTCGTCGCTGACGAACACCTGGCCGGCCTCGGTGCGCACCGCGATCCGGGCGCCCGCGGCGACCACCTGGATCGCCGGCTCGAGAGAGCTCTCGTGCCCGTCGAGGCGCGGCGGGGGGATCGCGGCGCCGATCGGCGCGTCGATCGCGTCGAGCACCGGGCAATCGAGCGCCGGGCCCGGCAGGGTGACCGCGACCGGAACGGGCACCTCGACGATCGCCGGCGCGGTCGGCACCTGCACGATCACGGTCGCGGGCGGTGGCGCCGGTGGAGGCGGGCTCGCCGGAGGCACCCTCACGCAGGTCAGCGCCGCGAACGTGGCGCCCAGGCCACCCACGACGAGCACGGCGGCGGCGATCCGGCGGCGCCGCTGCTGAGCGCGCGGCGTGGCGCGGTCGACCATCGTCGTCAGCTGCGGATCCTGCATCACGGGCGTCTCCTCTTCGTCACGGCTCCGGCGCGGCGGGGCACACCGGCGGGCGCGCGCGCGCGATCACGACGCCGGTCGGCACGTCGAGCACCCAGACGTCGCCATCGAGCGGCCAGCCGGTGATCGCGTACAGCCGGCGGTGATCCGGAGAGAACCGCAGCACCAGCTCGCCGACCTCGCCGCGCCCGCGGCCACTCGCCAGCGAGCGCTGGTACAGCGTCTTGCCGGTGCGCACGTCGACCATCGCGACCCGCGGCGGCCGCGTGGTCGCGAACGCGACGCGATCCTGGTGCGGCGCCGATTGGTGGAGGTGGAGGTCCTTCGGCACCTTGCCGAGCACCGCGCCGGCGCGGCTGATGACCTGATGATCGGCGACGAAGCTGTCGTCGAACACCGAGACGAACCCGTCGCGGTGCTCGCGGATCTGCTTGCCGGTCTCGAGGTCGTACAGCCGCACCCACACCGGCAGCCCGTGCTCGGGGACCCCGACGTAGCGGATCGCGCCGAGCGTGCCGGCGGGGTTGAGCTCGATGGTGGGCGGCTCGACCGGCTCGACCTTGATCGTGAGCGGGAACGTCTTGCAGCTCGCCGGGGTCGGGCAGAACGTCGCGCTCTCGACGAGGTTGCGGTCGTCGTACTGGATCGAGGCGCGTGGATCCGGGCGCGGATCGTCGGGGGTGGCCGGCCGCGGGACCGAGGAGATCACGTGGGTGCGCGCGTCGAGCCGCCAGCACTCGACGCCGGTGCAGAACGAGAGCCCGCCGGCATCGGTGACCACCGCGCCGAGCTCGCCCGGGCTGTCAGCGGGAATACACGGCGCCGCGGCGGCCGGCGCGGCCATCGCGAGCACCGCGGGGATCGCGACGAGCAGTGCGCCGAGGTGCCGTCGCATCGAGCGTGGCGGACCAACGCGCCCGTCGCGATCGCTATTCCTCGCGGCGAGGTGCGATGCGCACGTACCTCGAATGGAGAGCCGACCGGTCGATTCGCGAGGTGTCATGGCCATACCTGGCATTCTCATCATGCTCGCGGCGGTCGCGGGTGGTTTCTTGATGGCGGGCGGGAGCATCCCGGTGCTGATCCAGCCATCGGAGTTCGTGGTCATCCTCGGCGCGGCGATCGGGACCCTCGTCACCTCGTCGCCGGGCAAGATGCGCGGCCGCGTGCTCCACGCGCTCAAGAGCGCGGTCAAGGAGAACATCCCCTCGCAGAAGGACTACCTCGATCTGCTCAAGTGCCAGTACGAGCTGTTCATGCTCGCGCGTCGCCAGGGCGTGCTGGCGCTCGAGGCCCACGTCAACGAGCCCGCGAAGTCCGACATCTTCAAGAAGTACCCGAGCCTGGCCCGCCACGGTCACGCCCGCGACTACCTCGCCGAGGCGCTCCAGCAGATCGTGAACGGCATCGCGCCCGACGATCTCGACCAGCTGCTCGACGCCGAGCTCGATACGCTGCGCGCCGAGGGCCACCTCGCGACCGGCCTGCTCAAGACGATCGGCGACGCGCTGCCGGGGATCGGGATCGTCGCGGCGGTGCTCGGCATCATCGTGACGATGGGCCACATGGACGCGCCGCCGGCGGTGATCGGCCACCACGTCGCCGCCGCGCTGGTCGGCACGTTCCTCGGCATCCTGGTGTGCTACGGCGTGATCCAGCCGCTCGCCAACAACGCCGAGACCCAGGAGCTGCACCAGCTGCGCTACCTCGCGGTGATCAAGGCGGCGGTGGTCGCCTCGGCGCGCGGCGTGGCGCCGCCGACCGCGGTCGAGTTCGGCCGCAAGATGATCTTCAGCGACGAGCGGCCGAGCTTCGCCGAGCTCGACCGCGCGCTGCAGACGGTCCAGTGACATGGCGCGCCGCTACAAGAAGATCGAGGCCGCGCACGGCCACCACGGCGGCGCCTGGAAGGTCGCATACGCCGACTTCGTGACCGCGATGATGGCGCTGTTCATGGTGCTGTGGCTGCTCGCCTCGACCGACGCGGCGTCGCGCAAGGAGATCTCGCAGTACTTCCGCACCGGCGTGCTGCCGGAGGGCGACCTCTCGATGAACCGCGCCGCGCAGATCACGCCGTCGGTGATCGAGACCTCGTCGGTACCGCCCGAGCAGGGCGAGGAGTCGATCGAGGACAAGCTCGAGACCGCCAAGCAGATCTCCGACAAGCTCAGCCGGCTCGCCGCGATGGACAGCGGGCTCGCCGACGTGATCAAGAACGTCAACGTCCAGGTCACCTCCGAGGGCGTGCGGATCGAGGCGGTCGATGGCGGCGAGGGCATGCTGTTCGACCTGTCCTCGGCGCAGCTCCGCGAGCCGCTCGAGCGGTTCCTGCGCGCGTTCGCCCCGGCGCTGACCCGGCTCGACAAGCCGATCGAGATCGACGGCCACACCGACGCGCGGCCGTTCGCGGCCGGCTCGAAGCTCTCGAACTGGGACCTGTCGTACCAGCGCGCCGCGGCAGCGCGCGAGATCCTCGAGGCCAGCGGGGTGCCGCCGCACCGGATCGTGGGCGTGCTCGCGCGCGGCTCGTCGCAGCTGTACGTGCCCGACCAGCCGCTCGCGGCGCAGAACCGCCGGCTGTCGTTCCTGATCCGGACCAAGCCGCGCGCCAGAACTGCCGACGCGCCGTTCGCGCTGCCCGAGCTCGCGCCGCTCAAGTCGCCGTGATCGCGCGGCCCGGGCGTGGCCGGAGGCGGCCAGGCCGCGGCACGTCGCTTGCGTGAGCACGCCGCCATGCGACGCACGCGCCTGGCGCTCTGGCTCTGGATCGGAACCCTCGGCACCTCTGTCACCGCGGCGGCCGAGCCGCTGTGGGAGGCCGAGCTGCGGATGGGCTATGGCGTGACGGTCGGCGGCGGCGACGGGATGACCAGCCAGCGCGCCTCGCCGCTCACGATCGCCGCGACCGGCGCGGTGGCGATCCGCGAGCAGCCCGCGGTCGCGGCGTACGGCGGCCTGGTGGTCGAGACGCTCGACCGCAACTCGGTCGGCGCGATCGGCGGCGTGCGGCTGACCTCCGGCGCGCTGCGGCTGTCCGGCGGCGGGGCGTGGATCTTCGCGCCGCGCACGCTGTGGGGCGCGACGGTGAGCGGCGGCGCGTGCCACCGGATGAGCGAGGCGCTCGCGCTGTGCGCCGACCTCCAGCTCACCGCGTACTTCGCGGGCACCGATCTCGCCGACGGCCGCACCGCCACCCAGCTCCAGGGCGTCGTCGGTATGGTCGTCGACGGGTTCTAGGCGGCCGCGAGCCGGTCCTTCAGGTTCGTCGTCAGCCCGGAGATCATCGCGTCCTCGACGCCGAGCATCGACTTGCCGACCATGATCATCGCGTCGAGGTCGGCCTCGTCGATCGGCCCGGTCGCGAAGCCCTGGCGCTTGGCGATCGCGTTGGCGAGCCGCACCACGTTGGCGGGGCGCTTGCGCTCGCCGGCGTCGTAGTCGCCGCAATCGCCGATCGCCTGCACGACCTCCTCGGGCAGCTTCCAGGTCCGCGCCAGCTCGACGCCGATCTTGCGATGGGCGCTCTCGATCACCGCCTCCCAGTCGGCGCGCTGGAGGAACCCCGGCGCGTCCTTGCCGAGCTTGCGCTCGATCTCGAGCAGGTAGCCGGCGACGATCGGCTTGCCGATGTCGTGCAGCAGCCCGACGATGTAGCACTCCTCGGCGTCGCACGAGCCGGTGAGCGCGCCGAGATCGCGGGCCAGGATGCTGACCGCGACCGAGTGGTCCCACACCCGGCGGGCGGCCGCGGCGATCTGCTTGTCGGGCGACTGGAACACCTGGTTCGCGGTGTACGACAGGATCACCGACTTGAGCCGGGCGATGCCGAGCCGCGAGATCGACTGGTCGATGCTCTTCACGGTGCTCGCGAAGCTCGCCGACGACGCATCGTGGAGGATCCGGGCGAGCAGCAGCGGATCGCCGCCGATCGCGTCGGCGAGCTTGCGCTGGTTGAAGTTCGGATCCTTGAGCAGCGCGAGGCAGCGGGTCGCCACCGACGGCATCGCCGGCAGCACCATGCGCTCGGTCCCGATCCGGTGGATGGCGATCTGGTGGATCTGCTCCGACAGGCGTTGTGCGACGGTCACGTGGCTCGCTTTCTCGCGGATCAGGCCGCGCGGGCCGCGTCGATCGAATCGAAGAACGGCATCGAGGCGGTGTCGGTGACCGAGGCCAGCGTGGACCGGTGCTCGGCGGTGCCGATCAGCCGGATCTCGATCCCGAACTTCTTGGCCTCCTTGTCGAGCTCGATCGCGAGGCGGACGATCTTGTCGGCGCGCACCGGCACCCGGGCGACGTCGATGATCGCGTCCTCGTAACACGCCGAGGCCAGCTTCTCGAACGACTCGCGCCCGAGCTGCTTGAGCCGGGTGAAGTAGCGATCGAGCTTGTCGTCCTTGCCCTCGAACGCCGCGGCGCGCAGCACGTTGCCATCGATCGAGAGCACCTCCTTGACGTCGAAGTACTTGCCGAGCACCTCGTCGATCGCGTCGGGATCGAACGGCTTCTGCAGCACGTCCTGGAAGCCCTGCGCCTTGTGCTCGGACACCACGTCGTTCGCCGAGCGCAGCGCGAGCGCGGCCATGATCGCGTGGGGCTGGAGCACGCGGAGCTGGTTCATCAGCGCGACGCTGTTCACGTCGGGGATCACCATGTCGATGATGATCACGCGGTAGATCCGCTCCTGGCACAGGTTGACCGCCTCGCGGGCGCTGACGCAGCCGTTCATCGTCAGGTGCGCCGGCAGCAGCGTGCGCAGCTTCTTGTGCACGTTCTCCATGTCGTCGATCACGAGCACGTCGGTGAACTGCTTGCTGCCCGACGCGGCGGCCTCGACCGCGGCGGCCGGCGCTGGGGTGACCGGTCCGGTGCCCGCGGTGGGATCGAGGCGGAGCGCCTTCATCACCTTCGCGCGCAGCTCGTCGGGCTTGAACGGCTTCAGGATGTAGTCGTCGATCCCGAGCTTGATCGCGCCGGAGACGACCGCGCGCTTGGACTCGCTGGTCAGCATGATGACCGGCGTGGTGTTGCCGGTCTCGCGCAGCTTGGCGAGCATCGCCGGGCCGTCCATCACCGGCATCGTCACGTCGAGCAGGATCAGATCGACCGAGATGTCCTCGAGCTTGGCCAGCCCCTGCTGGCCGTCCTCGGCCGCCTCGACGGCGAACCCGAGCTCGGTCATCTGCTTGGTGATGATGGTGCGGATCGTGCTGGAATCGTCGACGGTGAGAATGGTGGGCATGGTGGGTCCTCAGACCAGCCGCGGAATCAGAGACACGACGAGGCTCACGTCCTGGCTGCAGAGGACGTGGTGTCGCCATTCGGGATCGGTGAACGCAGCCTCGCCGTCGAACACGCGCGGCAGCCCGAGCGCTTGATCGAGCCGCAGCTCGGTCTTGATCTGGCCGCCGGTCATGTTCGCGAGCTCGCGCAGGAAGTCGTCGATCATCGCGAGATCGAGCGCGTCGCGATCCGCTCCGAGCATCGCGGCCGCGAGCGCGGCGCACCCGGCGCGGTCCGAGGACAGCGCGATGGTGACCGGTGTGGCGCCGGGGATCGGCAGGATCGCGGTGCGCCACGCCGGCGGGCGCTGGGTGATCGCCGCCGGGGCGAAGTCGCGGCCCATCATCATGGACGTCACCCGCGTCACCGAGCGCGCGAGGCGCTCGGCGGGAATCGACTCGATCACCTGGATCACGTGCGATGCCGCGGCCACGACCATGTGTGTACGAGCTGGTTCGTCCGAGCTCGGAACTTGTTGACGGCCGCCCCGCGCTCAACGTTCGGCCCGGCCGGCCGATCCAGCGGTGGCATGCACGCTCTCGTCGTCGATGACTCCCGCGCGATCCGGATGATCCTCGGCCGGCTGCTCCACGAGATCGGGTTCGAGGTGCGCGAGGCCTGTCACGGGCGCGAGGCGCTCGAGCGGCTGGCCGCCGGCCCGGTCCAGCTCGCCCTGGTCGACTGGAACATGCCGGAGATGAACGGCCTCGAGCTCGTGCGCGCGATCCGCAGCGATCCGAGCCACGCCGGGATGAAGGTGATGATGGTGACCACCGAGGCGGAGATCGCGCGGATGACCCTCGCGCTCGAGGCCGGCGCGGACGAGTACGTGATGAAGCCGTTCACCGCCGACATCCTGCGCGACAAGCTCGCGCTGCTCGGCCTCTGCTAGCGGCCTACACAACCGAGCCGCCCGACCGATTCGAGAGGTCATGGCGGTCGACAGAGAGTTCGTCGAAGAGATCCTGATCGAGGGGCGGGAGATGCTGTCCAAGCTCGATCGGGACTTCGTCACGCTCGAGAAGCGACCCGGCGATCCCGCGACGCTCGCCGAGATCTTCCGGTGCGTGCACACGATCAAGGGCAGCGCCGGGTTCGTGCAGCTGTTCCGGCTCGAGCGGCTGGCGCACGCGGGCGAGAGCCTGCTGAGCCGGCTGCGCGACGGCGAGCTGACGGTGACGTCGGAGATGATCACCGCGCTGCTCGGCATGGTCGACGGGATCCGCGGGATGCTGGATCACCTCGCCAGCCACGACGACGACGGACCGGAGGATCACCAGGCGTTGATCGACCGGCTGCTCGCGATGGCGAGCCAGGGCGCAACCGCGGAGGAGGAGGCGGAGAGAGCGCAGATCGAGGAGATCGCGCCGATCGTCGCCGCGCCGGTCGTCGCGGCGCCGGTCGTTGCAACTCCGGTGGTCGCAGCGCCGGTGGTCGCGGCGCCGGTCGTTGCAACTCCGATGGCCGCAGCGCCGGTCGCAGCGCCGCAGGTCGTCGCACCCGCGCCCACACCCGCGGCCGCGCCCGTGCCCGCACCCTCGCCCGCCGAAACTGCGATCCGCGTCGACATCCACCTGCTCGATCGCATGATGAACCTGGTCGGCGAGCTGGTGCTCGCGCGCAACCAGATCCTCCAGCACTCCGCCTCGCTCCGCGATCCGAACCTGGCGAGCGCGTCGCAGCGCCTCGACCAGCTGACCAGCGAGCTGCAGGAGGGCGTCATGAAGACGCGCATGCAGCCGATCGGGACGGTGTGGCAGAAGTTCCCGCGCGTCGCGCGCGATCTCGCCGTCGCGTGCGGCAAGCACGTCGCGCTCGAGCTCGACGGCGCCGAGACCGAGCTCGATCGCACGATCATCGAGGCGATCAAGGATCCGCTCACCCACGCGGTGCGCAACGCGATCGACCACGGCATCGAGCCGCCGGCGGTGCGCACCGCGGCCGGTAAGCCCGCGGCCGGGCGGCTCGTGCTGCGCGCGTACCACGAGGGCGGCCAGGTCAACATCGAGATCATCGACGACGGCGCCGGGCTGAACCTCGCGAAGATCCGCGACCGCGCGGTCGCGCGCAACCTGGTGTCCGCCGAGCGCGCGGCGCGGATGACGGACCGCGAGCTCGCACACCTCATCTTCCACCCCGGATTCTCGACGGCGGAGCAGGTCACCAACCTGTCCGGCCGTGGCGTCGGCATGGACGTCGTGAAGACCAACATCGAGAAGATCGGCGGCGTGGTCGACGTGACCAGCCAGCCCGGCCACGGCACCACGCTCAAGATCAAGATCCCACTCACCCTCGCGATCATCCCCGCGCTGGTGGTGACCTCGGCGGGCCAGCGGTTCGCGATCCCGCAGGTCAACGTGGTCGAGCTGGTGCGCCTCGATGTCGCCGATGGTGCCGCGGAGGCGCCGAGCCGGCTCGAGTCGATCGGCGGCGCCACGGTGTACCGGCTGCGCGGCCGGCTGCTGCCGGTGGTGTTCCTCGACCAGGTGCTCGCGCTCGGCGCAGCGCCGCCGTCCGATGCGATCCAGATCGTGGTGCTCCAGGCCGGTGATCGGCAGTTCGGGATCGTCGTCGACGAGGTCAACGACACCGAGGAGATCGTGGTCAAGCCGCTCGGCAAGCAGCTGATCGGGCTCGCCGCGTTCGCCGGGGCGACGATCATGGGCGATGGCCGCGTGGCGCTGATCCTCGACGCGATGGGGATCGCGCAGCGCGCGTGCATCGTCGACCAGGCGCGCGTGCAGCCCCTGCTCGAGGTCGCGACGTCGCACTCCGACGAGCCGCCGCGCGAGGCCCTGCTGGTGTTCCGCACCGGCGACCACGGGCGCATGGCGGTGCCGCTGTCGCTGGTCGCGCGGCTCGAGGAGCTGCCGACCCGGCGCGTCGAGCGGGCCGGCGATCGCGCCGTGGTCCAGTACCGCGGCTCGCTGCTGCCACTGATCGACCTGACCGCGCAGTTCGGCCACGGCGGGGCCGCCGACCGCGACACCCTGCCGATCATCGTCTACAGCGAGCACGACCGCAGCGTCGGATTCGTGGTGGACGAGATCCTCGATGCGGTCGAAGAAGCGATCACCGTGCGCCATCGAACCCACCGCGACGGCGTGCTCGGCGCCGCGGTGATCGGCGGCAAGGTCACCGACCTGCTCGACGTGCACGGCGTGATCGCCGCGTCCGACCCGAGCTTCTTCGCGTAGGTCCCGATGACGACCCCGATCACGACCCCGATCACGCCTTCGATGGCCTCCTCGATGACCACCACCCGCCAGGTCTGTACGTTCACGCTCGACGATCTCCACTTCGGGATCGACGTGCACAGCATCCAGGAGGTGCTGCGCTACCACGAGATGACCGCGATCCCACTCGCGCCGCCCGGGATCCGCGGCCTGATCAACCTGCGCGGCCAGATCGTCGTCGCGATCGATATGCGCGCGCGGCTCGCGCTCGCGCCGAGCGCCGAGCTGCCGATGAACGTGGTCGTCCGGCGCGGCGACAACGTGGTCAGCCTGCTGGTCGACGCGATCGGCGACGTGCTCCAGGTCGAGGACCGCGCGGTCGAGCGCGCGCCCGAGACCGTCCCCGGCGCGCTGCGCGACCTCGTGACCGGCATCTACAAGCTCGAGCGCCGGCTGCTGCTGATGCTGGACCTCGCCCGCGTCCTCGAACCCCAAGGAATCCACTCATGAAACGCACCAAGTCCCCTCGCAAGTCGCCGCGGTACCGCCGCAAGGTCATCGCGCCGAAGCTGGTGATGCGCGAGCGCACCACCACGACCACCGCCGCCCGCGAACGCCAGGAGGCGGCCGAGCTGCGCCGCCGGGTCGATCATCTGCTCGAGGTGGTCGCCGACGCGGCGAACGGCACGCTCACCCGCACCGTGCAGATCGAGGGCGACGACGTGGTCGCCCAGATCGGCGCGGGGCTCAACCGGCTGTTCGCGACGATGCGCTCGAGCATGGCGGCGATCGGCAGCAACGCGACCACGCTCGGCGCGGCGTCCGAGGAGCTCGCCGCGGTCAGCAAGCAGATGTCGGCGACCGCCGAGCAGACCTCGGCGCAGGCCAGCATGGTCTCGGCGAGCAGCGAGCAGGTCAACCGCAACGTGCAGACGGTGGCGACCGGCTCGGAGGAGATGTCGGCGAGCATCCGCGAGATCTCGAAGAACGCGGCCGAGGCGGCGCGGGTCGCGACCTCGGCGGTCCGGGTCGCGGACACCACGAACGCGGTGGTCGCCAAGCTCGGCGAGAGCAGCGCGGACATCGGCAAGGTGATCAAGGTGATCACCTCGATCGCGCAGCAGACCAACCTGCTCGCGCTCAACGCGACGATCGCGGCCGCGCGCGCCGGCGAGGCCGGCAAGGGCTTCGCGGTGGTCGCGAACGAGGTCAAGGAGCTCGCCAAAGAGACCGCGCGCGCGACCGAGGAGATCGGCCAGAAGATCGAGTCGATCCAGGCCGACACTCGCTCGGCGGTCAGCGCGATCGCGCAGATCGGCCAGATCATCGGGACGATCCACGACCTGCAGACCGCGATCGCGAGCGCGGTCGAGGAGCAGACCGCGACCACCAACGAGATCGGCCGCAGCGTCGCGGACGCCGCGCGCGGCAGCGGCGAGATCACCGAGACGATCACCAGCGTGGCGCGCGCCGCCCAGGGCACCTCGAGCGGCGCGGCCGATACGCTGCGCGCCTCGGTCGAGCTGTCGCGGATGGCGTCCGAGCTGCAGATGCTGGTCACCCAGTTCCGGGTCTAGACGCCATGCGCCCGTCCACGATCGAGCCGATCCGCGTGCTGCTCGTCGACGACTCGGTCGTCGTGCGCAAGGTGCTATCGAAGATCGTCGCGAGCGATCCCGAGCTCGCGGTCGCGGGGATCGCGGCGTCGGCGTCGATCGGCCTGCAGAAGCTCGAGCACGCGGCGCCCGACGTGGTCGTGCTCGACGTCGAGATGGAGGAGATGAACGGGATCGAGATGGCGGCCGAGGTGCGGCGGCGGTGGCCGTGGCTGCCGATCCTGATGTGCAGCGCGCTGACCGAGCGCGGGGCCGATGCGGCGCTGCGCGCGCTCGCCGCGGGAGCCTCGGACTACATCGCCAAGCCGCGGTTCACCGGCGAGACCACCGGCCTCGGGGGGTTCCGCGACGAGCTGATCGAGAAGCTGAAGACGCTGGCGCGGGCGAGCCGGGCGCGCGGGGCGGCGCCGAAGCTCGACCGCACGGCGCGGCTGCCGGTCAGCAGCACCGCGATCACCGCGGTGATCCCGACAACGCTCGAGGCGCCGCGCCCGCCCCCCGCGGTGATCCTGCTCGGCTGCTCGACCGGCGGCCCGAACGCGCTGTCCGAGATCTTCGCCGGGCTGCGCGGCGCGCCCGCGGTGCCGCTGTTGATCGTGCAGCACATGCCGCCGCTGTTCACCCGCACGCTCGCCGATCGGCTGACCCGCACCACCGGGATCCCGACCACCGAGGCGAGCCACGGCGCGGTGATCCAGCCGGGCCACGCGTACATCGCGCCCGGCGACTTCCACATGACGGTCGTGCGGCGCGGGCGCGATGTCGAGCTCGCGCTCGATCAGGAGCCACCGGAGAGCTCGTGCCGGCCCGCGATCGATCCGCTGTTCCGATCCGCCGCGGCGGTCTACGGCAGCCGCGTGCTGGCCGGCGTGCTGACCGGCATGGGCCGCGACGGCTCGCTCGGCGCGCGCCAGGTCGTCGAGGCCGGCGGCAAGGTGTTCGTGCAGAGCGCGGGCAGCTGCGTGGTGCCGAGCATGCCGACCGCGGTGCTCGACGCCGGAGTGCCGGCCGACGTGATCCCGCTCGCGCGGATCGGGTCGTACCTGAGCGCGAGCGCGACCCAGCTGCGGTCGGCATCATGAAGGTGTCTCCCGACGCCGCTCGCTACCTCCGCGACTTCGTGTATCGCCACGCCGGGATCGTGCTCGACGACGACAAGGACTACCTGATCGAGTCGCGGCTGATCGGCGTGGCGCGCGACGCGCACCTGCGCTCGCTCGACGAGCTGGTCGCGGCGATCCGGGTGGCCGAGCGCGGCGCGATCGCGATCGCGACGCTCGAGGCGCTGACCACCAACGAGACCTCGTTCTTCCGCGACAGCCATCCGTTTCGCGCGCTGGTCGAGCTGGTGCCGTCGCTGATCAAGGCGCGCGCCGCGAGCCGGACCCTGCGGATCTGGTCGGCGGCGGCGTCGACCGGCCAGGAGCCGTACAGCATCGCGATGCTGCTCCGCGAGCACTTCCCCGAGCTCGCGAGCTGGGACGTGCGGATCACCGCGACGGACATCAACCGCTGCGTGCTCGAGCGGGCGCGCGCCGGCACCTACCGCACGCTCGAGATCAACCGCGGGCTGCCGGCGGCATATCTCGCGAAGTACTTCGTGCGCCGCGGCGCCGACTGGCAGATCGCCCAGCCGATCCGCGATCTGGTGCGGTTCGCCGAGCTCAACCTGCTCGCCGACTGGGCGTGCCTCGCGGGCGCTCAGGACGTCGTGTTCCTGCGCAACGTCCTCATCTACTTCGACCACGCGACCAAGGTGCGGATCTTCGAGCGCGTCCGCCGCGTGCTGCGCCCCGATAGCGCGCTGTTCCTCGGCGCGGCGGAGACCCCGCTGCACTTCCACGATGGGTTCCAGTCGATGCGCGCGGGCCCGACGATCTACTACGCGCTCAAGCGCGCGGAGGTGAACCATGCTGCCTAGTGACGACGTGATCGCCGAGCTCACCCGCGCGATCTTCGAGGCCATGCTCGGCCTGGACCTCGCCGGCCCGCTCGATTCGTTCACGTTCTCCGGCGGCTGGGAGCTCGCGATCGACATCACCGGCCGCTGGAACGGCACGGTGACCCTGGCGGTTCCCGACGAGCTCGGCCGGCGCGCCGCCGCCGCGATGTTCGCGTGCGACGCGGACGCGGTGCGCGCGGAGGACATCGAGGACGCGGTCGCCGAGCTGGCGAACATGATCGGTGGCAACGTCAAGAGCCTGCTGCCGGGGCCGAGCGAGCTGTCGCTGCCGCGCCGGCAGATCGGCGCGCGGGCGGCGCACGGCGCGCGGCGGCTGTGCTTCGAGAGCGGCGGGATCCCGTTCGTGCTCGAGGTGGGCCAGCGCTCCGCGGCGTGATCACGACGAGGTCGGATCGAGCGCGCTCGCCAGCTCGCGCAGCCGCTGCTTCACGCGCTCGAACCGCTTGCGCAGCGTCGCGGCGTGGCGATCGAGCTCGGCGGCATCGGCCTGATCGCCGAGCAGGACCTGCGCGATCTCGCGCCACTGCAGGTCGCGATCGACGCGCAGGATCAGCAGCGTTCGATCATCGGGCTCGAGCTGATCGCGCAGCGCGCGCATGCGATCCTTGACCGCGGTGCGCAGGTGCACCAGCGTGGTCTCGCGGACCTGGGCGACCAGGGCGTCCTGCGGCGCCTCGGACAGCGCGACCTCGCGGCCGGCGG
>JBQCJR010000505.1:0-2177 GCA_051952595.1 Kofleriaceae bacterium
CGGCGGTGGATCGTGCGGATGATGTCGTGCACCGCCGCGCCGTTCTTCGACGTGACCACGCCGATCCGACGCGGGAACCTGGGCAGCGGGCGCTTCTTGCTCTGCGCGAACATGCCCTCGGCCGCGAGCTTGGCCTTGAGCTGCTCGAGCGCGAGCGCCTCCGCCCCGGCGCCCGCCGGCTCGGCGAAATCGGCGTACAGCTGCATCTTGCCGTCGCGGTCGTACACGCCGAGCCGGCCGCGCACCCGCAGCCGCTGACCGGCCGCGATCTGGAACCGGATCCGCGACGCGTCGCGCCCCCACATCACGGCCGGCAGCACGCTGCCGCGATCCGAGAGCGCGAAGTAGATGTGCCCCGAGGACGGCTGGCTGACCTGGGTCACCTCGCCCTCGAGCCACACCAGCCCGAGGTCGTCGAGCGCGCGCCCGGCGAGCCGCACGATCTCGGCGACGCCCAGCGGCCGCTCGCGACTGCTGGCCGGACGGTCTCCCATGGAAGGAGCGACCGTAACCCGGCGAACACGCGGTCGCCAGGGCGCTGCCACCGCGGCTCGCCGCTTCGCGCCGGGGGTCAATTCCTCGCAACCTCACGCGGTGGCGCGTTGTCGATCTGCAAGATAGGATGCCGATCGCACAAATGTCCGAATCTCCGCCGATCGCCGAGCGTGATCCGGGTGCGCCGATCGCACGCGACGCGATCGATCCCGAGCTGATCAAGCTCAAGCGGGCGCGCACCAAGGTCGGCATCATCACCGCCGCCGGCGTCGTGACGCTGTGTGTGTACTTCCTGATCCGGCTCGGCCCAGATCGCCGGTTCGGCGGCGCGGGGGACGAGCCCTCGCAGGTCGCGGTCTCCGACGTGGTCGCCGGCAAGGTCGGCGAGGACCGGTTCATCTCGATCGAGGCGGATCCGATGATGTCGCAGGCCGTCCGCGCGGTGAAGACCCGCGGCGACTTCGGCCACCGCGTCGCCCCGGTCCGCGGCACCGAGGAGCGCCTCTGGCTGGTGGTCTCGGGCGATGGCTGGGACAAGCCCGCCGGGCGGCGCTACGTCGGCCGGCTGCGCAAGCTCTCGGCGCTGCCGTTCTTCGACGCGATCGATGGCTACGCCGCCGCGCACCCGCGCCCGGTGTTCGCCCGGCCCGCCGAGGTGCGCGCCGGGTTCTCCGCCGGCAAGGTCCGCACGGTCACCGGCGACGTGGTCGCCGTGCGCGACGCCGATCAGGTCGCGTTCGACGTCGTCGATCCGGAGCGCGCGATCGTGGTCGCCACGTTCACCCCGAAGACCGACGAGCACGGCCCGCTGCTCGACGCCGCCGCGTGGACCGCCGAGCTCGCCCGCGTCGGCATCCCGGCCACCCCGTCGAGCGCCCCGGCGCAGACCGATGGCGTGCTCGGCCAGGCGCGGTTCGACGTCGCGATGTCGGTCGCCGCGGTGACCAGCAAGCTCGAGGGCGCGAAGCTGTGGGCCGCACGCGTCGAGCCGGTCACCCGCCACCACGACACCACCTGGGGCGAGCTGAAGCGCGCGCCGGTGCCGGACGCGCAGCTCGATCTGGTCGGGCTGTACGTCGGCCGCGGCGTGCCCGGCGATGCGTACGCCCTGATCACCGGCGAGATTCCCCAGGACTACTGGTACGTCATGCCGATCACCGTGGCCCTCGCGCTGATCGGTCTGCTGTTCGCGTGGGCGCTGGTCCGCGCGGTGCGGCGAGACCTGCTTCCGACGCGCGCCTGACCGATCCCCCGCGTATACTCGGCGGGGCGTGTCGGACGATCTGAAGCGCGCGGCGGATCCGGCGTTCCCGACGAGCCCGGGGCACGACACCGAGCGCAGCGTCGCGCGAACCGCGACCGGGGTGGCGCTGCCGAGCACCACGCCCCCCGAGCTGCCGAGCGCGGGCGCCGACCTGCCAACGCTCGCGGGCGCCCCGCTGCCGCCGTCCACGCCGCCCGTGGTGCCGCCGGCTCCGCGTCCGGGACCACTCCCGGCTGCGGTCGATCCCGGCGTCGGCTCGACGCTGCGCCTGCGCCGCCCCGGCGCGCCCAGCGGCCACCCGGCGACCCCGGCCGCGCGCTACGAGCTCGGCCCCGAGATCGCGCGCGGCGGGATGGGCCGGGTCGTCGAGGCGACCGACACCCTGCTCGGCCGCACCGTCGCGCTCAAGGAGGTGCTC
>JBQCJR010000506.1:0-7385 GCA_051952595.1 Kofleriaceae bacterium
CGCTCGACGCACATCACCTCTCTGGCGCGGCGCTGGCGTGGAAGGATGCCCACGTCGTGCTCGTCCCCTCGTTCGGGGACCTGGTGGAGCATCGGCTCGTCGAGCGCCCCCACCTGCTCGAGCTCGACGTCCGCACGCGCGCCGTCGTGGAGCGCTCGCTGCCGCTCACGCAGCAGCGCAGCACCGCGCGCTCCGAGCCCCCCGTGATGGCCTTCGACCGCTCGCGTGGCCCCGCGTTCCTCGCGTACGGCAACGCGACCGGTGGCGTGGAGGTCGTGCAGCTCGCCGGCCCCGATGGAGCGGCGCGCGTGGTGTTCTCGGCGGACTGGCAGGGCGAGCCGAAGGCGGCTCCGGCGGAGTGCGATCAGGTGGTTGCGCACCTCCGCACCCTGGCCGCCGCGCCTCCGCACGGGTGGGATCCCGCGCTCTCCGCCGAGGTGCTCGAGCCCACGAAGCAGGAGGCGTTCCGCGCGCGCTGCCGAACACACGCGACCAAGCCCGACATCGCGTGCTTCCTCGCCCAGGACTCGATGGAGAAGCTGTTTCCAGCCGCGTCGCCGCCGCCCTGCGGCCTGGGCCCGCTCTGAGCTAGGGCCCGCCGCCGAACTTGTACGAGCGGTGGGTCCGCGCGAGGTAGCGCGCCTCGTGGATCAGCTTGTCGAGCGCCTGGAGGTCGTTCGAGTCGTAGACCCCGCGGATCTTGAGGTCGCCGTCGACCAGGACGAAGTAGCCGTTGTGCGAGATCGAGGGCGCGCCCGAGGCGGTCACGCCCTCGAGCACCATCGAGTTCATGAACGGCCCCTCGACCAGCGCCTTGACCTGATCGACCGGGCCGGTGAGGAACCGCCACCGCTCGGGGTTCGCCTGGTAGCGCTCGGCGAACTCGCGCAGCCGCGCGGGCGTGTCGTACGCCGGGTCGACCGAGATCGAGAGCAGCTTGATCCCGATCCCCTTCTTGTCGCCGGTCTTCTCCTGGATCCGCTGCAGCTTCATCGAGACCACCGGACAGATCGTGTCGCACCGGGTGAAGATGAAGTTGACGATCGTCGGGTGGCCACGCAGCGCGCTCTCGGTGAACGCCTCGCCGTGGTCGTCGACGAGCGAGAACGTCGGCACGTCGCCGAGATCCGCGAGCTGCGGCACGTCCTCCCGGCACATCAGGGTGGGCACGACGACCGACGGCACGACCGCCAGCAGGAAGATCACGAGCAGCGCGATCAGCAGGCGCCGACCGGGGATCCGGACGGTGCCCGCGGTGGCCGGGGCGTCGGGGGTCACGGCGGGACCGTGGCAGATCCGCGTGGGAAATGCACCTGGAGCGCGGTGCGGCATCGGGCCGCGGGCGGCGATTTCATTTTACGAGGTTCTCGGCGTCGATCTCGGTGACCCGCCGGCCGGTGATCAGCCGGTTGAGCCCCCACAACACCGCGCCGACCCCGACCAGGATCCCGGCGACCAGGTAGACCCGCGCCGGGCGGCCGGTCAGCGGGCTCGCGAGCAAGAGGGTCGAGATCGCGCCGAGCACCGCGGCCCAGGTCGGGGTGCGGAAGTGCGGATGTTCGACGGCGCGGCCGCGCAGCCGCAGCACCGCGATGTTGACGATCGCGAACACGACCAGGAGCAACAGCACGGTGGTCTGCGCCAGCTCGGCGACGTCCGCGCCGCTGGCGATCAACGCGCCGGAGATCGCGACGGTGAACACGATCGCGACGTACGGGGTCTGTCGCGTCCGGTGCACCCGCGCGAACGTGCGCGGCACGATCCGCTCGTTGGCCATGCCGTAGAGCAGGCGCGACGCCATGATCATGTTGATCAGCGCGGTGTTGCCGATCGCCACCAGCGCGATGATCGCGAACAGCCGGCTCGGGAACTCGACGCCGGCGGCGCGCACGACATCGAGCAGCGGCCCGCTCGAGGTCGCGAGGTGCGGCGGATCGACCAGCGCGACCGCGATGAACGAGATCGCGACGTAGATCGTGCCGGTCACCGCGATCCCGGCGAACAGCGCGACCGGGAACGTGCGGTGCGGCTGCTCGCACTCCTCGGCGAGGTTGACGCTGTCCTCGAACCCGATCAGCGCGTAGAACCCGAGCGCGGTGGCGCCCAGGATGCCGAGGAACGCGCCATCGGGCGCCTCCAGCGTGAACGCGCGCGACGGGTCGCCCTCGCCACGCAGGATGCCGATCGCGCCGACCACCAGCACGATCACGAGGCCGGTGACCTCGACGATCGTGAGCACCAGGTTGACCTTGATCGACTCGGAGATCCCGATGAAGTTGACCAGCGTGATCAGCGCGAGGAACCCGAACGCGGCGAGCATCGTCGGCGCGCTCACGAACTGCGCCAGGTAGTTGCCGCCGAACGCGAGCGCGGCGGCCGACGCCGAGGCGATGCCCGACATCATGACGGCGAACGCGACCAGGAAGGTCAGGAACGGCCGCTCGAACGCGCGGTGGGTGTACAGCGCGGCGCCCGCGGCGCGTGGGTACTTGCCGACCAGCTCGGCGTACGAGGCGGCGGTCAGCGCCGCGACCCCGAAGCCGATCGCGAGCGGCAGCCACATCGCGCCGCCGACCAGCCCGGCCAGCTTGCCGACCAGCGCGTAGATCCCGGCGCCGAGGATGTCGCCGACGATGAACACGATCAGCATCTTCCCGCTGATCGCGCGGCGCAGCCCGCCGGAGCCATCCGTGGCCGGCGCGTGAGATCCGTCGCTGGTCATGGCCCCCGATGTACCTCGGCGACCGCGCGCCGCGCCAGCGCCGGGCCCGCTCCAGCGCGAGGTGGGTCAGAAGAAGTCAGGATCCTCGGGGCCGAGCGCCGGCGTGGGCGCCGGTGGCCGCCTCACCGGCGCGTTCTTGAAGTGCTGGACGAGGTTCTCGTACTCGGTGACCGTGAACGTATCGCTGCGGCGAATGGCGCGGCCGAGGCCGCGCAGCGAGCGCGGCAGGGCCATCACGCTCGGCGACGTGATTCCACCAATCGTGTGCGCCACGAGGTTGCCGAGCAGCGTGACGTCGGTGATCGTCCCGTCGGGGTTCCGCACCGCCACGTGCTTGATCGGGAGGTCCGGAAACGCTTGGTGCACCGGGAACGCGCCGACGCCATCCGCGGCGGCATCCTCGGGCAGGTTGGCATCTCTCGCGACGCGACACGATTGGCTCTTGCAGTCGCCGCCCGAGCCGTACTGCCCCTTGCGGCCGAGGCGATTCTTCCCGATCTGTCCGCCGGCCCCGTGGATCAGGTGCCCCAGCCCGGGCCCAGGGCCCTCGAACATCCCCACGAAGCCGCGCGCGAGGTTCCCATTGATGAGCCCGATGCCGCCGGTGAGCACCATCTGCGACACCGGGCCGATCTCGGCGCGATCGCGCGCGGCCGCGCGGTCGTACGCCTCCTGGACCTGGCTCAGATCGCCGCTATGGGCGCGCCACCGCCCGCGGAAGCCCTCGTACTCCGTGCCGGCGTTGAAGCTGTCCGCACAGGCCCCCGGCGTGGCGCACATGCTCGCGTAGTCCCGGTTGATCAGCTGGGTCTCGATCCGCCGGGCGATCCCGCTCCAGCCGCCGAGGAACTCGCGATACGCGTTGATCTGCGCCGTCGCCTGCGGCATCAGCTCGCCCGGCACGTCGACCCAGTACGAGCCGCCGTTCGACGACTCGAACCCGCGCAGCGCCCCCCGCACCTCGCGCATCTTGGTCGTGGTCGCGACACCGACGCGCATCTGCAGCTTGCCGCCGCGCCACGCCATGCCCGGCGGCATCGCGTGGGTGTTCGACATCGACTCCATCGTCTGGCTGATCGTGGCGAGCGACCGCAGCATGGCGCCCATCTCGCCGAGCCGCCCGGTGCTCAACCCCAGGGCGATCGCGTTGACGATCAGGTAGCCCGGCATCACGCCATCGGTGATGCCCATCTCGCGGGCGATCTCGCTCGCGCACGACGGCGAGCCCGGGATGCACGACAGGTAGTGACCGGTCGGATCCGTGAACACCGTCGGCGCGTTGCGCACGTACGTGTAGCGGTTCCAGTCGAGCGGCGTGAACGGGCTCGGCACCATGGTGTCGGCCTGCAGGAAGCGCCCGATCGCCGGATCGTACCAACGGGCCTTCATGTCGACGAGCCCGGGGCCGAACGTGCGCCCCTCGTGCCCGGCGAAGCCGATGTTGTGCGCCTCCGGCGGTAGCTGGCCCGAGGCCGGGGCGAGCCAGTCGTGTGGATCGCGCGGCGCGCCCCACGGATCGTGGCTACGCTCGTCGCTGATCGCGCCGTTGGTGTCGGTCACCAGCGTCGTCGAGCCCAGGTGATCGCCGGGCTGGACGAACCGGACGTCCTCCACGAACTCGTTGCTCTTCCAGGTCCGCACGATGTGCGCGACCCCGGCCACGTTGTGGCGCGCCACGATCGTCTCGTCGGTGTGGAACTCCTGGTAGTCGCCCACGTAGTACGTCTCGTGCCCCTTCTCGAGATCGAGGGCATGGACCTTGGTCCCATCGGCGCTGTAGGTGAGCTCGATGTTCTCGCCGGTGCCGCCGATCGTGGACAGCCGGTCGAGGCTGTCGTAGCTCAGCTTGGTCGTGTCCGGGCCCACGGACCGCGTCACGACGTTGCCGTTCGCATCGTAGTTGTAGTCGATCAGCCCGAGGCCACTCGCGACGGTGTCCAGGCGCTCGCCCGCGTAGGCGAACGCGCCGGTCGGCGAGCTCACGATGTTGCCGAGCCCGTCGTAGACCATCGCCTGGATCTGCGGCGCGCCGCCGTTGCTGGTGGCCCAGGTCGCGAGCTGGCCACGCGCGTCGTAGGTGAACGACTCGGTCTGCGCGGGCTGCGGCGCCTGCGCCACGCGCTGCCGCTGCTTGAGGCGGCCGTCGTCGTACCAGTCGTACGCGAAGTGCTGGAGCGTGCTGGCGTTCGGGGCGATCGCCTTCGACCACTGCAGCGCGCCGGACAGCGGATCGAACTCGGCCCGCGCCTCGACGCCGTTGCCGTACCACTGCCGGATCGTGTTGCCGAGCACGTCGACCTCGAACGGCTGCCACAGGATCTGCTGCGCGCCGTCGTGCCAGATCTCTCGGATTTGATCGAGCGTGGTGTACGTGTTGCGGATGACGAGCCCCTGGCCCGCGACCGGGCTCGGGTACGTGACGGTCTCGACGTGACCACGGGCGTCGTAGGTCGAGGTGCTGGTGAACACCCGCCCGTGGATCGTGGTCTCGGCGCCGCTCGGACGCGCGTGCGCGTCGTAGATCGTCCGCACCCTCACCGTGCCCTCGGCGTTGAGGCTGTAGGCCAGCGCGCCCGGCGGAGCGCCGGCGTCGTACACCCAGGTCGCGGTCTTGGCGTTCGGCGTGCCGAAGTCCTGCGTCCGGCCGGTCGTGCGGTCGAGGACGTCGTAGCTGAGCTTGGTCGTCTGGCCCTTCGCGTCGACGATCCGCTCGACGCGCCCGAACGGGTCGTACGACGTGGTGCGGGTCCCGAGCTGTCCGTCGATCACCTGGGTCCGGCGACCGTAGTCGTCGTACCGGAGCTGCGTCGTGGAGCGCGCCGGCGTGGGCACGCAGGGACCGGCGCTGGTCATCGCGCCGAACGCGCCGTAGCTGTAGCAGAGGTCGACCTTCGGCACGTTCGGATCCACCGGCGGCTCGACGCGCACCACCTGGCCGGCGGCGTTGGTCCAGCTCGTGCTCGTGTGGCCGAGCTCGTTGGTGACCGTGGTCTGGTAGCGGTCGCGCGTCACCGCGACCTCGGTGCCGTCGGGGCGCGTGGTCTTGGTCACCCGGCCGGCCCCATCGTAGGCGGTGAGCGTCCAGCCCGCCGGGTCCTCGCCGAGCTTGGCCGGCAGGCTCTGGCGATGCGGTCGCCCCAGCCGGTCGTACTCGACGGTGCTCCAGGTATCGAACCCGAAGCTCGGCGCCTGTGACCGGAAGCCGCGGCCGAGCCGATCGACGACCTGGAAGCTGGTCGCGCCACCCTCGACGGTGTTGGTGATCTTCACCTCCACGTCGGGGTAGGCCTCGACGGCATCCGGCTCCCACTCCGCGTAATCGGTGGTCTGCTTGGGCGCGAGCGGGAACGCGCCGTGGAAGCTCCCCGCGCCGCGCGGGCGGCAGAACCCGTCGATGTCGTGGACGAGCGAGCGGTTCGCGGGGTCGGTGGTGCGCTCGGGCACGCCGCAGCCCGCGAACCACGCCTGGCTCGTGGTGTGACCCAGGGCGTTGGTCTGCTGCACCGGGAACACGCCGTCCGGATCGTAGGTCGTCGTGGTGAACTGCATCCCGAGCGGGTCGAGATCCCCGAACCGGCGCACCTCCGTGACATGTCCGAACGCGTCGCGGCCGAGGCGCGTCGAGCTCCGGTACTGCGGCCGGGTCGGCTCGGCGCGGACCCACTCGAGCGCGCGCTTGGCGTCGTACTCGTAGTCGGTGCGGCGGATCGTGAACCCGGCGCCCTGCGTGGGCTCGTGCCCCGTGATCTCGCTCGTGACCAGGCCGATCGCGTACGTCGCGAGCGTGGTGTCGTGCTGGAACGTGCGCCGGGTGAAGCTGGTCTGGCCGGCCCCGGTGGTCTGCTCGTACTCGGCGTTGCCGTACGCGTTGTAGGTGTACATCGTCTGGGTGGTCGCCATCGGGTCGTACGCCGCGCCGTTGCCGAGGTCGCACTCGGTCGCCGCGTCGACGGCGTCGACCAGGCACCACAGCCCCGCGTCGCTGAGGAACGGCAGCTCGTAGCTCGCCGTGTACGACGCGTCGACCTGGCGTTGCCAGGTTCCGGACACGACGCCCACGCGCGCGCTGTAGCGATGGCCCTCGTGCACCACCTGCGCTGGCTCGACGCCACGCCACGTCTGGACGACGCGGCTCACCAGCGCCCCGGCGAGCGGATACACCTGGAGCGTCGGATCGAAGGGCGTCTGGTTGTCGTAGGTCTCGACGATCAGCGTCCGGACCAGCCCCTCGTCGGTGGGCACCGCGGTCGAGATCCAGCGGCGCCGCGGCCCCACGTTGACGCCACGCCGCACATCGGCGAGCGGGTTCTCGTAGTAGTAGCCGGTGGTGTTGAACAGCGGCTTGTCCCCGTCATCGAGCCCGGAGTCCTCGCGGATCTCGGACACGACGAGCGAGTTCGACCACGTCCCCTTGAGCGGATACGGCAGGCTGGCCGGCAGGTAGTCCTGTAGCCGCTCGCGCTGCGGCGCGTACGCGACCTCGGTCCGTGCGCCGAGGCCGTTCGTGATGCCGGTCAGCACCATCGGCGTCTCTTCGTCCAGGGTGTGGCCGTAGCCGAGCTCCCACCGCCCGTGCATGTGGTCGAAGATCATCACGTCGTCGATGCCGTCCTGGTTCACGTCAGTGAACACGGTCCGCGCCTGGAAGCCGTACTGGTGCGCC
>JBQCJR010000507.1:0-2021 GCA_051952595.1 Kofleriaceae bacterium
CGACGCGGCGGACCGCGTGGCCCGGCGGCACCACCATCGCCGCGTCGAGCCGCGCCTGCCTGCGCAGCTCGCGGCGGCAGCGCTCGCGATCGAGCTCGCCGGACCGCGCCAGCGCCTCGCACACCCACGCGTCGAAGCCCTGCGCGTCCGCGAAGCCGGCGCGGCGCAGCCCCTCGGACACGTGCAGCCACGGCGGTGGCGCGACCAGCCCCGCGTAGGCGCGGTGGCTCGTCCACGCGCTGTCCAGCGGCGCGGCGACCTGACCGGCGCGCACCGGATCGCCGTGCAGGTGCGCCAGCAGCGTGCCTTCGTAGTCCGCCGGCACCGCGTGGCCGATCGGGCGATCCGCGATCAGCGCGCCGTGCCGGCGGCGGCGGTGGTTCATCCAGCGCACGAACGGCGAGTGGGCGACCCTCGACCACGACGACAGCTCGGCGCGCCCGGCGACCATCGCGAGCTGGAGCCGATCCGGCATCAGCGCGTAGCCGAGGCAGCGCCAGTCCGTGGTGGCCAGCGCGCGGCCGAGCAGCTCGAGGTAGCGCTCGCGCTCGTCCTCGGCGGCGAGCGCGAACGAGCGATCGGCGAAGCGCCAGATCAGGTGATAGACGACCGACGGGACGGTGCGGCGGGCGGCGCGCATGGGGCCCGTATCGGCACCCCACGCGCACGGTTGCGTGGATTCTCGCCTGCGGCGTCGCTCAGCGCTCGCGCTGCGCCTTGGCCTTCACCGCGATGCGGATCGGCGTGCCGCGGAAGCCGTACGCCTCGCGCAACCGGTTCATGAGGAACCGCTTGTACGAGGGCGCCAGGCCCTCCGGGGAGTTGGCCCACAGCACGAACGTCGGCGGGCGCGACACCGCCTGGGTCAGGTAGTGGATGCGGATCGCGCGACCGTGGTGGAGCGGCGGCGGCATCTGCTCGATCACGTCCGCGAAGAACCGGTTGAGCTGCGCCGTGGGGATCCGCTTGCGGTGCTCGCGCGCGACCTGCTCCACCAGATCGAGCAGCCGATCGACGCCGTCGCCGCGCTGCGCCGACAGCAGCACCGTGGGCGCCCACTGCAGGAAGTGGAACGTGTCCTTGGTCAGCTCGCGCAGCTGGGTCTTCCCCGCGTCGGACGACAGGGTGTCCGACTTGTTGAGCGCGATCACCAGCGCGCGGCCCGACTCCTCGACCATGCCGGCGATCCGCGCGTCCTGCTCGGCCGGGCCGATCTCGGCGTCGATCACCAGCACCACGACGTCCGCGCGGTCGATCTGGCTGATCGCCATGGACACCGCGATCTTCTCGATGTCGGCATCGATCTTCGCCTTGCGCCGGATCCCGGCGGTGTCGACGAGGACGTAGTCGCGATTGCCGATCGAGAACGGCGTATCGACCGGATCCGTGGTGGTGCCGGCCACGTGGTGGACCAGCGAGCGCTCCTCGCCGAGCAGCCGGTTCGTGAGCGACGACTTGCCGGCGTTGGGCCGGCCGACGAACGCGACGCGCAGCGGGCCGCGCGCGGGGGCCTCCTCCTCGGCCTCCTCCTCTTCGTCGGGCTCGGGGCCGTCGAGCAGCGGATCGCGCTCGGGCGCGGGCTCCGGCGGAGCGCACACCGCGTCCGCGATCGCCTCGACGAGCGCGTCGATCCCGCGGCCGTGTGCGGCCGAGACCGGATAGCCGTCGCCGAGCCCCAGCTCGTGGAACTCGTGCACGAGGTGATCGCGCGACGGGTGATCGATCTTGTTGATCGCGAGGAACACCGGCTTGCCGGTCGCGCGCAGCGCGCGCGCGAGCTCGTGATCGACGCCCGACAGCCCGGCCCGGCCGTCGACGACGAGCACGAGCGCCTCGGCCTCGTCGATCGCGCGCATCGCCTGGCGATGGATGCCCGCGCCGATCACCTCGGTCGCCGCGTCGGGATCGAGGCCGCCGGTGTCGACCACGCGCAGCTCGCGCCCGAAGTAGTCGAGCTCGCCGTAGCGCCGGTCGCGCGTCAGGCCCGGCGTGTCGTGGACGAGCGCCGGCCGTCCGCCGAC
>JBQCJR010000508.1:0-4205 GCA_051952595.1 Kofleriaceae bacterium
GCGGCGCCCGGCGGGTGCGGCGCGCCGAGCACGATCGGCATCATCCCGGTGGTGTCGAAGCTCGCCTCGGTGAGCAGCGTGGTCGAGTAGCGCGCGACGTACGCCGCCACGCGCTGGCCACCGTCGCTCGGCGACTTCCACCCCCGCGCGATCCGGCGCCGGTCGAGCGCGAGCGCCGTGAAGTCGAGCACCGGCGGCGGCGCCGTCAGATCGACCCGCACCACCAGCGTTCCGGCGCCGAACGAGCTCCCCACCGTCGCCGTGGCGACCAGGGTGTGCGTGCCCTCGGTCAGGGTCACCGGGCGGCACCACGCCGTGCCGGTCACCGTCGCGGGCGACGGAGCGCCGCCGTCGATCGCCAGCTGCACCACGGCGCCGGTGCGGTTCACCGTGCCACACAGCGCGACCGAGAGCGCGTTGCCGGTCACCGTGCCCTCGGTGCGCGAGAGCGTGCCATCGGCGGCCGGCGGCGAGAAGCTCACCGAGAGATCCGCCAGCGCGACCTCGCACGCCGCGGTCTCGCCGCGGTTGCCCAGGGCGTCGTGCCCCATACCAACCAGCCGGTTGACACCTGGCGCCAGCGTGACCGCGACGTCCGCCGCGGCGTCGAGCGTCGCGCCGCCGTGCACGTTCGTGACCTCGAGTTTCCGGCTCACCGCGCCCGGCGCATCGACGCGCGCGACCACCTGCACGCCATCGGTCGCCGGATCCGCGTCGCTCGCCGGCGTGATCTGCGCACCACACGCCAGCGGGGGCGCCACGACCGCGAGGTGAACCGCCGGGCCCTGGTCGTCGAACGCGATCGTCGTCGAGGCCGTGGTCGAGATCCCGGCGCCGTTCGTGACGTGGAACGCGCACGGCGCCGCGATCTCGCACGGCGACGTCGCGCACACCGTGGCGCGCAGGGTCAGCGCACCGGTCGCCGGGACCACGCCGCTCGGCGAATCCGTGCCGCACGTCGAGGTCACCAGACGGCCCGCACACGCCGGATCGATCTGGAGCGCGATGTCCACCTGCGAGCCATCGCCCGGAACGCCGTTCGCGTCGGCGGTCACCGGCGCCGTCGGCGACGCGATCGCGATCGCGCAGCCGTCGTAGACCACGTCGTACTCGTGGGTCGCCGCGCAGGGGTTGCCCGCGTGATCGCGCGCGGTCAGCGAGAGCTGGTAGCTCGCCGGGGTGGTCGGCGGTGCGAGCGTCGCCGTTCCGGTCGCGTGGCCGTCCGGCGAGATCGCCGACATCGGGACGTTTGACGGGGATCCACCGCTCGGCGCGATCGCCACCGCCGCCGGCTCGCCCTCGACGTCGAGGCCACCGATCCACGCGTCGATCGCGAGCTGCACGCCATCGCCCAGGTCGCCGTTCTGATCGAGCGCCGGGGTGATCGTCGAGCCGGGCACCGGGTGCGCGAAGGCGCAGGTCGGCGGCGTCGTGTCGACCAATACTGTCGTCGAGGCGGAGGCGACCTCGACCTGCGCCCGGCCGCGACACGCCGCGCGATAGGTCAGCTGGCCATCGTGCGCCGTGCGCGCGAACCGCGCCGCACCATCCGGGCCCACCGGCAGCGTGCCCACCGCTTGCTCCGCGCCGCCCGCGCGCTCGAACAGCTCGATCGTCCAGCCGCTGCGCGAGTGGACCGCGATCTCCAGCTCGTGCCCCGGCGTGGACGGATCCGGATCGGTGTGCGTCGAGAGCACCCCGAGCGGCGCGTAGTACGCGTTGTCCTCGGGCGAGGGCGAGAGCGAGAGCGCGCAGTCCGCGCCCGCCAGCACGTCGATCGTGAGCTCGTCGCGGTCCTGGCCACACAGCCCGCGCGCCGTGGCGCGCAGCGTGGTCACTGGGGTCGGGACCGTCGTCGAGGCGAACGCGACATCGCCGCGCTCGTCGACCTCGCGCTCGATCGTCATGACCACCGCGCCGTCCTGATCGAGCACCTCCAGCGTCACCAGCTCGCCCGCGGCGAGCGAGGTGCGCACGCGGATATCCGCCTGCACCCCCGCGGCGACCGCGTCGACGTCGGTCGCGATCTCCGAGGTCTGGATCGCCACGAACACGCCCGACGGGCAGAGTGGTGGATCGCCGCAGCTTGCGAGGAGGAGCACGAGCAGCGCGGCCAGTCGGAGGAGCCCCACCCGCGCATCGTACTCCGCGGCGCGCGGCGGGGATCAACGGACATCGACGGTGGCACGCCCGCGGCGCGCGACTGGCATCCAGCTCCCGGCGCGGGGTCTCGTGCGAAGCGAGCGAGCCCGGCGGCGCCACCAGCGGATGGGCACAGGGCCGCGCGGAAGGCGAGGTGAGCTTCCCTACCGCGCGGGCGCCGCCGCCGACAGGAACTCGACGAGCGCTCGATTGACGTTTGCCGGGTCCTGCCACAGCGCGAAGTGGCTCGTGTCCTCGAACACCACCAATCGCGCGTTCGGGATCAGCTGCGCCATCTCCTTCACTTGATCCAGCACGACGATCTCGTCGTGCGAGCCATCGGCGATCAGCGTCGGCGCCGCGATCGCGCGCAGCTCGTCGCGCGTGAACGGCGCCGGATCCCGCCACACCGGGAGCATCGCGCGCGCCGTGACCGCGTAGCTCTTCGGGGATTTCGAGAGCCGCCGGTGGTCCGCGCTGCACTTCGCCGAGTAGTCGTCGAACGTCTTCGACGATCGCGGGCGTGGCTTCATGCCCTTCGCGTCGTAGTTGGTGCCGAGCACGAACAGCCGGTCGACCCGCGCCGCGTGCTCGATGCCGAGCGCCAGCGCGACCGCACCTCCGTCGCTCCAGCCGACGATCGACGCGCGCTCGATCCGGAGCGCGTCCATCACCGCGACCACGTCCGCCGCCATCTGCCGGTAGGTCGGCTTCGCCTTGCCCAGCGTGCTGCGGCCGTGGCCCCGGCTATCGATCGCGATCGCGCGAAAGTGATCGACCAGCGCGGGGAGCTGGAACGCGAAGTGGTCGCCGTTGCCGAGCCCGCCGTGCAGCAGGATCACCGGCGCGCCGTCGCCATAGGTCGCGTAGTAGATCTGCGCGCCGTCGTTGGTGGACACGTGGCCGTGGCTCGCGGGCGCGGGCATCGCGGGCGGCAGCGGCAGCGCCTGCCAGCGCGCCCGCCGCTCCGCGCGCACCGGCGCGGCCCACGCGAGCCACACGAGCAGCGCCGCGCCGAGCCGCACCAGTCCATGCCTCACGGCGCCGAGTCTCCCTCACGCGCGGGGGATTTGCCAGCCGGGCGATCGCGACCCACGCCGCGGGGCTGCGGCAGCTCCGCAAGCTCGACGTCAGCGAGAGCTACCTGCGTAGGATCGCCATGCTGCGCTCAGCTCGCCCTGCAGCGCCAGCGCGAGCGCGAACGCCGCCTCGGTCGCCTCGCGAGCCCTCACGCGAGGGGGATTTGCCAGCCGCGCTCAGCTCGCCTGCAGCGCCAGCGCCAGCGCGAACGCCGCCTCGGTCGCCTCGCGATCCCTCACGCGCGGGCGATTTGCCAGCCGGGCTCAGCTCGCCTGCAGCCAGCGCGAGCGCGAACGCCGCCTCGGTCGCCTCGCGATCCCTCACGCGCGGGGGGTTTGCCAGCCGGACTCAGCTCGCCTGCAGCGCCAGCGCGAGCGCGAACGCCGCCTCGGTCGCCTCGCGGTCGCCGTCGCGCGGAATCGGGAACCGCCAGCTGCTCATCTGTGCGCGAATGCACGCGTCCACCTCGGGCGTCAGTCCACGCGCCGAGATGTCCGCCAGCCTGCCGGTCTCGGTCACCGTGAACGCCAGCGCGATCTTGCCGCTCAGCGCGCCATCGCTCGCGAGCCCCTTCTTGTAGCAGCGCTGCAAGACATCCAGGTACGACCCACGGATCCGCGCGAGCACGACCTCGACCGTCAGCGTCGTTTGCTCGCCGGACGGCACCGCCTCGGGGCGCAGCGCGAGCCGCACCTCGCGCGCCTCCTCGCGCCGCTCCGGCTGCCGCGCCAGCTGGCCCGGATCGTCGGCGATCCTCGTCGGTCCGGTGCCCAGCCGCGCGGGCGGCCGACCTGCGCGCGGGTCGTTGCCCACCACCGCCGTGGCGCCGTGGTCGCGGATCTCCGCGATCTGCTCCGCCAGGTCTCCGCCCGGCTGCCGCGCGCGCATCGTGCCCGTGCCGCCCGGCACCTCGTCGTGGCCCGACAGGATCTGCGCGAACCGCTGCGCATCGTCCGCGGACATCTGCGCCGGCCGCGCCGCGA
>JBQCJR010000509.1:0-4777 GCA_051952595.1 Kofleriaceae bacterium
GGACGAGTCGGACACGGGACGCCGGCCGGACAAGGCGCGATGCCGGCCGGACACACGCCGGCCGGACAAGGACTCGCGCCGACCGGACAACGCTCCGCGCCCGCCGGACAAGAGGAGCCCGCCGGACAACGCGCGACGCCGGCCGGACAAGAGACGCCCGCCGGACAAGGCGCCGCGCCGGCCGGACAAGGCGGCGCCCCCGCCGGACAAGGCGGCGCGCCCGCCGGAGCATCCGACGCGAAGACGGCCAACCCGGTGTCCGCGGTGCGCTCGGCGGTGTGGACGGGCGTCAAGGATGCCGGCTCGCCGCTGGTGCGTTTCCTCGACATGGTCGGCGGTCACCTGATCCTCGTCGGGCGCGCGCTCGCGTGGCTGCCGCGCCGGCCGTTCCGGGCCAAGAACTACATCGAGGCCGCCGAGTACATCGGTTTCGGAAGCCTGCCGATCGTGCTCCTGGTCGGCGCCTTCACCGGCATGGTGATGTCGCTGCAGTCGGTCTACGCGTTCCGACAGTTCGGGCTCGAGTCGTTCTCCGGCGGCACGACCGGCAAGGCGCTCGCGATCGAGCTCGGTCCGGTGCTCACGTCGCTGATGCTCGCGGGACGCGCGGGCGCGGGCATCGCGACCGAGCTGGGCACGATGCGCATCTCCGAGCAGATCGACGCCCTCGAATCGATGGCCGTCAACCCGGTCCAGTACCTGGTGCTGCCCCGGCTGATAGCGGCAATGATCGTCACCCCGATCCTGGCGCTGCTGTTCTTCGTGGTGGGTATGGGCGGCGCATACCTCGTCGCCGTGGTCCTCGAAGGGGTCGATCAGGGGCAGTGGGTCTCGAACTTGCGCGAAATCGTGCAACCGGTCGACGTGGTCCAGGGACTGATCAAGGGCGTGTTCTTCGGATTCCTGGTCACGCTCATCGGCTGCTATCAGGGCTATCACGCGACCGGTGGCGGTCGCGGGGTCGGCATCGGGACGACGCGCGCGGTGGTGCTGGGTTCGGTGTCGACCCTGGTCGTCGACTACTTCCTCAGTGACGTGCTGCTGTCGTTGCTCGGCAATGGAAAGGGTGGATTGTGACCGCGAGCGGTTCGCGCGGAGACCGATCGACCGGAGTGGGTGGTGCAGGTGGCGCGGGGGCTCCGGCGGGCAACCCGGCGCTGGCGTCGGAGATCATCGGGCAGTCGCCGCCGGAACAACCGGACCCGCGCTGGCACATCCGTGTGCGAAAGCTCACGAAGACGTTCGGCCCGAACCTGGTGCTCGACAACCTCGACCTCGATATCGAGCGCGGCAAGGTCAACGTGATCCTTGGCGCCTCGGGCGCGGGCAAGAGCGTGCTCATCAAGCACTTCATGTGCCTGCTGCGGCCCGACAGTGGCCACATCTGGGTCGACGGCACTGATGTCCTGGCGCTGGACGCGCAGAAGCTCTCGCAGTTCCGTCGCAAGTTCGGGCTGGTGTTCCAGTTCGCGGCGCTGTTCGACTCGCTCACCGTCGAGGAGAACTGCGCGTTCCCGCTGAAGGAGCACACGAAGAAGTCGCCGGCGGAGATCCGCGACATCGTGGCCGATCGGCTCGGCGCGCTCGGGCTCAACGGCACGCAGAAGAAGTATCCGGGCGAGCTGTCGGGCGGCATGCGCAAGCGCGTCGGCCTCGCGCGCGCGCTCGTGCTCGAGCCCGAGATCCTCATGTATGACGAACCGACAACGGGGCTCGATCCCCTCGCGACGAGGAACGTCGACGAGATGATCCTCGGGGCCGGCGAGCAGTATAAGGTCACGTCGGTGGTGATCTCGCACGACATGGCCTCGGTGTTCCGGATCGCGGATCGCATCGCCATGCTGCACGACAAGCGGATCCTCGCCGCGGGTCCGGCTTCGGTGATCGCGGCGAGCGATCACCCGTTCGTCTACGAGTTCCTGCGCGCGTCGGGCGTGTCGGCGATCCAGAAGCTCGCGGGAGGCGGCGCGTGAAAGCGGTCTCGGCGGGCGTACGCGTCGCGATCCTGTTCCTGCTGCTCGCGGTCGGCGGCTACCTGGTGTGGAAGAACCTCGGCCAGGACCCGGCGGGCGCGGACAACTACACGCTGTTCGCGAAGTTCCGAGATGCGTCGGGGTTGCCGAAGGGGAGCAAGGTCGTGGTCGCGGGCCTGCCGCAGGGCGAGGTGATCGATCTGAAGGTCGATGGCCGCTACGCGCGGGTGACGTTCAAGCTCAACGAGAAGATCGACGTGTGGACGAGCGGCGTCGTGATCAAGAAGGCGACCTCGCTGCTCGGCGACAACTATCTCGAGATCGATCCGGGCGAGCGCGTGAAGCAGCTCCCCGATGGCTCGCGGCGCGAGTTCACGCAGCTCGGGCCGACGTGCCCGACGTACCACGACTCGGAGTCGCGCAAGTCGGACGCGTGCCGGCAGGTGCCGAACGTGATCGAGGCGACGACGCCGGACCAGCTGATGCACCGGATCGAGCAGACGCTGCCGAACGTCGATCGCGTGCTGGAGAGCGTGCGCGACCTGTCGGAGGACGTGCGGCGGATCGTCAACGGACCGATGCAGTCGGTCGCGACGCGGATCGACGGGCTGGTGCAGCGCGAGGCAGGGACGATCTCGAACATCATCCAGCGCGCGGATCGGTCGATGGAGCGGATCGAGCAGATCGCGAACGACCTGCGCAACATCACGAAGGGCGCGGATCCGCAGATCGAGCGGATCTTGAAGAACCTCGATGAGGCCTCGGCGGAGGCGAAGGATCTGGTCGCGACGGCGAAGGAGGAGCTCGAGCAGACGGGCAGCTCGCTGCGCGGCAAGCTCGACAAGCTCGACGGGGTGATCTCGAACACCGAGTCGATCACCGCGAAGATCGACGACGACAAGGGCACGCTCGGCCGGCTGGTCAACGATCCGGCGATCGCGGACAACGTCGAGCAGATCACCGAGGACGCGAAGGGCTTCCTCGGGACGCTGTTCGGGCTCAAGGCGTACGTGGGGCTGCGCAGCGAGTACAACGTGTTCGCGGGGCTCGCGCGGCACTACATCTCGGTCGAGCTGCACACGCGGCCGGACAAGTACTATCTGATCGAGCTGGAGAAGGGCCCGCGCGGCAACTACCCGGACGTCACGCTCGAGTTCGACCCGACGGTCGATCCGAACAACTGGATCCGGAAGACGGTCATCGAGGACAAGATCCGGTTTACGTTCCAGTTCGCGAAGCGGTTCTCGTGGCTGACGCTGCGCTACGGCCTCAAGGAGTCGACCGGTGGCGTGGGCGCCGACGCGGACCTGGTGATCGGTGGCAAGTCGCTGCGCCTATCGGCGGACGTGTTCGACGCGACGTTCGACCAGCTGCCCCGCGTGAAGCTCGCCGCCGCGTTCGAGGTGTTCCGGCACGTCTACGTGCTCGGCGGCGTCGACGAGCTGCTGAACAGCCCCGACACCCTGCCGATCGTGAAGGGCGGCTCGGACGTGCCGATCCAGTTCGACACGTTCCGGTTCGGCCGCGACTACTTCGTCGGCGGCATGCTGCGCTTCAATGATGAAGATCTCGCCGCGCTGCTCACCGTCGGCGGCGCGGCCCTCTCCGGCGCCGCCAACTGAAACACCTCTAAGGTCCGATCTTCGGACACCAGGGGCGCGCAAGTTGTTGGAACTGCTTGCGCGCTACCGCCTCTAAGGTCCGATCTTCGGACACGAGATGTCCGGCCCCACGGACCGTGCCAGGTCAGCGGGATACGCGGCGGTCGAAGAGCGCGACCGGCTCGCCGCGGTAGGTGACGCGCATGAACTCGCGATAACCGCACTTCTGCGCCACGCGGATCGACGCGAGGTTGCCCGGGGCGATCATGCAAATGCTTCGCACCGCCTTGAGGTGCTGGTCGCCCCAGGCGACCACGGTGCGGACCAGCTCGCTCGCGAAGCCGCGGCCGTGCGCCCAGGTCGCGAGCGCCCACCCGATCTCCGGAAGTCCATCGAGCCCCTGGCCGATCTCGCGCTGGAAGTCGGCGAAGCCGACCTCACCGACGAACTTGCCCGACTCCTTCTCGCGCACCGCCCAGAACCCGTACCCCATGATCGACCAGTGCCCGACGTAGCGCAGCAGGCGCGCCCAGACATCCGACCGCGCCACCGGGATGCCGCCGTTGATGTATCGGGTCACGGCCGGGTCGGCCCACATCGCGGCGCACTCGTCGAGGTCTTCGCGACGGTGCGCGCGCAGCGTCAGCCGCGCGGTATCGAGGTCGGGTGCGCCGGTCATCGGTCGTAGGTGATCCGGATGCGCGCGATCAGCTCGCGCAGGTCCTCGTCATCGACCGCCGCGACCTCGCGCACGATCGCCTCGCGCGCCGCGCCGGTCGCGGGAGGCGGCATCGGGCGCGGCGGGGGCGCACGGCGACGCGCCCGCGGCACGGTGAGCGCCTCGCGCCGGTGGCGGCCCGCGAGCCGGAACTTCACGTCATCGAACAGCCGCGGTTCGCCGAGCCGCTCGACCAGCCCGCGCAGCAGCTGCGGCCGCAGCAGGTTGAGCTCGTGCAGCCACGCCGAGGTCGCGACCTCGATCCACAGCACGCGCTCGGAGATCCCGTCGGGCCGCGTTCGCTGCGCGATCTTCGGACCCACGAGGTCGCTCCACTCGGTGACCACGCGCTGCCCACGCACCTGGTCCGAGATGCCATGAAACGACAGCGCCGACGTGATCGCTTCGGCCGCTGACGTGACTCCCAGCGCCCGCGGAGGCCCCCGTCGAGGGGCCCGCTTCACGACGCCCGCAATCTCCGGATC
>JBQCJR010000510.1:0-4902 GCA_051952595.1 Kofleriaceae bacterium
CACGCGTCGACGCACGCGAGCGTGCCGATCGGCGACGCTCCGGCGGCGATGTTCCAGCTGTCCTGGAGCACCTGCGGGCTGACCCGGTCGTGCAGCTCGTCGGCGTTATAGAAGTCGTTCAAGAACCGCGTCAGGTACGCGAGGCGATCCGCGGCGATCCCGGCCTTGATGTCCTCGAACACCCGGCCGTCGACCCCGCCCGGGTTGTTCGGCGTGTGGAGCAGGAACGGCGGCACCGACGCGATGAACACCGCGCGCTCGACGCGCCCGGCGCCGATGCTGCCCAGGTAGCGCGCGACCTCGCCGGTGCCCATCGAGAACCCGACCAGCGTGGCGCCGTGGAGATCGAGCTCGGTGATCACGCGGTGCAGGTCGGCGGTGAAGGTGTCGTAGTCGTAGCCGCTCGCCGGCTTGCTCGACAGCCCGAACCCGCGCCGGTCGTACGCGATCACGCGATAGCCCGCGTCGAGCAGGGCGGGGACCTGCTTCTCCCACGACCGGCAGCTCAGCGGCCAGCCGTGGATGAGCACGACCGGTTTTCCGCGGCCGTAGTCCTCGTAGTAGAGGTCGATGTTCGACGAGTTCTCCTGACCAACCTTCAAGTAGTGCACGGCGCGCCTCTGGTGGAGAACGGAGCAACCACCGTGCCGCCGCACGCGAGGAATAGTCGACGCGAACGTGGCGTTGCGCGGCATGCTTCATCGCTGGTCCCTCGCCTTGTCCGGCCTGCTGCTCTCGATCGCCGCGTGCGGCGCGTCACCTCGCCGGGCCTGCGAGCCGGCGGCTGCCGAGGCGGTCACGCCACGCACGCCGATCTCGCTCACCTACCTCGGCGTCGCCGGCTGGCAGATCACCGACGGTCGTTCGACGATCCTCGTCGATCCCTACTTCTCGCGTCCGGCGTTCTCCGAGGGCGCGCGGATCTCGCCCGACGAGCAGGCGATCGCGAAGCACGCCCCCGCCAAGGCGGATGCCATCCTGGTCGGCCACTCGCACGTCGATCACGTGCTGGATGTCCCGGCGGTGGCGCGGCGGACCGGCGCGCAGGTGATCGGGACGCGGAGCACCGCGCGCTACGCCCTCGCATCGGGCGTGCCGGCCAAGCAGGTCATCCCGGTGCTGGGCGGCGAGGACTACGCGTTCGATGGGTTCTCGGTGCGCGTGCTGCGCAGCCTGCACAGCGCGCTCGGCGACAAGCACATCCACGGCGGCGACACCGAGATCGCGGCGGATCCGGTCCCTCCGCTCACGTTCGATCAGTTCGCCGAGGGCGGCACGCTGGCGTACCTGGTGCGGATCGGCGGCCACGAGATCCTGATCCTCAGCACCGCGAACTTCATCGAGCGCGAGCTGGAGGGGCTGCGTCCGGACATCGCGGTGGTCGCGACCGGCCTGCGCCAGGAGCTCCACGACTACAGCTGCCGGCTGATGCGCGCGCTTGGCCAGCCGGCCGTCGTGTTCACGAACCACTTCGATCCGTGGACCGCGCCGCTCGGCCCCAAGCTCGTGCTCTCGGACGACGCGCGCGCGGATCTCGCCGAGTTCACCGAGGAGATCCACGCGTGTGCGCCGAACACCCGCGTCGTCGTCCCGGAGTACTTCGAGCCGAACGCGATCCCGGGCACCACGCGCTGAGCTCACGCCCCGCGCGACAGGCTCTTCTTCAGCAGGTCCAGCAGGTCGCGCGTGGCCGCGTTGCAGATCGCGAACGCGGCCGCGACGTAGACCGCCGCGCCGACGAGGATCATCGCGGCGAGCAGCACCGCGGGCTGCGAGACCCCGAGGGCGACCAGCCCGGCGTGCGTGCACCACACCGCGCCCGCCATCACCACGCACGCGGCGAGCGGGCGGAGGAAGCCCTCGGCGAGCCGCCGCGGCGATAGGCCCTCGCGGAGCACCATCGCGACGCCGGCGACCGAGGTCACGCCGAACGCGATGCCGACCGAGCCGGCGGCGGCCTCGAGTCCGAACCGCTGGAGCCACACGATGCCGAGGATCAGCAGGCCGACCTTGGCGAGCTCGAGGAACATCAGGCGGTTGGTCTTGGACTCGGCCTCGAGGTACGCGGACAGCACCCACGTGATCGGCCGGAACACCGAGAGGCACGCGAGCACGGCGAGCAGCGGGGCGACTTCCTGCCACTTGTTCGCCGGCAGGATCAGCGCGATCAGCGGGTACGCGACCAGCCCGAGCCCGACGGCGAGCGGGAAGATGATCAGCGAGAGCAGGGCGGTCGAGCGCTCGAGCGCGCGCGGCCGGCGCTCGGGTGGCAGCTCGGCCATCGAGGGCATCAGCACCAGCGCGATCTGTTCGCCGACCTGGGTCGCCGGGATGTCCGCGAGGTTGTAGGCCATGTTGTACGCGCCGACCGCGGTGGTCCCGAAGTAGTGCGAGACCGTCAGGTTGTCCCAGTAGCGCGCCGCGCCGTGGGCGATGCCCTGGATCCCGAGCGGCACGCCGAACCGCAGCATGTCCTTGAACCGCGCCCAGCGCAGCGGCACCGGGGTGGCCCAGGTCGCGAACCCGGCGGCGCGCACGAGGATCACCACCGCGGCGATCGACTGCGCGATGTTCGCGATCACGATCGCCCAGCCGCCGAAGCCGAGCACGGCGAGCGTCAGCGCGGTCGCGGTGTACACCAGCTCCCCGAACACCACCGCCATCCCGGACGCGCGGAACTTCATGTCGCGGGTGAGCACGCGCTCGGGCATCGCGCCGAGCCGGCGGATGAACATCGCGAGCGCCATCCCGGGGATGTACGCCGCGGCGTCGGGCGCGTCGAAGAACGGGGTCAGCCGGCCGCCGAACAGCGCGATCAGCCCGAGCGACAGCGCGCCGAGCACCACGTACGCCACGGTCGCGTGCCACGCGACCTCGGCGGCGTCGGCGCCGCGCCCCTTGACCACGGTGTACTGGCCGAAGCCCCAGATCGTCGCCCAGTTCGCGGTCATCGCGATGATCGTGGCGTCGGAGACCTCGCCGATCTGGTGCGGGTGGAGGAACCTCGTCATGATCAGCGTGCCGAACACGCCGATCGCGCGCCCGCCCATGCTCGAGACGATCGTCCACAGCGCGCCGCGGGCTGCTTTGTGCGCGAGCGACACGGGTGACCTCAGTGGGCCGCGGTCGGGTTGCGGCGGAGCCGGCGCTTGGCTCGGTCATAGAGCGCGTAGCCGAGGTACTTCGCGCGATCGACGAGCGGCGCGCTGCCCACCGGGCGCGGCGAGAGGCCCAGCGAGCGCAGCCGGTCGTTGACCTGGTACACCGCGCTGCGCCGATCGCCCTCGGGCGTGCGGAACGTGATGCTGAACGACACCGACGCCTCGGGCCCGTTCACCACGTAGTGCGGCGCGTTCACCGGCACGTGCACGCCGTCTCCGGGCCGCAGCTCGAACGTGCGCGCCTCGTGTGCGCGCGCCTCCGAGAGCACCAGGTTGCGGTGCTCGCCGCGATAGAACCGCTCGATCTCCTGCTCGCTGAGCACCGCGGGGTCGAACAGCGACATCGACTTCTGGCCGCGGATCTGGAGCAGGAAGTTGTACTCGTGGTCGATGTGGTACGGAGTGACCGAGCCGGGCGACGAGATGAACACGAACGCCCGCCGCGTCCGCATCCCGGGCGCGAGCGGCGCCACCACGTCGAGGCAGTCGTCGAGCACGCGGTTGTACTCGGGATCGATCTCGACCCGCTTGAGCACCATCCACGAGCGGCACTCGTGGATGCGCTGGATCGTCTCCTCGATCGAGAGCCCGTTGTGCGGCGTGCGCTTCGGATCCTGGGTCAGCGGCAGGTCGCCGGCGTTGTACTCCACGACCTCCGGAGGCAGCCGGCGCGCCAGCTCGACCAGCCGCTCGAGCGAGAACGCGGGGTGATCCGCCAGCGCGTGGCGCACCGCGAACGGCCGGCGGTTGAAGTCCGAGGCGAAGCGAGAGGGATCGAGCTCGACGAGGGACATGGGTTCAGGTCTTTCTGCGAAGGCGATGCAGCGCGCCGCGCACCGCGCGCGACGTCCAGCGAACCAGGGGCATCGCGGCGATCGCGAGCACGCCGGGAGGCCGTCCGGTGGGCACGACCAGGGTCTCGATCGCGAGCCGATCGCGCCACAGGTGCCCGATCATCGGGTGATCCGCGCTCGCCCCCGAGTCCATCCACACGGCGGGGCGGCGCTCGTGGAGCCGGCGGATGTTCTCGATCTCGAGCAGCACGCCGGGCGAGAACCGCGCGAAGCTCTCGTCGTACGCGATCTTGAGCGCGATCGCGCCGGGCCCGGCGAGCAGGTTGCACTTGACCGCGATGGCCTGGCCGCCGACCCGCAGGGCGAGCATCATCCAGCGGCCGCGCGCGAACGCGCCGCGGGCGTACGACCGGAACACCTCGAGCGCCGCCGGATCGCCGCGCAGCGCGGTGCCGCCCTGGCCCTTCCAGCCGCGCTCCTCGAGGGCGAGGAACTCGTCGAGCCACGCCTCGAGATCGCCGTCCGGCGGCAGCTCGTCGTAGGTCACCGCCCCGAGCTCGCCGAGCCGGCGCTCCTGCCGCCGCAGCTCCTTGCGCTTCTTGCCCGGCACGGCGGCCTCGAGATACGCCTCGGCGGACGCGCCGGGCCGGAAGATCGCGCGGGTGTGCCGGCTGTCGTGGAACGCGTCGAACCCGCGCCGGTTCAGGGTGTCGGTCAGCGCGTGCCGGAACGCGCCGTCGGCGCCGATCGAGGTCCACTCGAACACCGATGCGGTGGCCTCGATGCGCAGCCAGTCGAACAGGGCGTCGAGGGTCTCGTTCGCGAGGTCCGCGCGGACCAGCGGCGTGCCGAGGTACGCGTACAGGTGCTTCCAGGTCGCGAGCACCGAGACCGGCAGGCCCTTGTAGCGATCGCGGTGGACCAGCGGGAACAGGCCGGTCAAGATC
>JBQCJR010000511.1:0-7157 GCA_051952595.1 Kofleriaceae bacterium
CGCCGATCTCGCCGGCAACGTCGCGGAGTGGTCGTCGTCGTTTGCGAACGAGCCACGCCTCCGCGCGGTGCTCGGCGGGAGCTGGAACGTCCCGCTCGACCAGCACCCCGAGCGGATCAGCTGGCGGAACGCGCGAGCCGAGATGGCGATCTCGTACGAGATCGGGATTCGCTGCGTCTCGCCGTGACCGGCGCGGGCGCTGCGTGCGCCAGGACGTGATCGCTGCGCTGGGTCGAGGTCGGCGCGCGGAAATCGAGCGCCGCCAGCGACGAGTAGAGCAGCGCCTCGCTCTGGGTGAACCCGCGCTCGACGTGAAAGTGCCCGCCGCGGACTCGATCGATCGTGCCGAACACGATCCGCCGCCCGCCCAGCGCGTTCGCCACGTCGAGCAGCAAGCGCTGCCCCTGCGCCAGGCGAGCCGTCTCGCAGCCCAGCAGCCGGACGTGCGCGTGCTCGGCGAGGAACGGCGCGAGCGCCCGCGCCGCGTCGCCGCCGATCGTGAGGCCGGTCGCCGTGCTCAGGAACAAGATCTCGTCGCCGATCACGATGCCGCCCGGCGCACCGTGGTCCAGGATATCGAGCACGTCGATCCGCTGGCCGTTCCGCGCCAGCCTGCCCGCCGTGGCGATCAGCTGCTGGACGCCACGACACTCCTCGACCGCCGCGTACCACGGCGCCTGCGTGGTCCGCGCCACCGGTCGCTGCCTGACCGCGATCCCGCCCAGCGGCGTCGCCCTCGACGGATCGAAGCCCGGGAGCTTCGGCATCGCGCCGAGGGTGTGCCGCCCGATGATCAGCACGCGCATGCTCACACCAGCCCGAGCGCGTGCAGCCACGGCGCGAGCCGCTGGACCTCCTCGGTGGCGAACGGGTTCCTGCCCGCCTCCCTCAGCTCGCGCACCAGTCCCCTCACCGCCGCCACCCACATCCCGTCCTCGCCGAACGGATACTTGCTCTTCACGCCCGGGTTGTCGGTGAAGATCTTCGACAGTCGCGGCGCGTTCTTCGCCAGCCACTCGTCCGAGAAGCACAGGATCGCGCAGCTGTGGGTGCCGATCGCGGTGGCCGAGCTCAGCGTGCCGATCGTCGACGGGAATCGACGCCACACGTGGTTCTGGTCGGAGACATCGACCGTCACCGGTGGATCGTCCGTCTCCTTGCCCGAGATCGGATCGAAGAACGTGCACACGAGGGTGCGCGCATCGACGATGGTGTGCAGGCGCACGACGCAGACCGTGTAGGCCGGCTCCGGGCTCGCGAACGCCCACCAGTGGATCTCCTCGTCGACCGCCGGCTCTTGAAACCGCGTCTGCCGCGAGCTGGATTGATTCTCCTCAGGCACGAATTTGAAACTCATGTCTCCGACGACCTCCCTAATGAGAACTGATGGATCAGGTTGTAGACATGTGACCGCGTCAGATCGAGGCGCTGCGCGACCGCCGCGACGTTCCAGTCGCAGGCCGCGAGCTCGCGTCGCAGCAGCTCGCGCTGGTACATCCGCGTTGCCTCGTGGAAGGTCGGCGTCCGATCGCTCGCCAGCGGCGCATCCGGCAGGTGCCGCGCCTCGACCTGGTCCGCGCCCTCGGCGTTCGCGCGGATGAGCGCCCCCTCGAGCAGGTGCCGTAGCTGGCGCACGTTGCCCGGCCAGTCGCGGTGCTCCAGCACCACCCGGAGCTGGTCCGAGGCCGGCAGCGGCGGCAGCAGGTGCTCGTCCGCGATCCGCCCCAGCAGCTCGTCGACCAGCACCGCGATGTCCTCGCGCCGCTCCAGCAGCGCCGGCATGCGGATGTTGACGTCGTTGATCCGATAGAACAGATCCTCGCGAAACCGCCGCTGCGCGACCATCGTCGCCAGATCCGCATTGGTCGCGACGATCACGCGGATGTTCGCCGTCGCCAGCTTCGTGCTCGCGAGCGCGTAGTACTTGCGCGACTGGAGCAGCTGGAGCAGCTTGCCCTGCGCCTGGAACGGGATCTCGACGATCTCGTCGAGGAACAGCGTTCCCCCTTCGGCCGCCTCCACCTTGCCCGGCGCGCGCCGCGCTCCCGGGAACGCGCTCGGCATCGTGCCGAACAGCTCGCTCTCGATCAGGCCCTCCGGGATCGCCGCGCAATTGAGCTCGACGAACGGACCATTGCGCCGCGGCGAGTTGTCGTGGATCGCGCGCGCCAGCTGCGTCTTGCCCGTGCCCGACGGCCCCGTGATCAACACCGTCACGTCCAGCGGCGCGTACGGCTCCAGCTGCTCGAACACCCGCGCCAGCGCCACGCTCCGCCCCAGGATGCCATCGAGGCGGAGCCGCTCGCGGAACGGCCGCGTCAGGTCGCGGTCCATCGCCCGTATATCGGCGCGCACCCGCTCCAGGTTCGGCCACAGGTGCTTCGCCGCGATCTCCGCCAGCTTGACCTCCGCGTCGCCGAACGGGCCCGCGCCCCGCCGCCCCTCGAGATAGAGGACCCCCACGCCGATGCCCGCCAGCGGCACGCACAGCACCGCCTCGAGCCGCTGATCCCGCACGCTCGGCAGCGAGGCGAACCGCTCGTCCAGCGCCGCGTACGGGACGTGCAGCGTCGTGCCCGCCGCCAGCGCCGCCGCGACGATCCCCCGCGAGGTGACCGACTTGATCTCTGCCTCTTCCGAGCTCGAGCACCCGTGGGAGATCGTCCATTGCGGACGCGCGTGATCCCGCGTGCCGAAGATCTCCAGATACCCTCGCTCCGCGCCCGCCGCCGCGACCAGCAATCGCAGCAGCGCCCCCAGCGCTTCCTTGGTGTCCGTCGAGCTCCGCAGCTCGAGCAAGTGCCGGAACAGATCCCTCTCGATGCCGAGCCTACCCTCGGAGTTCCCCATGCTCCGCAGTATAGCGGCGCTGCGGTGGCTCCCTGGCGTCGATACCGGCCCTTCGTGCGCGTGCACGGCGGCAGCTGGAGCAAGGCCGAGGCCATGCGCCCGTTCTGCCGGCAGGGCGCGCGCTGCGCGGAGTTCCGCGAGGCGCCGAGGTCACCATTGTCCACGCCAGTGGACAGGGGGGGTAGTCGCCATTCAAGTCGATTGGACAGCCGCCGTGGCCGGCGGCCGTGTGGCGACCATGTGCGACTCACGGCGGCGGCGGCGCGCTGATCGAGATCCCCGGGTTGATGTACAGCGTGATCGGATCGTGCACATCGATGCCCGACTCGGCCGCGCTGAACGCACAGACGCGGTTGTCGCCGCAGCGCTCGTAGAACTCGCTCGCTGGCTTCACCGTGACCTCGGCAATGTGGCCATAGCTCGCCAGCGCCGCCTTTGCTTGCTCCGGGGTCATCCCGAGCAGCGACTGGAGCTGGGCCCGCACGATCGCGCCGGCGATCCGCGGCGCAGGCTCGATGCGGTCGGTCGTGGCGGCAGGTGTGGCCGACTGGGTCCGCGTGGTCGTGGCGGACGTTGCGGACGGCGCGGCGGTCGTGGCTCGCGTGGGAGCGCCAGTGCCCGTGGTTCCAGCCGAGGTCTTGACCACGGAGCACCCAGCGAGCGCGAAGGCCAGCACGACACACCAGCGGCGCAGCCTCGGCGCCATGTCACGTAGAGCAGCGATCTCGTTCACGATGTCCTCCTCGAGATGTGCCGCTACTACGGCCACGCGCTGCGCCGGCTCCCGCGCGCGGAGCTCCGCGGTGACGAATGGAACCTTCGGCGAGCTTTCGCCTGCGAGGTTTCGTCAGGTGCCGCGCGCCCCGGAGGCGCACGGCTCAGTTCTTGGGGACGACGTAGCCGAGCGCTGCCCAGGCTTTCGAGCAGGGTTCAGGCGCGCGGGCCGGCGCTCAAGCGCCAAGTGGACTACATGCGTCGTCGACGCGCGGGTCCACTCAGCACCAGTTGCCGTTCTCGTCGAGACCGAGTGGCCAGTAGGGCATGCACGTGATGAGCGTGACAAAGTCCATATACTTGCCCTCCATCAGCCAGCCCAGGAGGACCACTTCAGGAGGCACCCGGTCGGATTCGTCGAGGGTATCGTTCAACGCCGTACACTCGAGCCAGGTCTTGCGCACCAGGCTCACCACCTCCGGCGCAGATGCTGGGCCAGCGAGCCGACGGTCGAAGGCCGCATCGATCGCGTCTTGACGCGACATGCCCTCGCCCTGCTGGGCATCGATCAAGCTGCTCCACCAGGTTGCCGTCGAGTCGTATACGGGCCGCAGCTCGGCGAGATAGTTCTCGAAGATTGCACGGTGGGCCTTGCTCGCCTTCGCCAAGGGTTTCGGCTTCCCCTGTGATCTGGCGACATCGAGGTCGCTCGGCGCACAGCACAAACGCGAGATTCCCTTCGCGAGAACGTGAAACGTTTCGAGTGACATCAGCAGGACTCCCCGGCTTCGTTGGTCCCGATCGGAATGAAGAACATCGTGCCCATCACTTCGTGGAGAGACTCGTGGTCCTCCGCGAGATCGTTGACGAGCAGGTCGATGGGATGCACCTGCTTGGTGGATTCGGAGTTCAGCTTCTCGACGAGCAGGAAATACTTCCGGAAGATCGCGATCAGCCGCGGATGCCCTCCCATCTCGGTGGGCCAGCGCGTCGGGAAGTCCGCGTCGATGCCGCCCGGATAGCTCTTTACTTGGTTCTTCTTCAGCGTGGCCTTCCACCACTTCGTGATGTTCGGCAGTTCGGCACGCAGCTCTGCAATGTAGTCGTGCTGGAGCTTCTCGAATCCTTGTGCTTTGGATTCGCCCTTGGCTTTGGCCTTGGGTTTTGCCTTCGAGCTGGATTTGACGGTGGGCTTGGGGGCGACCTTGGCTCTGGTCATCGCACAACCGATCCTCCCAGCGCTCTCAGCAGCGGGCAAGAATTTGATCGCAATCGTGACCAGTGCGGGCGACGGTCGCGGTTGCGCGAGAACGAGCTGGCGTCGAACGTCGGCTCGTCCGCTCTCATGTCGAGGAACCAGCGACACAGCAGGTTGTAGTCGAGCTGCTCGCAGAACTGCCGGTCGGCTCGCACCGAGTACAACGCCATCAAGATCTGCGACCTGAGCAACCGCTCGGGCGGGATGGAGGCCGCCCGACCCTGCTGTACATCGCATCGAACGTCGCGAGAGCCCGGGAAGGATCTCGTCCGACATCGCCTTGATCCGCCGAAGCGGGTGGTCCGCAGGGATCCGGCGCTCCGGGGACACCACCGAGAACATCGAGGCCTGCTTGTCGTCGGTGCCACGCATGGCACCGACCTATCCGGACCCGATCAGCGAGTCGATCCCAGCCTCGGGGTTCTCAGCAGCCTGCCAGGGCACGTGCGCGCTTCAATGGAGTCGCCGACCACCGTCGGCGAAGAGGACCCGGTCGCGGTGACCTCCGAGTTCATGCGCCCGGGCTTCAATGGAGTCGCCGACCACCGTCGGCGACGAGGCGCGGCGCGACGTAGTCCGATCCGGACTCGGAGTCGCTTCAATGGAGTCGCCGACCACCGTCGGCGAAGAGCCGGCAGACCTCGCGAACACGAACCGGTACGTCCAGCTTCAATGGAGTCGCCGACCACCGTCGGCGAAGATAGAGGCGCCCGACCGGCCGCCGAAGGACTCGCGCGCTTCAATGGAGTCGCCGATGTTGGTCGGCGAAGAGCTCATGCTATCGGCTACGCTGCCGTAGAGGCGCTCAAGTTTCAATGGAGTCGCGGACGCTGGTCGGCGAAGAGGCAAGCCGGCGGCGCTGGCCTCGATGTCCGGCGGGGCGCTTCAATGGCGTCGCCGACGCTGGTCGGCGAAGAGGGCGGACGCGAATGCACTCCTTCGTCTCTCCCCCGCTTCAAATGGAGTCGCCGACGCTGGTCGGCGAAGAGTTGCGAGCGTGGCCACGCCGGCTGGGCCGATCGGCGGCTTAAGTGGAGTCGCCGACGCTGGTCGGCGAAGAGAACCTGGCAAGCCGCTCAAGGACCATGCGGACCGCAGCTTCAATGAAGTCGCCGACCTGGTCGGCGAAGAGCGGGCTATCCAGGTCGCGGCCACGTGGCACCTCGCGCTTCAATGGAGTCGCCGATGTTGGTCGGCGAAAAGAGCATCGATCTCGCGGCGACGAGCGAGTACCAGCACTTCAATGGAGGCTCCGATGTTGGTCGGCGAAGAGCAAGCAGACCTGCGTCGCCGCGCTCACGCCGTCGCTACTTCAATGGAGTCGCCGATGTTGGTCGGCGAAGAGCTGCGGATCCACGTACGCGGTCCTCGAGAGGATCGCCACTTCAATGGAGTCGCCGATGTTGGTCGGCGAAGAGGCGCGCTGATCCAGGTAATGTGGCTCGCAATCGAGGTACTTCAATGGAGTCGCCGATGTTGGTCGGCGAAGAGCGTCTGCTGAAACAAGTAGACGTCGGTCGACATCCTGTAGCTTCAATGGAGTCGCCGATGTTGGTCGGCGAAGAGATGACCACCTCGCAGAGTTCGACGTAGAGCCTTTCGCTTCAATGGAGTCGCCGATGTTGGTCGGCGAAGAGGCACCGTCGACTCGCGAATCTCCAGGCAGCAGCGGCGCTTCAATGGAGTCGCCGATGTTGGTCGGCGAAGAGCTCAAGGGCGTCCAGCTCGCGCTCCGCCGCAAGCTGCTTCAATGGAGTCGCCGATGTTGGTCGGCGAATAGTCGACTTCGCGGCATGCCTCGGCCTGGAGCCCCACGAGCTTCAATGGAGTCGCCGATGTTGGTCGGCGAAGAGCCGGCCTCGTCGCGCCGTTCGGACCGTTCCCCGCCGCGCTTCAATGGAGTCGCCGATGTTGGTCGGCGAAGAGCGGCGGCTCAGACGGGCACGACCGTGCTCAGCGCGCCGCTTCAATGGAGTCGCCGATGTTGGTCGGCGAAGAGGAGGCGGCGGTCCGGCGAAGCATCCCAGCGCTGGACGCTTCAATGGAGTCGCCGATGTTGGTCGGCGAAGAGGCCGCGAGCGTGCCCGCCGCGCCGGTCGCGGTCGAGCTTCAATGGAGTCGCCGATGTTGGTCGGCGAAGAGCCGCCGCACTGGGGCTTCTCGATCCCGTCGATCGCGCTTCAATGGAGTCGCCGATGTTGGTCGGCGAAGAGGATCGTCGAGCTGGCGCTGGACATGGGCGCCAAGATGCTTCAATGGAGTCGCCGATGTTGGTCGGCGAAGAGTTCTCTTCGATGTTGCCTGCGGTGTCGCTCAGACGCGCTTCAATGGAGTC
>JBQCJR010000512.1:0-3551 GCA_051952595.1 Kofleriaceae bacterium
CCACGGGGCGAGCTCGGCCGCGCTCGCGTGGACCACGTAGTCCGCCCAGTCGGCGAGCGGCTGGAACGCCGAATCGGCGATCCGCTCGACGCGGAACGGCCCGCGATCCGCGGCGCCGGGCGTGGTCGGGGCGAGCCACGCGACGTGGCCCGCGTCGACGCCGAGGATCTCGCGCAGCCGCTCGCGGCGGAGCGGCGGCTCGACGATCGCGCCGGCCGGGGCGTAGATGTCCGGCAGGTGGGCGAGCGGGGCGTAGATCTCGGCGTCGAGCGACAGGTCCGGCGGCGGGTGGCGGCCGGTCCGCGCGCGCACCGCGATCAGCGGGTCGGGCCCCTCGGTCGCCGCGAAGGTCAGCCGACCGACCACGTCGTCGGGAAGGTACGCGAGCATGCGATCGATCGCCGCGACGCCGTCGCGCCGGATCACCCACAGGCTCGGCGCATCGCGGCGGCCCGGCGCGAGCCGCAGCTCGACCCGGCGGCGCTCGGGGAGCGGCGCCGCTGCCAGCTCGACGCGCTCGCCCGGGACCGCCAGCTCGAGCGCGGTCTCGAGGCCGCGCCAGCCCGCATCGGGGACCACGCGCCAGCCCTCCGGGCCGACGAGCAGCAGGTGGCCCGGCACCGCGGCGAGCCGCGCCGCGAGCGGATGGCGATAGCCCAGCTCGGTGAACACCACGTCCTGGCCCGGCGGATCCGGCGCGTAGGCGCGCAGCCCGCCGTCGTGGTCGAGCGCGCGCATCATCGTGTAGGTCGGCGCATCGGTCACCCGCACCACGCCGCCCGAGGGGCCGACCAGGATCTCCTGGCGCTCGCAGCCGAGGCGCAGCAGCTCGGCCGCCACGTCGACGACACCGCGCGCGTCCGGCGTGGTCACCAGGGTCAGTCCGGGAATCTCGGTGACCGGCACGCGCTCGAGCGCGACCGCCTCCGCCCAGCAGCGCACCTCGCGCGCCTCGCGCGGCAGCCGGGCATCGACCACGACCCCCGCCTCGCGCAGCGCCGCGAGCGCCGCCTGGGGCAGCGGTGCATCGGGCGCGATCACCAGCCCGCCATCGTGCGCGCGCGCCACCTTCGCGCCCCTCGCCTGGACCTCCGCCGGGCAGAGCCCCGAAGTCAGCACCACACGGAGCGACTCGTCATCTCGAAAACCAAGTGCCATCTCGGTGCTCGGCCAGCCTAGCGCATCGCGGCGCCGCGTAGCACTCAGCCGCGCTGCTTGGTCGGCTGGGCGATCGGCGCCTCGGGCGAGGGGCCCTCGGAGACCGGGGCCTCGGTCTCGCGGGTGACCTCGACCAGGCCGCTGTGCAGGCCACCCTCGACGACCTTGCCGGCGAGCCGGCGGTGCTCGTCCTCGTGCTCGATCGGCAGGGCATCGGAGTCGGAGTGATAGTCGACGACCACCTCGCGGCGGCCGGTCGCGGGATCGACGCGCAGGCGCAGGACGAGCTCAGCCACGGGGTGCCTCCGGGGAACCAGACGACGGGACCAGGTGGGCGAACGCGGCCCGATCGAGCACCTTGCGCTCGAGCAGCAGATCGCGCAGCGCGATCAAGAGGCCGCGGTTCGCCGCGAGCAGGTCGTGGGCGCGCTCGCGCTCGCGCTCGAGGATCGCGCGGATCGCCTGGTCGATCCGCGCGCGGGCGTGCTCGGAGGTCGGCGCGTCCTCGTGGTGGGCCCACCGGCCGACGCCGATCTCGACGCCGCCATCGCCGTATTGTTCGACCATCGCGCGCGCGATCTGGGTCGCGTACTGCAGGTCGGACGCCGAGCCGATCGAGATGTCGTCGAGCAGCAGCGCCTCGGCCTCGCGCCCGCCGAACAGCGTGCACATCGAGTCGCGGAGCTGCGCGTAGGTCACCACGTAGCGATGCGCAGGGTCGGCGTGCTGGACGTAGCCGAGCGCGCCGCCGATGTCGCCGCGGATGCTGATCCGATCGATCGGCGCGGCGTGCGGGCACAGCAGCGACACCACGGCGTGGCCGGCCTCGTGCGTCGCGACCACCAGCTCCTCGGCGGCGAGCAGCTTGGGCAGATCGAGGTACTGCTCGATCGCGCGATCGATATCGGCGGGCTCGGTCGGCCGCTCGGCGTCGATGCCCTCGCGCAGGCGCGTGCGCGCGAGCTGGCGGCACAGCGCCTGGAGGTGATCGCCGGAGTACGGCGTGCCGCCGCTCGGGCCGGGCACCGGCTCGCCGGTGCGCTTGCACGCGTGGTCGAACGCGGCCTCGGTCATCGCGAGGCCGAGCCGGCGATCGTGCACGCCGAGGATCGCGCGCCGGTCCTCGCGCTTGGGGTACGGGATGTGGAGCACGAACTCGAACCGGCCGGGGCGGAGCAGGGCGGGATCGAGCGACTCGACGAAGTTCGTGGTGCCGACGACGAACACCAGCTCGTCGCGGCGGAACCCGTCCATCTCGGTGAGCAGCTGGTTGACCATCGAGTGCTCGACGCCCGAGCCGGTGTACGTGCCGCGCGCCGAGGCGAACGAGTCGAGCTCGTCGAACACGATCACCGAGGGCGCGCACTGCCGCGCCTTCATGAACACCGCGCGCAGGTTCTCCTCGCTTTCGCCGACCCACTTGCTCTTGAGCTCGGGGCCGGAGACCACCTGCACCGCGGCGCCGAGCGCGGTCGCCATCGCCTTGGCGAACAGCGTCTTGCCGGTGCCGGGCGGCCCCCAGAAGATCATGCCGCGCGGGATCAGCGCCTCGATCCGCTCGATCTGCCCCGGATCGGCGAGCCGGTCCTTGGCCGCCAGGATCGCCAGGATCTCGGCCCCGAGCCGCTCCTTGACCTCGGCGTAGCCGCCGATGTCGGTCTCGAGATCGACCGAGGGCAGCTCGACGTCGTTGGTCAGCGTGGCCTGGCGGAGCTGGGCGAGCGCGGCGGATGGATCGCTCGGGTAGTCCTCGCCGCCGAGCGACGCGAGCAGGCGGCGCAGCCGCACCGCGTTGACCCCCGAGACGTGCTTGTACAGCGCGTACGGATCGAACTGGCGGCCGAGCTTGCGCGCCTCGCGCCGGGTGACCAGGAAGCGCAGCCGGTCGCGCGGCACGCCGACGATCTGCTCCTTGTGTGGGAACAGGTTCTCGATCGGCGCGGGCACCGGGAACGCCGGATCCTTGAACCCGAGCCACAGCACCTCGGGATTCTCGTAGAGCAGCGGGATGACCTCGCGCGCCTCGGTGCCGAGCCCGCCGCCGCCGCCCGTGCCGGCGGTGAGGATGTCGAGGTGGGGCAACACGACGATCCGCTCGCCGACCGCGCCGCGCACGACCTCGCGGATCTGGTGGATCATCGCGTTCACGATCCCGGCGCCCGGCGGCGGTGGCGGCAGGTCCGAGGCCGCGCGGCCATCGAGGTAGAGGCAGCGCGCGCCGTCGGTCTTCAGCCGATCGCGCAGGCTGCGGTAGAGGAACGGCGCGAGCTCCTTCTCGCACTCGATCAACACCGGCAGCCGGCGGCGCAGCGCCTCGTAGCAGCGGGTCAGCTCGGCGGGGTAGGCGGCGTCCACCGCGCCGAACGCCGACAGCTCCGCCGGCAGCTCGGTCT
>JBQCJR010000513.1:0-2380 GCA_051952595.1 Kofleriaceae bacterium
AGCGGAACCGGCGCAGCGAGTCCTCGTCACCGCCGCGGGTGACCACGCGCCCGATGATCGCGCGCGGCTCCACCGCGAACTCGACGATCGCCCCGGCGAGCTCGACGCGCGCGTCGGCGAGCACGCCGAGCGACCACAGCCGGCGGAGATCGTCGCGCAGCGGGGCTTCGCGGAGCTCGGTCCCGGGCTGGGTCGCGATCGTGGTGCGCAGCGTATCGGCGAGCCCGGAAGGCGCGCCGGTCAGCCGGACCTGCTCGATCCGGGTATCCGGGTGCGCCGCGATCGCGGGAGCCGCGCTGCCCGCGCGCGCGGGGACCACGCCGGTCAGCGTGGTCCAGCCATCGCCACACCGCGCGGTCGACCGGCTCGGACCCGAGGTCGCGCACGCGCTCGCGAGTGCGCCCACGGCGATCAACAGGCCCCGCACGACGGCGCAGCCTTGCACGTCGTGCGCCTCGCGCGCCGCGCGCGCGTGTGGCGGATTCCGAGTGGTTGTACGAACCGGCGACAGCTCGGCGAACCACGGTGAAACCACACTGTTGCGCGCGAACCACGGTCCACACGCACGTCCGTCGGTGGTATGACGCCGGCACCATGATCAAGCGTCCGAAGATCGCCATCGTTGGCGCCGGCGGCAACGTCGGTGCGGCCGTCGCCCAGTGGACCGTGCAGAAGGAGCTCGGTGAGCTCGTCCTGATCGACATCAAGCCGGGCCCCGCCGAGGGCCGCGCGCTCGACCTCGCGCAGTCCGGTCCGTGGGAGGGCTTCAACGCCACCCAGTTCGTCGCGACGGACAAGGCCGAGGCGCTGGCCGGCGCCGACGTGGTCGTGATGACCGCCGGCGTGCCGCGCAAGCCGGGCCAGTCGCGCGAGGAGCTGATCAACATCAACGCCGGGATCGTGAAGGGCATCTGCGCGGACGTGAAGAAGTACGCGCCGGACTCGATCCTGATCGTGGTGTCGAACCCGCTCGACGCGATGGTGTTCGTGGCCAAGCAGGTCACCGGGTTCCCGCGCGAGCGCGTGATCGGCTCGGCCGGCGTGCTCGACAGCGCGCGGTTCCGGACCTACCTCGCGCTCGCCGCGGGCGTCAGCGTCGAGGACGTGCAGGCGATCGTGCTCGGCGCGCACACCGACAAGGACATGGTGCCGATCACCTCGACCGCGATGATCGGCAACGTGCCGGCGACCAAGTTCCTGTCGGCCGAGAAGCTCCAGGAAGTGGTCGAGAACACCAAGAAGGGCGGCGCGACGCTGACCGGCCTGATCGGCACCAGCGCGTGGCTCGCGCCGGGCGCCGGCACCGCGCTGATGGTCGAGGCGATCGTGCGCAACCAGAGCCGCGTGCTGCCGTGCTCGGTCGAGCTCCAGGGCGAGTTCGGCGTCAACGGCGCGTTCGTCGGCGTGCCGGTCAAGCTCAACGCCAAGGGCGCCGAGGCAGTGTTCGAGCTCGAGCTCTCGGCCGCGGAGAAGGAAGCGTTCGCCAAGTCGGTGGCCGCGAACACCGAGCTGATGAACATCGCGCGCGGCTTCCTGGGCTAGCTAGAACTTGAGGCTCAGCTTGAGCCCGCCGCCGCTCGGCAGGCTCATCGGAAGCACCGGGAGATCGTCGAGGTTGAGGCCGTGCGAGGTCTCCGCGACCAGCTCGCTTCGCAGCGCGCGTTCGACCGAGAGCCGCACGGGCTCGTCCGTCTGCCGACGAACCAGCCGTAGCCGGACCTGAGACATCGGAGGCGCGCGCACCCGGCGCACCGCCGCCGCACGGACGGGTCCGCCCGCCACGGCGCGGCGGATCACGCTGCGCGCCGAGGCGCCCACGGCCAGCTGGCCATCGAGCGCGTCGGCGTTCGCGACCGAGACCGTGCCGAGCGTGAGCATCAGGACGAATGCCCGCCTCATCGACAGGCATGTCGGTGCAACGGGTGTTCCCCGGCGGGCGCTCGGGTCACGCCCTACGACGGACGCGCTCCGAGCGTTTCTGCGGGCCGCTCGCGGTCAGGACCCGGCGCGCGGCCGGGGCTACCTCACCAGGCCGCGATCTTGGCCTTGAGGCCCGCGTCGATCGCGTCGAGGAACTGCTCGGTGGTCAGCCACGGCTGGGTCGGGCTGATCAGGATCGCGAGGTCCTTGGTCATGCTGCCGGACTCGACGGTCTCGACGCACACCTTCTCGAGCGCCTCGGCGAACTTCACGACGTCCGGGGTCTCGTCGAACTGGCCGCGATAGCGCAGGCCCTGGGTCCACGCGAAGATCGACGCGATCGGGTTCGTGGAGGTGGGACGGCCCTTCTGGTGCTCGCGGTAGTGGCGGGTGACCGTGCCGTGGGCGGCCTCGGCCTCGACGGTCTTGCCGTCCGGCGTGAGCAGCACCGAGGTCATGA
>JBQCJR010000514.1:0-2057 GCA_051952595.1 Kofleriaceae bacterium
CGCCGATCTCGATCTCGCGCAGACCGCGCCCGACCAGCTCACCCCGACGCTGATCGCCCGGGCCAGCGGGATCGGCGGGATCCGCGCCACGGCCACGGTCGACATCCCGGACCGGATCTTCGATCGAGCCGCGTGGCGCCAGCTCGGCCGCGGGTCGTTCCGGTCCGCCTCGATCCACACCGACGAGCTGCTGCTCGATCCCAGCCTGCTCGCGCGGTTCGGCGTGGTCTGGGACCTGCGCGGCCGCGCGCGCGCCGACGTCGAGATCGCGCCGGGCCTGAGCGGCGCCAAGCTGGCGGTCCGCGTCGAGCAGCTGCGCGGCAGGTCGATCGCCCAGCCGATCGATCTCGGGTTGACCGCGTCGATCGACGGCACCGCCACCGCCGCGAAGCTCGAGGTGCGCACGCGCGACCAGCTGCTCGCCGAGGTCGCCGGCCGGGTGCCGGTCTCGATCCGCGCGCTCGAGGCGAATCCACGCGCCGCGCTCGCGGCGCCGCTGACCGCCACCGCGACCCTGCCCGAGATCTCGGCGCCCGCGCTGCTCGCGGTGTTCGGGCGCAACCAGCTCGCCGGGGGCACCCTGAGCGGCAAGATCGAGATCGGCGGCACGCTCCGCCGCCCCACGGTGCGCGCGCGGATCGCCGGCGCGCGGATCGAGGTGCCCCCCGGGGTCGGCGGCCGCTCGATCCGGACCCTCGATCAGGTCTCGCTCGATGGCCGGTGGGATGGCCAGCGCGCCTCGATCGATCTCTCTGGCGTGCAGGCCGGCGGGATGCTGCACCTGGTCGCCGCCGGCAGTCCGGACGACCTCGCCGGCGCCACGGTGTCGATCGAGGCGCGCGCGTTCGATCTCGCGCCGCTGCTGTCGTTCGCGCCCGGGGTGGTCGGCGGTGCGGGAGGCCGGCTCGACGCCCGGCTCGCGATGACCGGCCTCGACCTGCGCCGGGCGCGGATCGCCGGCGAGCTGCACCTCGTGGAGGCGCGGGTGCCGATCGCGGCGATGGTCGGTACGCTGCAGCGCGCCCGGATCGACCTCGTCGCCAAGGAGGGCGCGCTCGAGCTGAAGCTCGACGGGCGGCTCGGCAGCGGCACCGTCCGGGGCACCGGCACGATCGCGATGGACGGCGCGTTGCCGACCTCCGGCGACGTGTCGCTCACCCTCCGCAAGGTGTCGCCGATCGGCGTGGTCGAGCCGGTGATCGACGCCGACGTGACCGCCAAGCTGCGTCGCACCGATCACCAGTGGACCGCCGACGTCGCGGTCAAGAACGCCTCGGTCGAGGTGCCCGCGCAGCGCCGCGCCGAGCTCAAGCCGATCGGTGCGCCCGACGACATGGTGTTCCGCGCCGGCGCGCGCGTGAGCCGGGGCGCGCCGGTCGCGCGCGAGCCCACCCGCCCGGTGTTCGTCGCGAACGTGAGGATCTATGCCACCAACGTCGAGTCCGAGGAGATGCACGGCATCGTCAAGGGCAAGCTCGAGGTCACCACCGACGGCCGCACGATCGGCATGGTCGGCAACATCTCCGCCGATCGCGGCGACGTCGACCTGTTCGGCCGGCGCTACCAGCTCGAGCGCGCCGACGTCCGGTTCGACGGCACCCTCGATCCGCTGCTCGACATCCGGTTCACCCACGACTTCCCCGAGGTCACGACGGTCACGGTGGTGCGCGGCCGGCTGAGCAAGCCCGAGCTCGACATGTCGTCGGACCCGGCGCAGTACTCGCAGGGCCAGCTGCTCGGGTTCCTGCTCGGCGGAGAGCCGGGCGGCGAGCCCTCGAGCGGCAACCCGCGCGACCAGGCCACGTCGACCGGCGCGTCGCTGATCGCGAACAAGATCGGCGGCTACATCCGCAACGCGCTGCCGATCGATCTCGACGTGCTCCGCTACGAGTCGGCCACCGCGAGCAGCAGCGCGTCGATCACCGTCGGCACCTGGCTGACGCGCTCGTTGTTCCTCGCGTACCGGCGGCGGTTCGAGGCGCGCCCCGACGAGAACACCGGCGAGGGCGAGCTCGAGTACTGGATCTCCCGACGGGTCATGCTGGAGGGCGTGGTCG
>JBQCJR010000515.1:0-11356 GCA_051952595.1 Kofleriaceae bacterium
GATCCTGTTCGTGCGGCCCGCCGCTGCCGAGAAGCCGAACTCCGCGTTCGCCGGCCGCATCATCCTGAGCGACAAGCGCTTCCCGACCTCGGCGAAGAGCCTCGCGGCGTTCAACGCCCAGGTGAAGAAGCAGTCGAAGACCAACTTCTTCGAGGACAAGGAGAAGAAGAACTGGAAGATCCACTTCGCCGGGTTCCTCCGCCAGCCGCTCAACGACGTCGAGTACGTGATCAAGGTCTACGAGCTGTCGGGCCGGTCGCAGCAGCTGCTGCTCTCGTTCGAGCAGTTCACCGATGGCCGCGGTCAGGCCTCGCTGATCTCGAACATGACGCTCGAGCGCAAGCAGGTCGGCGTCAACAAGGAGCTGCTGATCACGATGGAGAACCGCGGCAAGGTGCTCGCGTCGAGCCGGTTCAAGATCCTCGGTCAGGGCGACAAGTTCACCGGCAAGGTCGACTTCTCCGAGGAAGAAGCGGCCAAGGGCAGCAACGACGAGGAGTAGCCTCGGCTCGGCTCCTCGGTTCAGGGCTCGACGTCGAGCTCGATCTCGAACGAGCTGGTGGTCTCCGGCGGGAAGATCCGCATCCGGTACGTGCCGGGCCTGGACAGCTCGTAGAACAGGCTGAACTGGTCCGGGTTGGACTGGCGAGGCCGCGCGATCACGCCGGCGGTCTTGCCGTCCGGCGCCTCCATCGTCACGATCACCTGCTCGGCCACGATGCGCTGGCCGAGCTTGTTGCGTAGCTCGAGGTGGATGCGCTGGCCGGTCGGGCGCGCGCGCAGCGGATCCGGCACGAACACGCGCAGCCGGGTCTGGCCGTCGTCGCGGAAGATCTCGCGGCGCTGCTGCGCCTGCGCCGCGGCGGGGGCCTCCTCGGTCGGAGGGGCTTCGCGGGTGAGCCGCACGGCGGCGAACCCCGCGACGACGACGAGCAGCGCGCCGGCCGCGCCGAGCGAGACATCGCGCAGCCGCGCGCCGGGCGAGCGCCGCGCCGGCACCGCGCGGGTCGGGCCGGAGGCATCGAGCGCCGGTTCGTCCTCCGGAGGCTCGGGATCCGGCGGGGGCAGGGGAGGCACCGGCGGTCGCTCGCGCGTGGTCTGCGCGCCGGTCGGTCGCGTGCGGCGCCGCGAGCGTGGCGCATCGGCGGCCTCGCTCGGCGGCTGCTCCGCGTCGAGCTCGTCGAGCACGCCGTCGATCATCGCGACCACCTGGTCCGCGGTCTGCGGCCGATCGTCGGGGCGCTTGGCGAGCAGCGCGACCACGAGCCGATCGACCAGCTCGGGGATCTCGGGGCGGCGCTCGCTCGGTCGCGGCGCCGGCCGGCCGAGGTGCGCGAGCAGCACCTCGAACCCCGAGCCATCGAACGGCGTCGCGCCGGTCAGCAGCTCGAACGCGATGCAGCCGAGCGCGTACAGATCCGCGCGCGCGTCGACCTGCTCGCCGTGCGCCTGCTCCGGCGACATGTAGTGGGGTGTGCCGATCAGCCCGCCCGAGGTCAGCCGGGTCGCATCGGCGGTGCCCGGCTTGCAGACCGCGATGCCGAAATCGACGAGCGTGAGCAGGTCGTCGCCGTTGCGGTCGGTGCGCCACACGATGTTCGAGGGCTTGAGATCGCGGTGGACCACGCCGGCGACGTGGGTCTCCGAGAGCGCGCTCGCGATCTGGCGGGCCAGCTCGAGCGCGCGGATCGGCGGCACCGGGCCACCCTCGAGGATCCGGTCGAGCGGCTCACCGTCGACCAGCTGCATCGCGAGGTACGGCCGGCCATCCGGCAGCTCGCCGACCGCGTGGATCGCGACGACGCCGGGGTGGTGGACGCGCGAGGCGGCGCGGGCCTCGCGGGCGAACCGGCGCGCCATCACCGGATCCGCGGCGATCTCGTGCGTCGGGACCTTGAGAGCGACGATCCGATCGAGCCCGACCTGGCGGGCGCGGAACACCGTGCCGAACGAGCCGCCGCCGAGCACCGACTCGATCGCGAAGCCATCGACCGTGGAGCCGATCAGGCTCGGCGCAGCATTCGCGCTGCTCGCGACCGTGGCGCGCACGGCGCCACACGCCGGACAGAACCTCCCGGGCTCGTCGGTCGACGCGTGACAGGCCATGCACAGCGGCACGAGGCCGAGGGTAGCAGCTGTGCGCGAGCGGTCACGCGCCGCTCGCGTTCATCCATGACGACCCGATGAACGTGAACGGCGCGGGCGGATCAGGCGACCGCGCGGAGCGCTCCGCCGACCTGCGGCGCGAGCGCGCTCTCGATCAGGCCGAGCGCGCGATCCGTGCGCGGCACCAGCGGCTCGGACGCCAGCCCGAGGTTGGTCGACATCTCGGCGGCGTCGAGCGCGCCGAGCAGCACCGACCACGCGAGGTCCGCGATCTCGCGGGCGTTGACCTGGCGGTAGATGCCGGCGTGGATGCCGTCCGCGACGCAGGCTCCGATGTGGTCCTGGATCCGGCCGATCCCCGCGGACACCGCGGCGACCACCTCGTCCGAGAGCTGCGGCCGGATCGCCGGCTGGGCGAGCAGGCGGAGGATCCGCGGGCCCTCGGCGTCCTTCTCCGCCCAGCGGACCAGGATGCTCCACGTCTCGCGGAGGCGGCTGGCGACCTCGGCCTGCTCGCGCACCTGCGCCATCTCGACATCGAACACCGTCAGGGTGTCTTCGACCAGCGAGACGTACAGGTCCTCCTTCGAACGGAAGTAGAGATAGATCGCGCCGACCGACAGCTGGGCGGCCCGCGCGATCAGCTCGATGGATGCGCCGGCATAGCCGCGCTCCGAGAAGACAGTTCGTGCCGCTTCCTGGATGCGGCGGCGCCGCGCCTGCCGCTCCTGCGCCTTGCGTTCTTGAGCGTTCGTCATGGCGCCCATTTAGTACTAATGACGCGCCGGGTCAAGCACCTTTTGCAGCCGGCAATTAATCCGTATATTCCCGGGGTTAACTTTCCGTTGAGACGGCTGTAGAGGTTCGAGATCCCTAGCATTCGAAATGTGACTCAACTTTCGGATTTAATCCGCTTCAGTACTTACGCGTTTCATACGACCTCGTCAGATCGGGTCGCGTAGGCTGTGCGTCGTAACCCCATGGTCCCGACCGCCTCGACGGCTCACCGCGTCCGTACGTCGCTCGCCCTCGGCGCCGCTGGCGCCACCCTCGTCGCCGCGTTGCTCGCGACGCCCGGAGGTCGTCGCTGCGCGGACCCACCGGCCGGCGCGGAGCTCGGCGACGACGGGATGCGGCTCTCGGCGCAGCTCGCGTCGAGCCGGGTGCTGGGCGGCGCGCACGAGGAGGCGCTGGTGGTGTCGATCACCGCGCCGGGCGGCCGCGCCGAGAGCCGGCCGCCGCGCTCGATCTCGATCGTCATCGATCGCTCGGGGTCGATGGAGGGCGAGCCGATCGCCCACGCCCGGGCGGCCGCGGCGCGGCTGATCGGCGAGCTGGACGAGCGCGACGCGTTCGCGATCGTCACCTACTCGTCGGCCGAGGACACCGCGATGCCGATGACGCGCGCCACGCCCGCGGCGAAGTCGGCCGCGCTCGCCGCGATCGAGCAGATCGACGTGGACGGCGGCACGTGCATCTCGTGTGGCCTGCTCCGCGGCGCGAGCGAGCTGGCGCGCTCGCCGGTGCACGCCGGGGTGCAGCGGCTGGTCCTGATCTCCGATGGCCAGGCGAACGAGGGCATCGCGGATCGCGACGAGCTGGTCGCGCTCGCCGCGACCACGGCTTCGCGCGGCGCCTCGATCTCGGCGCTCGGCGTGGGGCTCGACTTCGACGAGCGCACGATGATGCGGATCGCCGAGCAGGGCCGCGGCAACTACTACTTCGTCGAGGACACCCGGCAGCTCGCCGCGGTGTTCTCGCGCGAGCTCGGCGGGCTCGCCGAGACGATCGCCGCGGACGTCCAGCTCGTGCTGACCGATGACCCCGCGATGCGGATCGTCGAGGCGTACGGCTATCCGCTGTCGCGGGTCGCCGACCAGGTGATGATCCCGATCGCGGATCTGCGCGCCGGCGAGACCCGCAAGGTCGTGGTGAAGATGCGGGTGAGCGGCGCGGCCGGCCAGCAGCTGGCCAGCCCGGTGCGGCTCGGCTGGCGCCGCGTGGTCGATGGCGCGGCGCGCCGGGCGTCGGCGACGGCGCGGGCGCACGTGGTCTCCGATCCGGCGCAGGTGGCGGCCGGGGTCGATCCGCGCGCGGTGGAGGCGATCGAGCAGGCGCTCGCGGCGCGCGCGTTCGAGCAGGCGTCGACCGCGTACGAGACCCAGGGCGCGGCGGCGGCGCAGCAGGTGCTGCAGCACCAGCTCGAGGCGGCGCGCGATAACGCGCACCTCGGGCGCGCGGCGTACGAGCGGCTCGAGCGCGCGAACGCCGAGGCCGCCGACAACTTCGCCAAGGCGGGGCGGGGCGCCGCGCCGCCGGCCAAGGCGGTCAAGTTCAGCCGCGCGAAGTCGTTCGAGCTGGCGCGCTGACCCCACGCGCCGCGCCCTCGGGCCTGCTGGGGCCTGCCTAGGGCGCGAGGTCCGCGCCCGCGTGCCGGTCAGGGCGCGAGGTCCGCGAACGTCACGGTGAGGTCGCGCGAGACCAGCACGCTGTGGTGCTCCGGCACGTCCTCGAACCCGTCGCGGGCGTCGCCGTCGCCGCCGGACACCACGATCACGCCGCGGAAATCGTCTCGCTCGCCGCGCTCTCCGATCACGAACAGCCGGCGCAGCCGCAGCGGCTCGCCGATCCGCGCGACCACCATCGAGCGTCCGTTGGTCAGCGCGACGTTGCCCATCGCGATCGACTTGCCGGCCCGGGCGAGCTCGGTCTCGACCAGCCGGATCGTCGCGGCGAGTGCGCGGCGCGCCGCGGTGACCGGCAGGTTTGGATCGTCGATGTTGCCCTCGTCGTGCAGCATCGCGAGGAACACGTGGAACGTCAGCTCCGCCGGAGTGCGGCCCTTGATGTTGCGGCGCAGGTACTCGGGCACGTGCTCGAGCAGGCGCGGGGCGACCTCCTCGAGATCCGCCCACGCGAGTGGTCCGCTCTGAGCGTACAGCCAGCGCCGGAACCGGAACGGCGGGGTGTTATCGGTGCCGCCGTAGCGCGACTCGACGACCGACTGCGCGATCGCGCAATCCGTCGCGATCTCCGAAAGCGGACCCGCGAGATCGACGGGAGCCTCGCTGGCCTTCGGAGTGCGGACCAGCAGGACGTCGCCGCCCTGGATGTAGCCCAGGCCCCATCGACTCACCGGCGGCGGCGCGACCAGCGTCCCGCGCACCGGAGCGAGCGCGGCGCCCAGCCGCTGAGGTTGGTTGCACATGCAGGCGAATAGCTTCATGGGAGGTAGGCCGAGGACCACGACACCCGTCACGCCGGCCCTGGAACTAGTATAGAGGCGCGATCCGATCGCGCCAATCGACGTCTCGGAATCGTCGACGGATCAAGCGCTTGCGAGGACGCGCTTGACCTCGGCAAAAACCTGTCCGCGCGTGGTCTCGTTGAACACCTCGTGACGCAGGCCGACGAGGTCGTGATACGTCGCACCGGGGACCTTCGCGGCGACGTTGCGCGAGCGCGCCGGATCGGCGATCGGATCGGCGCCGCCGACTAGCCACGTCGTCGGGATCTTGATCCGCCCGGCGTGTGCGGCGACGTACTCCTGCGCGCTCGACGACTCGGTGAACCAGCGCGCGGTCGCGATGTCGAGGCACAGCGTGTCGGCGAGCCGCTCGGCCTGCTTCTGCTTGTCCGAGGTCAGATCCTCGACGCGCAGCGCGTTGGGCTGGGCGAGCCGCGGCGCGACCCGGCTGGCGATCCGGCCGAGCAGCTTGCGGTAGCCGGGCACCGCGAGCCGCAGCGCGAGGTACGGCGACGCGACGATCGCCGCCGCGGCCTCGGGCGGGCGATCCCCGCACAGCGCGCGCAGCGTGATCAGGCTGCCGTGCGAGTGGCCGAGCAGCACCAGCGGCGCGCCAGCGGGGACCAGGGCGCGGGCCGCGGCGTGGACCGCCGCGAGATCGTCGAGGTACGTGCCGAACCGGTCGATGTAGCCGCGGGGGCCGGGCGACCGGCCGTGACCACGCACGTCGTACGAGACGGCGGCCCAGCCGGCGTCGACGATCACATGCGCCAGCTCGCGGTATCGCCCGCAGTGCTCGGCGTAGCCGTGGGTGATCACCACGACGCCGCGGGGCGCCGCCTCTGGCAGGAACTGCTCGGCGTAGAGGCCCGCGATCGTCGGCGTCGCGGTGGGAGAGATCGGCCCGGGTGCGTCGCTCATCGAAGCGGTTCTATATCGGCGGCGCGGTGGGCACAAAAATTTTGCCCCGGGCGAGAGGCCGCGGATAGGGTCGTGGTCGTGTGGGCTAACACGTCTGGATTCCTTGTGATTCTATCCAGCCTCGCGCTCGCGGGCTGCGGCGTGCCCAAGGCGGGCGAGCGCGACGCCGCCAAGAGCGCGACCCGGCTCGACCTCGCCAAGGACTTCCTGCGCAAGCACCAGCTCGAGGCGGCCGAGATGGAGTCCAACCGCGCGCTCGCGCTGAACCCGGGCAACGACGAGGCGTACGTGGTGCGCGGGCTGGTGCACGTCGTGCGGGCGATCGACACCCAGCGCACCCTCGAGATCGAGTCGTGCCTGACCGGGATCGACGCCGAGTCGACCCAGCGAGATCTCGACCTCCACCTGCGCCACGCCAGCGAGGACTTCGAGCGCGCGACCCGGACCACTCCGGACTACGGCGAGGCGTGGGCAAACCGCGGCATCGTCCTGAATCTCCTCGAGGACTACGCGGCGGCCGAGAATGCCCTGCAACGTGCCCTCGAGAACCCTGCGCGGCTCGACAGTCCCGCGCTGACACGGGCACATCTCGGGTGGTCGCTGTTCCACCAGGGCAAGGATGTCGAGGCCGCCAAGCAGCTGCGACAGGCGGTGCAGTTCCAGCCCAACATGTGCGTGGCCACTTATCGTCTTGCAAGGGTTTACTTCGGTCGGGAGGAGTGGGAAAAAGCTGCGGAACTTTTCCAGACGGCGTCCGAAGATCCGTCCTGCGGGTCCCAGGAAGCCAGCCTGTACCTGATGAAGACGAGGATGCAGCAAGGGCTTGTGGAGGATGCGCGGCGCGCCCGCGACGCGTGCCTCAAGATCTCGCCTCGCAGTTGCATCGCCTCGCAGTGCCGCGCCGACGGTGGCGCGCTGGGCGCCGCAGCGACGGTGGCGCGCCCATAGCGGAGATCCATGGAGCGCCGATCTGAACGCAGCGACAGCAACGTGAGCCCTCGTTCGGGAACGGTTGTCGATGCGCGTATGAGTCTGGCGCTGTGGCTGCGCGCGGGCCGCGCCCACCGCGGGATGAGCCTCGAGCAGGTCGCCAAGGTCACCAAGATCCAGCAGCGGATCCTCGAGCGGCTCGAGAGCGGCAAGCTCGATGGGCTGCCGGCCGACGTGTTCGTGCGCGGCTTCGTGCGCAGCGTCGCGAAGTGCGTCGGGCTCGACGAGGCCGAGGCGCTGCGTCGCTACGCCGCGTGCGCGAACGGCGGGATCTCCACCGCGGCGCCGGTCGCCGCGCGCGCGGTCGTCGAGGCGATGGCCGATCTCGCCCCCGGAACGGCGCGCGCCGCGGCGCCCAAGCACCTCGGGGCGATCTCCCCGGTGCAGCTGGACGAGATCTCGCCGGACGAGATCGCCGCGGGAAGCCTCCAGAATCTGCCCGCCGCGACCGCCGTCGAGGCGTCGATCTCCGAGCCCGCTGTCGAGGAGCCGGTCGTCGAGGCCGCTGCGCCGTCGGTCGAGGCGCCGATCGCTGCGCCCGCCGCGCCGGATGCCGAGGCCGAGGCCGTGGCTGCCGACGCGGAGGCCGCTGCGCCGGCCACTGGCTCGAAGAAGAAGCGCGGCCGCCGCGGTGGCAAGGGCCGCAACAAGCGCAAGGGCATGGCCAACGGGACGCCCGCCGAGGCGACGCCGGTGGTGCAGGACGAGGAGATCTCGGTCGCGGCTGCGGAGCCGGTCGCACCGGTCGAGGTGATCTCCGAGCCTGCGGCGACGCCCGCGATCGAGGTGATCTCCGCCGAGGTGATCTCGGCCGAGGCGATCTCCGCCGAGGCGATCTCTCCCGAGGTGACCACCGAGCCGGCCGCTGCGGCGCTGGACGACGAGCCGATCGCCACCGCGACCTGGCAGCCGAAGATGCCGCCGATCACGCAGAGCGCACCGTGGCGCCGCCCACGCGTCGCGACCTCGGCGCTGCCGGTCGTCCCGAGCCTGGTGATCGACGACGCTGATCCCGAGAGCGCCGAGCAGGAGATCGAGGAGCGCGCCGCGGCCAAGTCGGTGCTGACCAACGCGCAGCGCCGGTCGTTCCTGCCGCCGATCCTGCTGGATCGCGAGGATCGCTCGGGCCGCCAGGGCGGGCTGACCCTCGCCGTGATCCTGCTGCTGATCGCCGCGACGCTGACGCTGTCGTACCTGATGCGCCGCCCGAGCTCGAGCGGCGACGGCGTGACCCAGGTCGATGCGCCGTCGCTGATGATCGGCTGAGAAGGCCGGATGGCCGACGGCTGCCTCGGCGTCGTCCTGCGCACGACGCCGCTGCGCGAATCGGACCTCCTGGTCACGCTGTACACCGACGCCCACGGCCGGGTCTCGGCGGTCGCGCGCGGCGCGCGCAAGTCGCAGCGGCGGTTCGCAGGCACGCTGTCGCTGCTCGTGCTGGGCAGGTACCAGCTCGGGCGCCGGCCGCGCGGCGATCTGTGGAGCCTCGACGGCGGCGAGCTGGTCCGCGAGTGGACCCGGCTCGCGAGCGATGTCGTCGCGGTCGCGCACGCGAGCTACGTCGCCGAGCTGGTCGGCTCGCTGCTGCCGCCCGAGTCGCCCGATCCACACGCGCTCGAGGTGATCGTCGCGCTGTGGGACGTGCTCGCCGAGGGCGGGCCGTCACCGGGGGCGCTGCGCGCGGTCGAGCTCGCGCTGCTCGATCTGGCAGGGCACCGCCCGGCGCTCGAGGCGTGCGCGGCGTGTGGCGAGCCGGACCTCGAGCATGGCGCTGTGTTCGATCCCGGGCGCGGCGGCGCGGTGTGCCGCCGGTGCGCGGCGCGCAGCCGGGCTGCCGGGGTCCGCCAGCTCGAGCCGAGCACGCGCGCCTACCTCCAGGCGGTGCTGGCGCTCGACACCCCCGCGGCGGCCCGCGCCGTGGACACCGACCCGCGGTTCGCCCCCGCCGACCGGACCGCCGGGCGCGACGCGCTGGTCTCGATGATCGGCGGGCTGGTCGGCCGGCCGCTGCGCTCGCTCGAGTACCTTGCCAAGCTCGGCGCCGCACAGCCGACGAAGCGCGACGCGCCGTAGTACACTGCTCGGTCATGGGAGGCCGCCCACTCGTTTCGCTGTTGCTGCTCGCGCTCGCCGCGTCGCCCGCCGGCGCGCAACCCGCGCCCGACGAGGGCGGCGAGATCGAGATGGAGGGCGACGCGCCCGCCGATCCACCTGCCGCCGAGGCCAAGGCCGAGGTGCCCGCCGTGGTCAAGGATCCGAAGGCCGCGCGCAAGTGGCTCACCGCCGGCCAGCAGCTGGTGCAGAAGGGCGACTACCTCGCGCGCAGGCAGAAGCACGACGACGCCAAGGTGCAGTACGCGAACGCGGTCACCGCGTTCGAGAAGTCCATCGAGGTCGGCGACGATCTCAACACGTACTACTTGCTCGGCGACGCCGAGGACAAGCTCGGCAAGCACGACCTCGCGGCGAAGCACTACCGCGTGGTGATCAAGGCGCAGTCGGGGATCCGCCCCGACGTGCTGAAGAAGGCGACCGCCAAGTTCGACGAGGTCTCGACCAAGGTCGGCATGGTGACGCTCACCGTGGCGCCCGAGGGCGCGACGATCTCGCTCGGCGGCAACGAGGTGGGCAAGGCGCCGATGACCGAGCCGCTGGTGCTGATGCCGGGCACGTACACGTTCTCGTTCGCGGCCGATGGGTTCCAGCCCAAGGAGTCCGAGCTCAAGGTCGAGGCGGGCTCGGAGAGCGAGCGCGCGATCGAGCTCGACGCGGTGAAGATCATCGTCGAGCCGCCGGAGCCGAACGACCTCGAGCAGCCCCAGACCGCGACGGTCGCAAGCCCACGGTCGCGGCTGCCGCTCTACATCGGCGGCGGCCTCACGATCGCCGCGGTGGGCGTCGCGACGGCAACTGGCCTGCTCGCGCTCGGGCAGCACAACACCTACACCGGCGCCACTTCGACCGCGAGCGAGCGCGCCGATGCCAAGACCAAGGGCGAGCGGTTCGCGCTGATCTCCGACGCCGCGATGGTCGGCGGGGTGGTCGCCGCCGGGTTCACGGCGTACTGGTACTTCGTCAAGTACCGGCCGTCGCAGCGGAATTCGTCCGCCGAGCGCACCGATTCGGTCGCCCGTCGCGCGCGCGCGCGGCGCGAGGCGGTCGCGACCAAGGTCGACGTGGCGCCGTGGGTCCAATCGGACGCCAGCGGTTTGACCGTGCTGGGCCGCTTCTAAGGAGTCGACACGCGTATGGCGAATCCAGGGTATCCGATGCAGCCTCCGATGGGCCCGGGCGGGCCGATGGGTCCGAACGGGCCGATGGGTCCGAACGGTCCGATGGGCCCCGGTGGTCCAGGCGGTCCGATGGGGCCGGGTGGTCCGATGGGACCGGGTGGTCCGATGGGAGGTCCGATGGGCCCCGGTGGTCCGGGTGGTCCGATGGGCACCGGTCCGGGGCCTGGTCCCGGGCCCGGTCCGGGGCCGCGGCCAGTTCGGCGCGGGACCTCGAAGGCGGTGCCGATCGTGGTGTCCGCGGGGCTCGCCGTCGGCGTGTTCTGCGGCCTGCTGTTTGGCCTCGGCACCGGCGAGGACGAGGCGATCGCGGCGCCCACCGTGACCAAGCCGAAGGAGGTCGTGGACGATCGCGATCTCACCGCGAGCGGCGATCTGAAGCCGCCCAAGTCGGTGCTCGAGGGTCGGATGCCCACGTCGCCGAAGGCCGATGGTTCGGCGGCCGGCAGCAACGCGGTGGCCGCGGCGGGCTCGGCGGACGACGCGGGATCCGGTTCCGCGGGTTCTGCGGCGCCGGCGGCAGGCTCGGCAGCGCCGGCGGCAGGTTCGGCTGCGCCCGCGGCCGGTAGCGCCGCGCCCGTGCCTCCGCAGCCGGAGATCGCCAAGCTCACCGTCGAGATCAAGCCGGAGTCGGTCGCGTCGACCGCGAAGATCACCGTCGACGGCAAGGACATCACCGGCATGATGCTCGAGATCCCGCTCGACGGCGTGGACAAGAAGGAAGTGAAGGTCGCGGTGAAGGCGTCCGGCTACAAGGACGTCGAGCAGAAGGTCGAGGTCGAGGGCGACACCACGCTCAAGG